>CBIHOX010000007.1:0-84934 GCA_966211685.1 uncultured Pseudoduganella sp.
GGCGCCGTGGTGCGCTCGACCTGGGTGCCGGCGCCGCCGGCCGCCATGGGCCTGGGCGCCGCCGATGACCCCGACCTGTGCCGGCGCACCGGCGCGGCCGTGGCGCGCGCCGTCAAGGCGCTGGGCTTCAACTGGAATTTCGCGCCGGTGCTGGACTTGAACAACAACCCGCACAACCCCGTCATCGCCGAGCGCTCGTTCGGCGCCGAACCGGTGCGCGCGGCCGAACTGGCGATGGCGTGGATGGCAGGCAGCCATGCGGAAGGCGTGGCGTGCTGCGTCAAGCACTTCCCCGGCCACGGCGATACCCACGTCGATTCGCACCGCGATTTGCCGACCGTCGACAAGCCGCTGGAAGAGCTGGAAAACTTCGAGTTCCGCCCGTTCCGCATCGCCGCCCCGGCCGCCCCGGCCATGATGACGGCGCACATCGTCTACCCCGCCATCGACCCGGACAATCCAGCGACCATGTCGCCCGCGATCCTGGACGGCATCCTGCGCCAGCGCTGGAATTACGACGGCGTCATCATCACCGATGGCATGGACATGCATGCGATCGCCGGCCGCTATGGCGCCGGCAATGCCGCCGTGCGCGCGCTGGCCGCCGGCGCCGACATGGTGATGGCGCTCGGCACGCGCGAGACACAGGAGGAAACCCTGACCGCGATCGCCAACGCGCTGGCCGACGGCACCTTGCGCCAGGACAGCGTGGACCGGCGGCTGGCGCGCCTGTCCGCGCTGGCGCAGGCGTATCCGTGCAAGCCGCGCCCTTATGATGAAGACGCGGCCGACCGCCTCGTCATGGCCGAGGGCTGGCGCCGCAGCCTGACCGCGCGCGGCAATCCGGTGCGCCCGGCGCCGGGCGCCCGGGTGCGCCTGGTGGCGCGCCAGGACGTGGTGTCGGACGGTGTCTCGGAAGCCGGCGTGCCGGCCGCCAAGGTCGCCGAATCGCTGGGCCGCCTGTATGACGTGGACCTGGTGACGTTCGCCGACGCCGACACGTTCGACTGGCGCGCGCTGCCCAACGATGGCCGCTACACGATCCTGGCGTCGACCTCGCGCCTGCGCTATGGCCCGCATCCGCGCGCCACCTGGCGCCCGCACCTGCACCTGGCGCTGTGGAATCCATACCAGGCGCTCGACATCGACGCCCCGGCCCTGATGACCTATGGCTTTGCCGCGCCGGCGCTGGAGGCCGTCAATGCCTGGCTGTCCGGTGAACTGGACGCGAGCGGCACCTGCCCCGTGCCCGGCTTCGAATAACCACAGCGACCAGGAGAAAAACCATGGAAACCGCGCGCCGCAACGTCCCGCTGAAGTGGATCCCATCGCTGTACCTGGCGTCGGGCTTGCCGTACTTCGCCATCGCATTGGTGTTTGGCCAGATGATGAAGAGCATGCGGATGTCGAACGACGAGATCACGCACTGGCTGGCGTTCCTCGGCGCGGCATGGATCTTCAAGCCGCTGTGGAGTCCTTTCC
Organism: uncultured Pseudoduganella sp.; assembly: GCA_966211685.1. GTDB lineage: Bacteria > Pseudomonadota > Gammaproteobacteria > Burkholderiales > Burkholderiaceae_D > Rugamonas. The sequence goes on from CBIHOX010000007.1 coordinate 1,483, forward strand.
TGGAACTGGCGCCGAGCAAGAAACTGGTGATCGTCAGCCTGCAACTGCTGGGCGGCGTGAGCCTGGGCCTGGTGGCGCTGGCGCTGCAATTCCCGTTCTGGCTCAGCGCTTCCATCGCGGTGCTGTTCCTGGCCGCGTTTTCCTGCGCCACGCACGACATTTCCTGCGACGGCCTGTACATGGCGTCGCTGTCGAGCAAGGAACAGGCGCAATATGCCGGCTGGACCGGCACCTTCTACAACGCCGGACGCTTCCTGGCGCAGGGCGGCATGCTGATGCTGGCCGGCTACCTGGAAAAGACCCAGGGCGTGACGTCCGCCTGGACCGTGATCTTCGGCATCCTCGGCCTGACGATGTGCGCGCTGGGCGGCTACAACGCGTGGGCCCTGCCGCTCAGTCCCAACGCGCGCATGGACGACCATACCGTGGCGGGCGTGGCGCGCACCCTGCGCGAAGTCATCGCCGATTACTTCCGCAAGCCGGGCATCTGGGTATCGATCCTGTTCATCATTTTGTTCCGCGCCGGCGAGGCGCAGGTGCAGACCATCGGTCCGCTGTTCCTGCGCGAAGCGCTGGACAAGGGCGGCCTGGGATTGACCACGGCCGAAGTCGGCGCGGTGTATGGCACCAGCGGCACCATTGCCTTCATTGTCGGCTCGATCGCGGGCGGCTATTTCACGTCGTGGCTCAGCCTCAAGCGCGCCATCCTGTTTTTGATCCTGGCAATGAACTTGCCGAACCTGGTGTTTTACTACCTGTCGCACGCGCTGCCCAGCGACCTGACCCTGATCGGCATCGCGCTCAGCGTGGAAATGTTCGGCTATGGCTTCGGCTTCGTCGGCGTGATCCTGTACATGATGCAGGTGGTGGCGCCCGGTAAGTACCAGACCGCGCATTATGCGTTTTCCACCGGCGTGATGCAGCTGGGCTTCGTGCTGTTCCGCTGGATCAGCGGCGACGTGCAGGTGGCGCTCGGCTACCAGCAATTCTTCCTGTGGGTCTTGCTGGCGGCAATCCCGGTGGCCGTGATGTCGCAATTCATCCCGATGGCGCCGCTGCAGCGGCAGGCCGAAGGCGGCGGCGCGGCGGCCGTGCCGGAGGCGGGCTGACATGGCGGCAGTCTCGCTGCACGGCGTCGTCAAGCGCTATGACGGCAAACACACGGTGATCCATGGCGTCGACCTCGATATCGGGGATGGTGAATTCATCGTCTTCGTCGGGCCGTCGGGCTGCGGCAAATCCACGCTGCTGCGCATGATCGCCGGGCTGGAAGCCATCACGTCGGGCGAATTGCGCATCGAGGGCAAGCGCGCCAACGAGACCGCGCCCAGCGAACGCGGCATCGCGATGGTGTTCCAGTCGTATGCGCTGTACCCGCACATGACCGTGTTCGACAACATGGCGTTCGCGCTGAAGCTGGCCGGGCACAAGAAGGCCGACATCCGCGCGGCGGTCGAACGGGTGGCGGACACGCTGCAACTGACGCAGTACCTGCAGCGCAAGCCGAAGGACTTGTCGGGCGGCCAGCGCCAGCGCGTGGCGATCGGCCGCGCCATCGTGCGCAAGCCTGGCGTGTTCCTGTTCGACGAGCCCCTGTCCAACCTCGACGCCAGCCTCCGTGTGCAAATGCGCGTGGAACTGGGCCGCCTGCACCGCGAACTGGGCGCCACCATGATTTACGTGACGCACGACCAGGTGGAAGCCATGACGCTGGGCCAGCGCATCGCCGTGTTTTCGGGCGGGCGCATCGAGCAGGTCGGCACGCCGCTGGCGTTGTACCACCGGCCCGCCAACCGCTTCGTGGCCGGGTTCCTGGGATCGCCGAAAATGAATTTCCTGCCGGTGCAGGCGGTCGCCAGCGCGCCGGACTTCATCGCCGTGCGGCTTCCGTCGGGCGACGTGGTGGAAGTCGCGGCGGCCGGCGGCGACGTGCCGCGCGGCGCTTCGCTCACCCTGGGCGTGCGGCCGGAACACGCGCTGCTGTTGCCGGAGGATACAGACGACGCGGGCCTGTTGCCGGTGACGGTCGGCCATGTGGAGTTCCTGGGCGACCAGGCCATCGTCTATGTGCGGCTGTCCGGTGCGGCGTTGGCCGGCAGGACTGCCACGGATGGGCAAACGGCCCATGGCGCCGGCATGGCAGCGGCCACCGGCCTGGGCGTGGACACGCGGGCCGCCGCGGGAGCGGACGACGGGGCAGCCACGGAATTGCTGGCCGTGCGCCACCTGTCCGAACAGCCGCCGCCGGCGCCCGGCAGTACCGTCAGGCTGCGCCTGCCGCCGCAGCGCTGCCTGCTGTTCGATACAGACGGTAACACTGTGCCGTCCTCCGCGCCTGCCTAACAAACGTTACAATCCTGCGCACGCCACATTTCGGCATAACTGCTATTTTGTGGGACAATATCTGTTTGTTTTCGACTGAATGAAGGGTAACCTCGATGACCAAGTTCCGTTTCGCACGTACCAGCCTGCTCGCGGCCGTTCTCGGCTTGAACTTTGCGCCGGCCGTGCTTGGCATGTCTCCCGTACTGGCCGCTGAAGAAAAAGCGCCGGAGGCGGCAAAACAGGAAACTATCCGTCCTGAACTGTACAAGCTGATCGACCCGAACCAGGTCAAGGAACTGATGGCCGCGAAGAACTACGCGGAAATCAAGAACCGCGTTGCCCAGGGCGCCGCCCTGCCGAACCTGACGCCGTTTGAAATCTTCATCCTGAACGACGTCCGCGTGCGCGTGGGTTCGGCCAGCGAAGACACCGCCATGCTGCTGCCGGCCCTGGAAGCCATGATTGAATCGGGCCGCATGTCGCCGCGCGACAAGCTGAACTTCATCGAAGCCACCGGCAACACGTACTTCCAGCAAAAGGATTACGACAAGGCCATCACCTGGTACAACCGCTATGCGACGGAATCGGGCGACGCCGCCAAGACCCGCCTGCAAATTTTGCGCGCGCTGTACCTGAAAAACGACTTCAACGCGGTCAAGGCCGAGACCAGGAAGGATATCGCCGCGCGCGAAGCGGCCGGCCAGGCGCCGACCGTCGACGAATTGAAATTGCTGCAGAGCGCAGCCGCGCAGGGCAAGGACATGCCGACCTATATGGGCGCGCTGGAAATGTTCGTCAAGTATTACCCAACCGAAGCGAACTGGAACGAATTGCTGAACCGTACCCGCGGCAAGGATGGCTACAACATGCGCATGGACCTGGACATGCTGCGCCTGAAGAAAGCCGTGCTGCCGAAGCTGGAAGGCGACGATTTGTATGAACTGGCCGAACTGGCCGTGCTGGGCGGCTTCTTCACGGAAGCCAAGGCCGCGCTGGATGCAGGTTTCGAGCAGGGCTCGCTGGGCACCGGTGCGGATGCCGCCAAGCACAAGAAACTGCGCGACCAGGCCAACAAGGGCGCCGCCGACGATGCGAAGAATGCCGACAGCGGCATCCCTTCCGCCACCAAGTCGAAAGACGGCGTCGGCCTGGTCAACCTCGGTTATGTGTTCGTGACCATGGGCCAGTACGACAAGGGCCTGGACCTGATGCAAAAGGGTATTGCCAAGGGCGTCGCGAAGTTCCCTGAAGACGCGAAACTGCGCCTGGGCTACGCCTACGCATTGGCCGGCAAGAAGGAAGAAGCCGCCAAGGTGCTGGCGTCGGTGAACCCGGCCGACGGCCGCGGCGACCTGGCCCGCTACTGGACCATGTGGATGAACCGCCCGATCGGTTCCACCGCAGCCGCCGCCAAGTAATCCCCGGGGCGCCCGTCCCCCACCGAGCCGCTGCAGCGCCACCGCGCCCGGCGGCTTTTTCATTACCCTCCCCGCCTTCATGTCACACCCCGGGGTCAGGCACCGGCAATGACAAGTTTGACTAATCTCAACGATGTCACACCCTGGGGTCAGGCACCAGGGGTGGACAAATTTGATCATTCTCAACGATGTCATACCCTGGGGTCAGGCACCGGGGGGACATCGTCACATTTTCAGGCGCAGGCCGGCGTGCGTCGCCAGCGCGGTCAGGGCGATCATGGCCAGCGACAGGATTGCAGCGTTGAGCAGCCCCCCAATGCCGCCGTGCTGCCACAGCGGCCACCAGAAGCGCGGCACGTGCAGCAGCGCCGCCAGTTGTTCCCACAGGTCGGGCAAGATATAGGCAAACAGGGCGTTGCCGCCGGCCGGCAACAGCCACGCGCACCAGCGGCGCCACCCGCGCACGTCGCATAGCCAGTAAAACACGATGAACACTCCCAGCGTGATGCCCGCACAGACCAGCGTGTAGGGCGCGGTGGCCTGGATCTTGTTGATGCCATACCAGGGCCGCAGCAGCAGGCCCGCCGCGAACAGGGCCAGCGCCAGCAACGCCAATGGCCGCATCGCCGCGCCAGGCGAAACCTCCGCCTGCACAGTCACCGGCACGGCCGCCAGCACCCGTCCCGCCAGCACGCCCGCCATCATGTTGGCCGCCGTGGAGCCCAGCACTTGCGGCACGTTGACGAAATCCTGCACGGCGGCCGGCAGCGGCAGCCAGCCATCGGTGCCGCCCGCATACAGCGCAAGCAACAGCGGCAGGCATGCCCACAGCGCGGCGCCGCGCCCGCGCGCCAGCAGGTACAGCACGGCGCATACCAGGTACGCCCAGCCGATCATGCCGAGGATGCCCCACCAGCTGTGGTGCAGGTACACCGTGGAAGCTGCGCCGTCGGGCCGCCCGCGGTACAGCGCCAGCAGCGCCGCCATCAACGCCACGCCCAGCCTGAAAGGCCAGCCGCGCGCCTGGCCGCGTGGCGGAACCTGGCGCCACACCAGCAGCATCGCCGCGTAAAACAGCGTGAAGTACAGCGCGCGCGGCAACAGCGCGGCGGTTTCGTCATAGCGCCAGGCTTCGGCCAGCACCACGCCGGCCGCCATCAGGCTGCCGGCGCGCCACAGCAGGCGGCCCAGCAGCGGCCATGTCAAGCCGTGCGGCGCGTCGCGCCCCCCCGCCCGACGAATCGCCCTGCCGGCCCTGAACAGGAAAGCGGGCAACACCAGGTCCGGCCCGGTGCCGCCCTCGGCGCGCGGGGCCCCCAGTTCCAGCCAGTAGGGAATGCCCGGCATGCCGGCGATGTAATTCACCCAGGTCATGGCCAGGATCACGAAGCCGCGGAACGCATCCAGGCTCGCCAGGCGCGGTGCAGGCGCCATCGCTACACCTTGATGACGATCTTGCGCCGGTCCAGCGCGTAGCCGGCCAGCCAGCACACCAGCATGAACGCGACGGCAAACAGCAGCGACGCCAGCTTCGGCGGCGCCAGCGGCCGGAACGTGGCGCCATACAGCCACGCATAGGCATCCTGCGTGCCGACATGCGCGCGCACCAGCACCACCACCGCCAATTCCGACAACAGGTAAATGAACAGCGTGTTCTTGCCAAACACTTCGAAAAAATACACCCAGCCGCGCCGCGCGCTCCCGCGCATGTCGACCAGGTGGATCACCACGGCCAGCGCCACCAGGTCCAGCCCGATGGCCAGCAATGCATAGGAACCGGTCCACAGCTTCTTATTGAACGGCAAGACCTGATCCCAGCACAGCGCCACGGCAATGCACGCCACGCCGGCCAGCATCAGGCGCGCCACGGTTTCCCATGCCGCCCCCTTGGCAACGAACAGGCGGCCGGCAAAATACCCGGCCAGCACGTTGACCGTGGCGGGTATGGTGCCGAGCACGCCTTCCGGATCGAACGGCACGCCTTCGCCCTGGTACAGGTGGCGCGCGCCCAGCAGCGACAAGTCCACCTTGAGCGCGGCATTGCCGGCCAGCGTCAAATCCCCTCCCAGCGCCAGCACGGTCCAATGGCCCGCCAGCGCCAGCACGCAATAGGCCCATGCCCCGGTTTCCTTCGCCACGTGCAACAGCAGCGACGCCAGCGCAAAGCACAGGGCAATGCGCTGCAACACACCGGGGATGCGCGCCCCGGACAGTGGAATCACGCTCCAGTGGCCGCCACTGTCGGGCGCCACGAAGGGAAACCAGAACAACAGGAAACCCAGCGCGAACATGATGGCGCTGCGCTTGCCGACTCTCGCCAGCACCGAAGCCGTGGGCTGGTGCGCGGTCTTCGGCAGCGTGAAACTCAGCGCATTGCCGACCACGAACAGGAACGTGGGAAATACCCAGTCGGTCGGCGTGAAGCCGTGCCATTGGGCGTGCAGCAACGGCGCATAGACCGTGTTCCAGTCCCCCGGGGTATTGACGATGATCATCAGCGCCACGGTCAGCCCGCGCAGCACGTCGAGCGAAGGATAGCGCCGCGCCGCGGCGGCCGCGGCCGGGACGCCATCGATGCCCGTCACCACCCGCAACGTCATGGCGCCCTCCTGCGCGGCGCCTGCCGGCCAAACCGCGGGCTTGCGTACCGGCAGGCGTCGCCCCCGGACAATACCGCCCCCAACGTCATGGCGCCGCCCCGCCCAGCGCCTGGCGGAACGCACGCAGGTATGCCCCGGCCGGCACGCCCGGCATGGTGCTGCACGTGGCGTCCGCGCCCGTGACGGGCTTGCGGCATGGCGTGTCGCGGTCCAGCGACCAGTAATGCAGGCCCGCCAGCTTCAGGCGGCGCGCGCCACGCGCCATGGTGGCCGCGTCGCGCGGCGTGAAGACATTGTCCACCACGTCATTCACGCCGATCATGGCGGTCAATTCGATCTGTCCGTACGGCACGCCATATTTTTCATGCACGTTGCGCGCCGCCTGCAGCGCGGAGGCCCCCATGTCGCAGCGCGCCTTGCCGCCGGCTTGGCGCACCACGCATGCATCGGCGGTGGCGGGACCGTAATCCATCACCATCAGGTTCAGGGCATAGCCGCGCACGCCGGCCTGGCGCACCGCGGCCAGCACGGCTTCCGCGGTCGGGTTCAGGCTGCGCAGGCTGCCGTCCGACGCCGCGTGCGTGGCCACCGTAAAGCTCATGCGCAAGTGTGGACGGCGTAGCTGCGCGGTGGCGATGCGTGCGGCCAGCGACGCGATCTGCTCCGGCGTCTGCTGCTCTTCGATGTCGAAATCAAAGCCGATCAGGTGCGGCGATTCATAGCGCCGGATGAAGCGCTCCATGCCCTCGTCGGTGGCGCAGGTGAATACCGCCCCCTGTCCACCGGTGGAAATCACGTAGCCGATGCCGGCCCGCGCGAACGCCGGCACATTGGCGTCCGCCACGGCTTGCGCGCCCTGCCCGCCCCACTGTTCATCGCCGCATTCGCCGCTGGCGAAGGCCCAGGTCAGCGGCTGCCTGCCTGCGATGGCGGCATAGGGCGACTTCACCCCGCCGGGAGCGGTCGTGATGACGTTGGTGGCGGGGTCGTTCCACATCGCCAGGTGCTTGTAGGGACTGTAGAGAAACGTTGGCATGTCCGCCGCGAACAGCGGCGGCGCCAGCGCGGCCATCAGCAATACCGGAAAAATTGAGCGCATGGGCAAGTCGGAAAAGAATAAAAAAATGGCAGGACTCCCGGGGAAGCCCTGCCGAACGCAGTTTCAACGCATGCCGGTTCAAGCCATGCGGATCACACTGCTTGCAGCCTCAGCTGAAGGAAACTTACATCTTGCCGCGCAGGCCCAGGAAGAACTGCTTGCCGTTCTTGTAGAACGCGCGCGGCTGGTCCTTGGTGGTGGCGTACGATTTCAGCAGCGGGTCATTCAAGTCCTTGCCTTCGAACGACAGCGTCAGGTTGTCGCTGATGTTGTAGTTCAGGGCCAGCGACACGGTGCCGACATCATCCTGGTAAATCGCGCTGTTGCGGTCCAGGCCATTCAGGAAGGCCGAGCGGAAGCTGTAGTTCAGGCGCGCGCTGAAGCGGCTGTTTTCATAGAACGCGGACAGGTTGTACGAGTTCTTCGAGGTACCGATCATGTGGCAATCGCCCAGGTCCGCGCAAGCCGATTTTGGCGCCTTGCCGGTTTCCTTGCCATCCGCGTACGTGTAGTTCGCGCTGGCGCCGAAGCCGTTACCCAGGTCCTGGCTGTACTGCAGTTCCACGCCACGCACACGCGCCTTGGTGTTCAGTGCGGAACTCATGTTGTAAGGCGTGACGGCTTTCACCGCCTGGTTGTAGAAGTTCTGCGTCGATGCGCCATACGTCACGTACGAACCCAGGTGCATGTCATACACGTTCACCGCCAGCAGCGATTTCGGCATGAAGTACCATTCGGCGCCGACTTCCAGGTTGTTCGAATAGATCGGCTTCAGGTTCGGGTTGCCGCCGGAACCGGAGCGGGTCAAATCGTTCAGCGACAGCGAACCCAGTGCGCCGAAGTCCGGACGGGCCAGGGTGCGGCTGGCCGAAGCGCGCAGCACGATGTCTTTCGCCAGGTCGGTGCGCACGTTCACGCTTGGCAGGATGTCCTTGTACGTGTTGGACGTGTGGACCGGGTTCCATACCGTGTTCGGCGACGCGTTGTCGACGTCGATGTCGGTCTGCACGTAGCGCACGCCGAAGTTACCGGTGATGTTGCCGACCGACAGGTCGCCCATGGCGTAGATCGCGTTGGCCTTCTCGGCGATCTTGAATTCGTTCTGGTACGCGTGGTTGGCGAAGGTCACGTACTTGTCGCCCCATGCCTTCATCGAATCGGCGGTGAAGGTCCATGGCTTGTCCAGCACGTTGGCCAGCGGGCTGGCCGGGTAGCTGGTCAGGCCGGTCGGACGGTTGGCCAGTTGCGAGCCGGCCGTGGCCACGTCGCCCTGCAGCCAGGTCAGGCCGCGGTCATGCTTGGCGGTGCGGAAGCCGAAGCGCACGGTCGGCACGGCGTCCCACGGGGTTTTCCAGTTGCCGTCGATCTGGCCATAGGTTTCCTTGTCTTTCGCCGTGGTGTCCGAGGCCCAGCCGCCGAAGAAGTCGGCGCCGGTGCGCGGATTGAAGGTGGCGGCGTTGTCCACGGTGACGGTGGCCGGCGCATCCAGGCCGTGCATGGTCAGGCTGGTGCCGGAATACGCCAGCCACGCTTCATAGCCATAGTCGCGCGCATAGCCGGTGCCGCGGGTGCTGCCGACCTGGCCGGTGAACGACAGCGCTTCGTTGACGCGGTATTTCCAGTCCAGGTTCAGGAATTTCGAATCGCTGTACGAGCCGGGACGGGCAATGATGTCCTGCACCGACGGGCCCATCTTCGAGCAGTCGGCCACCGGGCAGGTGCTCGGGAAGGTGATCGACGTGATCTGGTTGCCGGTCACGGTCCATTTCGACGGAATCACGCCGCCCACGCCGCTCCAGTTGTTGGTCAGCGCCTGGTATGGCGCCAGCATGAAGTTGGCGTTGATGTTGTCCGCCTTCAGCTTGGTGTACAGGCCGCTGATGTCGAAGCTGAAGTCATTGTTGACTTTCACCTGCACGTCCACCATGCCGCCCTTGCGCTCGCGCTCCTGCTGGAACAGCGCGGAACCGGTCAGCATCGACAGGTATTTGCCGTTGACTTCAGGATTGGCTTTCACCCATTGCGGCGCCATGCCGTCGGACAGCTTGTCCCACCACAGGAATTCCTGGCCCAGGCGGCGCAGCGAACGCTTTTCATCGAACGCCTGCACCAGCACGCCGAGGTTGCCCTCGTCATTCTTCCAGTTGACCAGGCCCGATACCTGGGCGTTGGTTTTCTTGGCCGCGTCGCCGTAGGCGGCTTCCACGGAACCCATCAGGGTCAGGTTTTTCTTGAAGGAGAGCGGCTTGCGGGTTTCGATGTCCACCGAACCGGCGGCGCCGCCTTCGGTCAGGTTGGCTTGCGCGCTCTTGTGCACCGTCACGCGGCCAATCAGCTCGGACGGGAACATCGAGTACGACACCGAGCGGCCGCCGCTGGTGATGTTGGAGATATACCAGTCGCCGGACGACACGGTGTGGCCGTTCAGCGTGGTCAGGGTCAGGTTGGACGGCGTGCCTTTCAGGCTGACGCGGTCGTTTTCACCGAAGCCGCCTTCCGCGCCGCCGGCCGTGGCCACCGAAACGCCGGGCACGCGCTGCAGCGAGTCCGCCACGCTCTTGTCGGGCATCTTGCCCACGTCTTCCGCCGTGATGACTTCCACCAGCGATTCGGCGTTGCGTTTCTGGTTGATCGATTGCGCCAAGGCTGCGCGCACGCCGGTCACGACCACGACATTGTCTTTATTGGCGTCTTGTGCGTGCGCCGTCAGCGCGCTGCTGGTGATCAGGATGGCGACCGCGCTGGCGATCGGCGTCAGATTGCGTTTCATGTACTCCCCCTTGATGTGGGCTTGCAAGCCAAGCCCGGTCCGATTAACGAGATCCCTGTTCCGGCCACCGCGCTCCCCGCGGCATCCTGCAGATCTTCTTTACAACCACTAACAAAACCAATTGAACGCCAATATACCTCGAACTAATACCAGAACACTACCAGTTTTCGTATTTTTTTCGCATGTTGTAGTGCCAACACAGACCACTTTGTCCTATTTTTCAGTTAGTTAGCGCTATCTCCCTCTGGGGACATGACCGGAGGTATGCGAACCGCTTTGTCGCGGTCTTTTTTTGGTATTATCGGACAGCAAGAGATCAGCAAGAAATCAGCAAGAACACGATGATGACGGCGCGATTGCCTCTTCGAGGCAAGTGCCGCGGATGAGACCACCACATGACCACCACGCTTGCTCAGATCATGCAGCACCTGGCGGAGACCAGCAGCCAGCCCCTGTACCAGCAATTGCAGCGCGCGCTGCGCGAAGCGATCGACAAGCGGATCTTCGCGCCGGACGAAGCCTTGCCGGCCGAGCGCCAGCTGGCCGCCGACCTGTCGGTCTCCCGCATCACGGTGCGCAAGGCCATCGATGGCCTGGTGGACGAAGGCTTGCTGGTGCGGCGCCCCGGTTCCGGCAATTTCATCAATACGCGGATCGAAAAGAACTTCGCGAAGCTCACCTCGTTTTCCGAAGACATGCGGGCGCGCGGACGCACGCCGCGCAGTGTATGGCTGAAACGTTCCGAAGGCACGGTGACGCCGGAAGAAGCGCTGCGCCTGCGGCTGTCGCCGGGCGCGCCGGTGCTGCGTTTCCACCGTATCCGCTACGCCGACGAGATCCCGATGTGCATCGAATACGCCACCATCGTGGCGTCCGCCCTGCCCTCGCTCGACGCGGTGGGGGTGTCGATGTATGAAGCGCTGGAGCATGCCGGCAAGCGGCCGGTACGGGCGCTGCAGCGCCTGTCGGCGTTGTTGCTGACGGGAGAACAGGCGAAGCTGCTGCAGGCCAGGGAAGGCGATGCCGGGCTCGCGGTGGAACGGCTGGGTTTCCTGCGCGACGGGCAGGCGGTGGAATTTTGCCGCTCGATTTTCCGCGGCGACATGTATGACTTCGTGGCGGAGCTGTCGACGCCGTGATGCGGCGCCGGCGCCCAGTACGGCGGCACGGGCGCCAGTGGCGTTAAGGATGGGCGGCCCCCGGATGGGGCGGCGGCCGGATTGGCCGGACCCGGCGCCCGCGCCAACCGGCCCCGGATGCCGCGCCGCCCGGTTTATTTGGCCTTGGCCTGGTCGCCCGCCACCACCACGTTCAACTTGTCCAAATCGACGGCCTTGCGGAACGCCGCGTTGACCTGTGCCGGCGTCAGCGCCTTCAGCTTGTCCTCGAACGCCTTGCTCCATGCATAGGTGCGGTTCAAATGCAGGAACGTGGTCCAGCCGGCGGCCAGCACGCCGTCCTGCGACCGGTTTTGCAGCCGCTGCTGCAGGATGCCCGAGCGCGCGCCATCGACTTCGGCCTTGGTGAAGCCATCCTTGACGGCGCGCGCCAGTTCTTCGCGGATCGCCGCCTTCAGCTTGTTCAGGTTTTGCGGCGCGGCGATGGCGGAAATCGACAGGTGGCTGGCGCGGTCGATGTCGCTGGCGGCCAGCGACGAACCGCCGCCATACGACAAGCCGTCCTTTTGGCGGATGCGGTCCATGATGCGCGACTTCAAGCCGCCGTCGCCGAGAATGTAATTGGCCAGTTCCAGCGCCGGGTAGTCGGGGTCCTCGGTATTGAGGTCGATGTCGATGCGGGCCGTATAGAAACCGTTTTCCTTGTCCGGCGTATTGAGGAACTGGTCCAGCGGCGGATGCGGCACGTTGCTGTCGATGATGCGCGCGTAGCTGGCCTTGCTGGCCCAGTTGCCCAGCTCCTCGGCCACCACGGCTTGCGCGGCGGCCTTGTCGAAGTCGCCCACGATCGCCATTTCCGCGTGCGACGCGCCATAGAACTCGCGGTGGTATGCCTTCAAGTCTTCCACCGTCATGGCCTTGATTTGCGCGATCTGCTCATCGATGGTGAGCGGCGTGCGCACGTCGCCTTTTGGATAGTGGCTGTAATGCTGCGCCAGCGCGTTGGACGCCACGGCTTGCGGTTCGCTGCGCGACGCTTCCAGCTGCACCAGCCATTGCTGGCGCAATTGCTCGAATTCCGCCGCATCGAAGGTCGCGTCCTTCAGCACGTGGGCGGCCAGGCGCAGCGCCGGCTCCAGGTTGGCGCGCGTGGTGTCGAACTGGTACACGCTGCCCGTCATCTTCAACTTGTCCCACGCGTCGGCCAGCTGGGCGCGCGTGTATTTCGTGGTGCCGCGGTTGAGCATCTGGCCGGTGGCGGCCGCGATCATGGCCTTGCCGAACTGGTTCTTTTCATCGCCCCAGTGCAGGCGCAGGCTGACCGAGACGGTTTCGCCGCGGTTTTTCTTCGGCAGCAGCGCCAGTTTCACGCCACCGACCGTGGCCAGCTCGGTGCGCGCCAGGATATTGGCCTGGCTCGGGTCGAACACTTCCGACACCAAGGTATCCTGCTTGCCCTGGAAGTCCTTCATGACTTCCTCCACGCTTGGGGCCGGCGTGATTTCCACCCGCTGCGGCGCGTCTTCCGGCACGAACACGCCGGTGGTGCGGTTGTCGCGCTTGAGGTAATTGGCGGCCACTTTCGCCACCTGTTCGCGCGTGACCTTCGGCAGGCTGTCGCGGCCCAGGAACAGCAGGCGCCAGTCGCCCAGCGCGATCTGCTCGGACAGCGCGACACCGACCTTTTGCGGGTCGTTCAGCGCCTTCTCGATGCTGTTGCCGATGTTGCGGCGCACGCGCTCCATTTCCTCCTCGGTCGGCGGAGTATTGGCGAAGCTTTCCACGGCGGCGACCAGCGCTTCCTTGACCGGTTCGACCGGCTGGCCGGCCTTCACCACGGCGCCGACCAGTTGCAGTCCCGGCGCATAGCCGGTCTGGCCAAAGCTGAACACTTGCGCGGCCTTGCCGGTTTCCACCAGCGCCTTGTGCAGGCGGCCGTTGGGCGTGTCGCCCATGATTTCCGACATGAACGACAACGCGTCGCCGTCGGGATGCAACGCGGCCGGAATCTTGTAGCCCAGCAGCACCACCTGCATCTCGCCCTTGCGCCGCACCATGAACGAGCGCTCGCCATCCTGCACCGGCTCCACCGTCCAGAACGGCGGCAGCTTGCGCTTCGGTTTCGGGATCACGCCAAAGGTCTTGCTGATCATCGCCAGCGTGGGCGCGGGATCGAACTTGCCCGCCACCAGCAGCACGGCGTTGTCGGGCTGGTAGTAGGTGCGGTAAAACGCCTGCAGGTTGTCGATCCTGACGTTTTCGATGTCGCTGCGGTTGCCGATGGTGGAACGGCCATAGCTGTGCCAGTCGTAGGCGACGCTTTGCATGCGCTTGAGCAGCACTTCGAACGGGCTGTTCTCGCCGCTCTCGTATTCGTTGCGCACCACCGTCATTTCCGAATCGAGGTCTTTTTTCGCAATGTACGAACGCGTCATGCGGTCCGCTTCCATCTCCAGCGCCCATTTCAGGTTGTCGCCGCCGGCCTGGAACACTTCATAGTAATTGGTGCGGTCATACGACGTGGTGCCGTTGAAATCCATGCCGCGCTCGGAAAACTGCTGGGGGATGTTGCGGTTCTTTGGCGAACCCTTGAACATCAGGTGTTCCAGCAGGTGAGCCATGCCGGTCTCGCCATAATTTTCATGGCGCGAACCGACCAGGTACGTGACGTTGACCGTGACGGTGGGCTTGGACGCATCGGGGAACAACAGCACTTTCAAGCCGTTCGGCAGGCGGTATTCCGTGATGCCTTCGACGGAAGGTCCTTGCGCGACGCCTGCCGGCAGCGATGGCGCGGCGTACGCCGGCAACAGGGTCAGGCTGCACAGCAGCGGCAACAGGCGGAGAGCGGGAAGTCGGGTCATAGGGGCAAGGAGGTGGTGCGCTGGTCAACGTTAAGGAAACGCTATCCTACGCCAACTTGCCTGCCCGACAAAGTCCGGTAATACAGTCCGGTATGCAGTGCGTCAGCGGTCTCCGGGCAACGGCAGGAAACACGCATCGACCAGCTGCAAGCCATTGTCCTTGGCAAAGTTCACCACGAAGTGGTACGCCATCGGCTCGATTTCGCGCAATTCATGGCTGACCACGACGGCTTTGGTGTTGTTGACAACGGTCGGCCGCACCAGCGGCGAATACTGCAGGTGGGCGTTCGGCCCGCCGCTGCCTTCGGGACGGAAGCAGGACATGACGCCGCACAGGCGCTCTGCCCAATCGCTGGGACGGAATTGTCTTCCATCGGCTGTGAGACCTAGGATAAAGAACTCTTTGGCCCGTTCTTTCGTGGGTTGCGCTGACTCGGCCATATGGGACTCGCTGGAAACCAGGGGGATGCGTGAAAAATCTTAGGTATTATATCTTATAGAAGACCTAAGCGAGTAAGTACTTGATTTGAAAGCCGTGCCGGCGGGTGGTGGCTATGGGGCATGCCGGCCAAAACCGTTATTGTAACGCGGCGAAGTTATCGGTTTTCTTTCACGGGGAAGGCTTGTGGCGCGGCGCGGACACCTGTCCGCGCCGGCGGGAGGGAAACGCTCAGCTGAGCCAGACGGCGCCCGACAACAGCAGCAGCAACAGCATCCACAGCACCAGCGCGCGCCAGACCAGGCCCACGGTCGATTGCAGCGAGCGCACGCCCGGCTCGTCGCCCGGCAGCGCCTCGCCTTCCAGGTCGCCACTGTCCACCGTGGCGGCATCGGCCGGCAGTACGCGCGCGGCGGTTTCCTGCGGGGTGCCCAGGCGCACGCCCATGGCGCCGCCGCCGGCGGCCAGGATGATGCCGCGCGCCTCGTCGGACCAGCGGTGCGCAAAATTGCGCCATGCGTAAATCGCGTCTTCAAAATTGCCGACCACGGCGAACGCCACCGCCGTCAGGCGCACGGGAATCCAGTCGATCCAGTAAAACGCCCGGGCGGCGAATTCGCCGAAGGCTTCATTGCGCATGTGTTCCGGCTCGTTCCATGCGCGCGACAGGTATTCGGAAACGCGGTACAGCACCGCGCCCGCGGGGCCGAGCGGCATCAGGAACCAGAAGAACACGCCGAACACGCTGCGGTGCGTGGTGATCAGCGCCTTTTCCACGGCGATCCGGGCGATCTCGGAGGCTTCCATGCCGACCGTGTCGGTCTTGGTCCATTCGGCCAGCAGGGCGCGAGCGGCCGATTCGTCGCCGGCGTTCAGTGCCAGCTGGATCGACGTGAAATAGTGGCTGTAATGACGGAAGCCCAGCGTCAGGTACACCATCAGCACGTTCCACCCAAACGCCACCAGGTACAGCTTGTAATACATCAGCACCCAGTACACCAGCGCGGTCGGTCCGACCAGCGCGGCCATCATCAGGAACCAGCCGATGCGGCCATGGCTGGCGTGTCCCGCGTTGAACCACGCTTCCATGCGCACCGCCAGCGACTTGATTTCAGCATAGATCGGATTGTCCGCGCGGAGCGGCTTCATTTGCTCCAGCAGCAGTGCGCACAGGATGGAAAGAAATGTCATCGATGTTCCTTTATTTAATGCCCGCTACGATAGCGCACAGCCCCGCCGGAATCAAACACTAATGCCCCGCGCCGCTCAGCCGGCGCGCAGGAAATGGAACAGGTTGCGCAGCATGCCGGCGGTGGCGCCCCAGATGTAATACCCCTGGTAAGGCATCGCATAGAAGCGGCGCCGCACGTCGGCCAGTTCCGCCAGGATGCGCTGGTGGTTCATGCCATCCATCAGGAACCGCAGCGGCACCTCGAAGATTTCCGCCACTTCGTGCGGATCGGCCGTCAGTTCAAATGGCGGGTGCACCAGCGCCACCACAGGGGTGACCGCATAACCGGTGCCGGTGTAATACGTGGGCAGCATGCCCAGCACGTCCACGTGGGCGCGCGCCAAGCCGATTTCCTCCCCTGCTTCGCGCAGCGCGGTGTCGACCGGGCCATCATCGTACGCTTCGGCGCGTCCGCCCGGGAAGCTGATTTGCCCGGCATGGTCGGTCAGGTGCGCGGTGCGCTGCGTCAGCAGCACGTGCAGGCCGTCATCGCGCACGATCAGCGGCACCAGCACGGCGGCCGGCGTCGGCTGCGCTTTGCGCGACATCAGCGCTTCGTCGGCCGCTTCCGGCGCCCATTCGGGCGGCTGCGCGAAGCGCGCGCGCAGCCAGTCCGGCGCCAGGCGCTCGGCCGCGACGGCGGCTTCGCCGGCAATGGCTTCGATCGGTAACTGTTGCGGGTCGAATTTCATCTTGGTTTGATTTGCGAAAAGCCCGTACGTGAAATTGAAAAGGGGCGCCACCCAGGCGCCCCTTTTCCCCCAAACCCAGAACGCGATTACGCGCCTGCTTTTTCCGCTGCTGGGCGGCGGTTTGGCAGTTTTTCCTTGATACGTGCGGATTTGCCCGAACGGTCGCGCAGGTAGTACAGCTTGGCGCGACGTACGTCACCACGGCGTTTCACTTCGATCGAAGCGATCAGCGGGGAGTACAGCTGGAAGGTACGCTCAACGCCCTCGCCGGACGAGATCTTGCGAACGATGAAGTTCGAGTTCAGGCCACGGTTACGACGGGAAATCACAACGCCTTCGTAAGCCTGGGCGCGCTTGCGGGTGCCTTCGACTACGTTTACGTTAACGACCACGGTGTCGCCAGGTGCAAACTCAGGGATGTTTTTGCCCAGGCGAGCGATTTCTTCTTGCTCGAGTTGTTGAATCAGGTTCATTTCAGACTCCAATTGCCATCTTGCCGGCGCGCACATCGCCCGGTAGAGGATGGGGTTAAACACGCAGCCCCAGGCTTGCTAAAGCCCAGGGCGTGCTACATAGCGGATTTTTCTAAATCCGCCAAAAACTTTTCATCCTGGCGCGTAAGCAGCCCTGCCTCGCGCGCCTTGACCAGCAAGTCCGGCCGTTTCCGGCTGGTGGCCTCCAGCATGCGCTGGCGGCGCCACTTGACGATCTCGGCATGGTTGCCGCCCAACAGCACGGGCGGCACGGCCACGCCTTCATACATTTCAGGCCGCGTGTAATGCGGCGAATCCAGCAAGCCGTTGACGAAACTGTCTTCAACGGCCGAGGCATCGGTGTTCAGCACGCCCGGTATCAGGCGCACCACCGCGTCCATCAGCGCCATGGCCGGCAATTCGCCGCCGGACAACACGAAGTCGCCCAGGCTGATTTCCTCGTCGACGCAGCGGTCCAGCAAACGCTGGTCCACCGCTTCGTAGCGGCCGCACAGCAGCACCAGGCCCGGCTCGGCTTTCAGCTGGACGACTTTTTCGTGCGTCAGCTGTTTGCCTTGCGGCGACATGAACACCACGCGGGGCGCCGGCAACCCGGCATCGACCTGGCGCTGCTTCGCGGCGGCGATGGTCAATTCCAGCGGTTTGGCCAGCATCACCATGCCGGGGCCGCCGCCATACGGGCGGTCATCCACGGTGCGGTGATTGTCGGTCGTGAAATCACGGGGATTCCACAGCGACAGGCTCCACTTGCCCTGTTCGTGCGCGCGCCGGGTCACCCCCGATTGCGTCAGCGCCGCGAACATTTCCGGAAACAGCGTTACGACATCGAATTGCATCGTGCTTATACCGCCATTCCAAGCCAGCCAAGTGCCTGATACCCTGGTGTCAGGTACTTCATTAAAAATCCAGGCCCCAGTCCACCGTGATTTTCTTTGCTTCCTGGTCCACCTTGATGATGAACTGGTCGACAAACGGAATCAGGCGCTCCGGCGCGGTTTCGCCGTCCAGCACGACTGGCGCGACACGCAGGATCGACTGCGGGCCATTGCTCATCATGTCGGCGACGACGCCCAGGCTTTCGCCTTGCAGGTTTTCTACAGCCAGTCCGATCAGGTCGGACCAGTAAAACTCGTCTTCTTCCAGGACCGGGAAATCCGCGCGGCGGATGTAGACACCGGCGCCCTTCAGCGCTTCGGCCACATTGCGGTCGCTGATGTCCACGATCGTGGTGACGACGTCGCCGCCATGCAGCTTGGCGCGGCGCACGTCGACAGTATGCAGGCCGGGTTTATCCAGCCACCAGGTTTTAGCGTGCAGCAAGGCATCCGCCTCGGTGGAAAACGGGCGCACCCGGATGCCACCAGTGATGCCATAGGCGCCGGAGACAAAGCCCACTTGCACCAGATCGTCGGGGACTTGC
Source organism: uncultured Pseudoduganella sp. (assembly GCA_966211685.1). GTDB lineage: Bacteria > Pseudomonadota > Gammaproteobacteria > Burkholderiales > Burkholderiaceae_D > Rugamonas. The sequence continues at coordinate 19,953 of CBIHOX010000007.1, forward strand.
ACCCCGGATGCCTTCAAGTCAGCCAAACCGGTCCAGCAGTATTAAGCTGCTTTTTTGTTGGCGGCAACCAGGCGGGCCACGGCTGGCGACAGTTGCGCGCCAACGCTGGTCCAGTGAGCCAGACGGTCTTCGGTGATGCGGAAGCCTTCAGCAGCGCCGGAAGCCATTGGGTTGTAGAAGCCAATGCGCTCGATGAAGCGGCCGTCGCGACGGTTGCGCGAATCGGTTGCAACGATGTTGTAGAACGGGCGCTTTTTGGCGCCACCACGAGCTAAACGAATAACGACCATAATATTTCCAAAAAATGTGCTGAGACGGAAAAAGCCGCAGATTATAGCGTGCTTTCTCTCCGTACATCAAGCTGATGTTAACAAGGATGGGTTTGGGGCAATCAAAGATTATCCCCTACTATGGGCGCAAGGACAAGCATTTATAGTGAAATAATGCTGGGCTGGCGGCCGGTTTTGCCCGATACTGCGTTTTTTTGCACGAATTGCTTGCCATGGCCGCTCCGCACAAGAACAAGACCGTCGCCACCCTGCTGGCTTTCCTGCTCGGGGGCGTCGGCGCCCACCGCTTTTATTTAAGAGGCCTGGGCGACATGGGCGGCCTGCTGCACCTGGCCTGCGCCGCCGGCGTCGGGATCGTGACGGCGGCCGCGCCGCACGCGGATCCGTACTTTAAGCTGCTGCCGCTGATCCTCTCCATCCTGGCCGGCTTCCTCGAAGCGCTGGTACTGGGCCTGACGCCCGACGAGAAATGGGATGCGCGCCATAACCCGCAGTCCGGCCAGCAGTCGAATGCGCGCTGGCCGCTGGCCGTGCTCCTCGTGGCCACCATGATGGTGGGCGCCACGGCGCTGATCGCGACGATTTCCCGGTTGTTTGATTTGCTGTACACGGGCGGCGCGTACGGCTAAGCATGTTACAACGGCGTGAAGCGTTGGTGCGGTCATCTTGCGCCAATTGCTCGGTTGCAATTCGTTGCAATTGAAAGCATTGCGTTGCCATTTCGTTTCCGCGTGGCTATTGTGCGGCGCTATACTGCGCTGACCACCAGTTACCGGAGAAGAACATCATGAAATTTCGCACCATCACCCTGTCGCTGATGCTGGCCGGCCTGTCCGCCGGCGCGTTTGCCCAGCCGACCGCCAAGGAAGTCTACGCGGCCGACACCAAGAAAGCCGCGGCACGCTATGCGGAAGACAAGAAACTGTGCGCCGACGAAAAGGATTCCGGCGCGCGCATGCAATGCCAGCGCGACGCCAAGGCTGAATACGACAAGGCGCTGGCGGCCGCCAAGGCCCAGTTGAATGGCGCGCACCCGAAGGCTGTGGCCTGCAATGAATGCGGGCGTGTGGTGGCCGTCAACGTGGCCGAGAAAAAAGGCGAAGGCAGCGCTGTGGGCGTGATTGCCGGCGGCGTGGCCGGTGCGCTGATCGGCAACCAGGTTGGCGGCGGCAGCGGCAAGAAGCTGGCCACCATTGCCGGCGCGGCCGGCGGCGCCTATGCCGGCAACAAGGTCGAGGAACACATGAAGACCACCAAGCAGTGGCACGTCAAGGTGCAGTTCGATAACGGCACCCAGGGCGAATTCACGTTCGACAAGGACCCGGGCTTCGCCAGCGGCGACCTGGTCAAGGAAACCAACCATACCGTGGTACGGCGCTGAGCCAGGGGCGGCGGCACCGGCCGCAGGCTTGCCACTCACGGGCCCGGCAACGGGCCTGCTGACTAGCCACTCACCCGCACGCCCTGGCGCCACTGGCCACTCAATGGCCCGCCCCTTTCACAAGCCGCTCACCCGCCACTCACTGGCGATGCGCCGCCACTTCCAGGCTCACCGACGGCCTGCTGGCTGGCGCCTGGCCAGCCGTCCGCCGCACCGCTGCCGTGCTTGGACGCAATACCATTTTGTTGCATAATCACTACCGCCGGTTACATGCATCCATGCAATCCCAGGCAAGCGCCACGCGGCCTGGCGCGTCAATCGGGCCGCACTGACTTCTAAAAAAGGAATGTTCGTGCCTACACCATCCCTCCCCGTTTTCCCTGCTGAATGGCAACCACTGGTCAACCAGGCGTCCGACGCATTGCGCGCCCTGGCGCTGGACCTGAACGCCAAGGAACGCTTCTGCAGCGACCCGGTACTGCAGGCGTACATGCACAAGGTCTCGCAGCGCTACGTGGCTGGACGCACGGTGGACGACGCGGTGCGCCGCGTGGGACGCATGCTGGCGGCGGGCCACCGCGCGTCTGCCGAATACATGGGCGAAAGCGTGCACGACGAAGCGCTGGCCAATGCGGAAACCGAAGTGTTCCTCGATCTGGTGCGCGCGCTCGACGCGGCCGGCCACGAGTGCTCGATCTCATTCGACCTGTCGCACCTGGGCATGCTGGTCGATGAAGAACTGGGCTACCGCAATGCGCGCCGCGTCATCCAGGCGGCGGCCGGCTCGGGCCGCGAAGCCATGATTTCCATGGAGAACTACGAGCGCACCGATGCGATTTACCGCCTGTATGCGCGGCTGCACGGCGAAGGCTACGGCAACGTCGGCATCACGATCCCGGCCCGGCGGCACCGCAGCGCGCAGGATTTACAGCGGCTGATGGAAATCCCGGGCCGCATCCGTCTCGTGAAAGGCGCGTTCCATGAACCGGACAGCGTGTCCTATCCCCGCACCAGCGCGGAACTGGCGCAGGCTTACCGCGCCTACGCCGCCACCCTGCTGCGTTCGGGCCACCTGTGCTCGATCGCGACGCACGACCGGACCATCCAGCACGACGTGACGGCATTGATTGCCGCCGAAGGCATCGCGCCCGGCGCCTACGAATTCGAATCGCTCGACGGGCTGGGAACGGAACAGGTGGCCGCCTTGCGCGCGCAGGGTTACGCCACGCGCGAATACCTGGTGTTTGGGGCGGAACACTTTTTATACGTGCTGAACCGGATTGCAGAAGAACCGGTGCGCGTGTACCAGGCCATTACGGATGTGCTGGGCGGCCATACCGCCTGACCCGCCTCCGCCAATTGCGCGCGGGACATTTTCCAGTTTGTGTACTATTTGATAATTTTAATTTGACAATAAGTACATCGACTGGAGTCCCATGGAAGATTTGAAGGAACCCGCCACCGCGCAAAACACACCAACCACACCGGCTGCGTCACCCAAGCGTGCCGGCCGCACTGCGTTCAAAGCCCTGCTGTATGTACTCGCCACCGTCGGGCTGCTGGTGCTGGCCATCGTCGGCTATGCGATTTTCGACCAGCACCGCAATCCTCCACGCGAGCGGCTGACGATCGATGAAGCAGCCATGATCGACAGCCTCATGTCATCCAATTATGGAAAATATTCCGCCGCCAAGAAGGGCTGGGTCTACGTGGATGAATCCGATACCACTTACGTGATGCGCGTGATACAGCACGTACGCTTGAAAGACCGCCCGGAAGGCGATGAACTGTACATGGTGGTCAGTGGCGAATCCAACGATCCGATGCCGTCGATATACGGCTTGTTCCATGTGCGTCCGGGCACGGGGCAGGATGCCGGTAAGCTGGTGGAAATCAGCAAGCCGTTCGAAGCAGGCCCGATTTCGCCGATCGAGGCGGCGGATGTGCGGTTTGAAGCGCTGAGCGAGAACCTGTGGGGATGGGTGATCAAGCTGGGCGGCTATGGCCGCAACGAATCGCACTGGGATGTCTACAACCACGTCTTCGCGCCGCATGGCAGTGACATCGCCGAGCTCGGCGTATTCCGCGCATCGTCCAATGAAACGCCGGACGTCGATTGCGCCACGGCCAGGGCCCGCTATGAAGAGTACCTGAAGCAGGAAGACCCGGTAGAGGATGCGCCGGACCGTTGCGACAGACGAACCTGGTCGTACAGCACGGCGACCGTCAATGGCAGCATTCCCGTCGCCCTGACGGTGACGGCCGGCGGTTCGTTCGACGGCCAGCCGGTGGAACCCAAAAAATACAAGCTGGTGTTCGACAACAAGCGCTTCAGCTACAACGTACCGGCTGAATTGCAGTAAGCCTGCAATCCGTCCGGCGCCGCGCCATCAACCGCGGGGCGCCCGCATCAACCCGCAGCCGGCCGACGCCCGCAGCCCCCCGCAAGCGCGGTTGAATATCCGCGTGCCGCGCGGCTGGGCAAACCAGCGGCGCAGCTTGGTGCCCATCCACGCATAGATGGCAATGGCCGCCATTTCCAGCACCAGGAACAACGCGCCCAGCACGGTGAATTGCACGGTCATGGGCCGGGCCGGGTCGACGAATTGCGGCAGGAACGCGGTGAAGATCAGGATGGCCTTGGGATTGCCGGCCGCGACAAAAAATTCCTGCCGCGCCAGCTGCATCAGCGGCACGGCAGGCGCCGCGCTTTCCGCCTGCGCTCCCGGCGCCGCGCGCCACAGCTGGAACGCCAGGTACAGCAAATAAGCGGCGCCCAGCGTCTTGATCACGTAGAACAGCAGCTCGGACGTGTGCAGCACCACGGCCAGCCCCGCCGACGCCAGCGCAATCATTCCCGCAAACGCCAGCAGGCGCCCCACGCCGGCCAGGCACGCGCGCCGGAAACCATAGCGCGTGGCATTACTCACCGACAGCAAATTATTCGGCCCCGGCGCCATATTCAGCGCAAAGCAGGCGGGGATAAACAGGGCAAGCGTGGCATAGTCCATAACAATCCTTGGGGTCAGGCATGCGATGATGCATTCCCGCCGAGTATAACGCACCCAGCCGCCACAACACCCGCCGCCACGCCGCCGCTCGCGCTCCACGGCCGCGCCGTGGGGCCCTGGACAAGCCTGTGGCACCCGCCCCTTCACACCCGGCCTGCCATGGCGGGCGCCATACGACAGCGCGCCGCGGCGGGGAAAAACGCCCCGGAATGAATGCACGAATGCACGCCTGGCCCCATGGCGGGGATTAAAAAAAGGCAGCCCGCGGGCTGCCCTTCGACGTTACGACCAGGCGATGGTTAGAACTGGTCGGCGGACAGCGCCAGGGTGCCGGCGCTGCCTTCGATGATCGACGAGCGGATGCCCGAGGATTGGCTCACGAAGTGGTCGGCGAAGAAACGGGCCGTGACGATCTTCGCTTCGTAGAAGGCCTTGTCGCCTTCGCCGGCGGACAGCTTTTGCTGCGACACCAGCGCCGCGCGGCCCATCTGCCAGCCGCCCAGCACCAGGCCGGCCAGCTTCAGGTAAGGCACGCTGCCGGCGAATACGGCGCGCGGGTTGGCCTTGGTGTTGGCCACCACGTAGTCGACCACGGCTTCCAGGTCGGCCGCGCCCTGCTCCAGGTGCTTGCTGATGGCGGTGAACGCTTCGCCCTGCAAGTCCGCCAGTTGCCCCGCCGTGGCGCGCACCTGGGCGACCAGGCCCTTGGCGACCTTGCCGCCGTCGCGCACGGTCTTGCGGCCCACCAGGTCATTGGCCTGGATCGCCGTGGTGCCTTCGTAGATGGTCAGGATCTTGGCGTCGCGGTAGTGCTGCGCCGCGCCGGTTTCCTCGATGAAGCCCATGCCGCCGTGCACCTGCACGCCGTCGCGCGTGACGTCTTGCGACATTTCCGTCGACCAGCCCTTGATGACCGGCACCAGGTATTCATAGACTGCCTGGTTTTCCGCGCGCACGGCCGCGTCGTGCGAGTGGTGCGCCGCGTCGTACAGCGAAGCGCCGACATACGCCAGCGCGCGCGCCGCCTCGGTCTGCGAGCGCATGTTCATCAACAGGCGGCGCACGTCCGGGTGATGGATAATCGCCACCGGGCCGCTTGATCCCCCCACGTCGCGCGATTGCACGCGGTCCTTGGCAAACGCCACCGCCTGCTGGTAAGCGTTTTCAGACAGGCCCACGCCCTGCATGCCCACGCCGAAGCGGGCCGCGTTCATCATGATGAACATGTATTCCAGGCCGCGGTTTTCCTCGCCCACCAGGGTGCCGATGGCGCCGCCGTTGTCGCCGAACTGCAGCACGCAGGTCGGGCTGGCCTTGATGCCCAGCTTGTGCTCGATCGACACGCATTGCACGTCGTTGCGCGCGCCCAGCGAACCGTCGGCATTGACCATGAACTTCGGCACGATGAACAGCGAAATGCCCTTCACGCCTTCGGGCGCGTCCGGCGTGCGCGCCAGCACCAGGTGCACGATGTTTTCCGCCATGTCGTGCTCACCGTAGGTGATGAAGATCTTGGTGCCGAATACTTTATAGGTGCCATCGCCCTGCGGCACGGCGCGCGAGCGCACGGCGGCCAGGTCGGAACCGGCTTGCGGTTCGGTCAGGTTCATGGTGCCGGTCCATTTGCCGGTCACCAGCGGTTCCAGGAACGTGGCTTTCTGCTCGTCGCTGCCGGCCGTCAGCAGCGCCTCGATGGCGCCGTCCGACAGCAGGCCGACCAGCGCGAACGACAGGTTGGCGCCGTGCAGCATTTCCACGCATGGGGTGCCGATCAGCTTCGGCAAGCCCTGGCCGCCAAAGTCGGTCGGGTGCTGCAAGCCTTGCCAGCCGCCTTCCGCGAATTGCTTGAACGCTTCCTTGAAACCCTTGGAGGTGGTGACCGTGCCGTCTTTCCAGAAGCTCGGCTCCTTGTCGGCCGCGTGGTTCAGCGGCGCCACCATGCCGGCCACGAATTTCGCGTTTTCTTCCAGCACGGCTTCCGCGGTTTCCGGCGTCGCGTCTTCGCAACCCGGCAACTGGCTCACGCCGGCCAGGTTGGCCAGTTCGTTCATGACGAACAGCATGTCTTTCATAGGGGCTTGATAGGCCATGTCTTTCTCCAAAGGCGAGTGATGTGTAGTCTTATAAATCGTTATAGCAGCCGGAAACCGCTTTCCAGACCCAAAAAAGGCCAAAAAAAGGCGGAAAAAAAGCCACGCGGCTGGTTACTGCCCGCGTGGCCCTGATGATCCCTTCAGCGATCAGCCCAGTTCTTTGACCAGCTGGGGAACCACTTCGAACAGATCGCCCACGATGCCGTAATCGGCAACGGAGAAGATCGGCGCTTCCGGATCCTTGTTGATGGCCACGATGGTCTTCGAATCCTTCATGCCGGCCAGGTGCTGGATCGCGCCCGAGATGCCGACCGCGATGTACAGCTGCGGCGCCACGATCTTGCCGGTCTGGCCCACTTGCCAGTCGTTCGGCACGAAGCCGGCGTCGACGGCGGCGCGCGATGCGCCCATGGCCGCGCCCAGCTTGTCGGCCAGCGGTTCCAGGATCTTGAAGGCGTCGCCCGAACCCATGCCGCGGCCACCGGACACGATGACTTTGGCGGCGGTCAGTTCAGGACGGTCCGATTTCGCCAGTTCGCGGCCGACGAAGGCCGACTTGCCGGAATCGGCCACTGCCGATACGGATTCCACGGCAGCCGAACCGCCAGTGGCGGCAGCCGCGTCGAAGCCGGTGGTACGCACGGTGATGACCTTGACCTTGTCCGACGATTGCACGGTGGCGATCGCGTTACCGGCGTAGATCGGACGCTCGAAGGTGTCCGGGCTGTCGACCTTGGTGATTTCCGAAATTTGCGCCACGTCCAGCTTGGCCGCAACGCGCGGCAGGATGTTCTTGCCGTAGGCGGTGGCCGGGGCCAGGATGTGCGAGTACGCGCCGGCTACTGCCAGCACTTGCTCGGCGACGTTTTCCGCCAGGCCGTCGGCGAAGTGCGCGCCTTCGGCGACCAGGACCTTGGAAACGCCGGCGATCTGCTTGGCGGCTTCCACGGCGGCGCCGGCGTTGCTGCCGGCGACCAGGACGTGAACGTCGCCGCCGCACTGGGCCGCTGCGGTGACGGTGTGGTGGGTGCTAGCCTTCAGGCTGGCGTTGTCGTGTTCTGCGATGACTAATGCGACCATGATGAATTCCTTGAATGATGTGGGCAAGCGGTCTTAGATGACCTTGGCTTCGGTGCGCAGCTTGGCAACCAGGGTCGCCACGTCCGGCACTTTGATGCCAGCGGAGCGCTTGGCGGGCTCGGCCACTTTCAGGGTCTTCAGGCGCGGGGTCACGTCGACGCCCAAGTCTTCCGGCTTCACGGTTTCCAGCGGCTTCTTCTTGGCCTTCATGATGTTTGGCAGCGTCACATAGCGTGGCTCGTTCAAACGCAGGTCGGTGGTGATGATGGCCGGCAGGGTCAGCGACAGGGTTTCCAGGCCGCCGTCCACTTCACGGGTGACCACGGCCTTGCCGTCTTCCAGCACGACTTTCGATGCGAAGGTGGCTTGCGGCCAGCCCAGCAGCGCTGCCAGCATCTGGCCGGTCTGGTTGGAATCATCGTCAATGGCTTGCTTGCCCAGGATAATCAGTTGCGGCTGTTCCTTGTCAGCCAGTGCTTTCAACAGCTTGGCCACAGCCAGCGGCTCCAGCTCGGTGGCGGTTTCCACCAGGATGCCACGGTCGGCGCCAATCGCCATGCCGGTGCGCAGGGTTTCCTGGCACTGGGCTACGCCGGCGGAGACTGCCACCACTTCGGTCACTTTGCCCGCTTCCTTCAGACGGGTCGCCTCTTCCAGGGCGATCTCATCGAACGGGTTCATCGACATTTTCACGTTGGCGATATCGACGCCAGTGCCGTCGGACTTGACGCGTACCTTGACGTTGTAGTCGACCACGCGTTTGACGGGTACCAAGACTTTCATAGCTGTGCCTTTGGGAAAATTAAATAAAGATGTTACTGACTAAAATGTGGGCTAGATTATAAAAGATATTCCAGCGGCAAACAGAATTTAAGCACGATCGTGCGTTTTTTTGTTAGTGTAATCCATCTAAAAAAAACCTACGAACATGATTGGGATTCTGCGGAATTGCCGAATGGCGGGCCGCCTGACGGGGCGGCCCAGGGCGGAATATTGATTAACGTAACCCTGCGGTTATTTGCGCTGCATAAGGAAAACAAATTCCATGCCGTACTGGGCATGCGACAACAAGGTGTTGCCGGTCTGCTTGGCAAAGGCCTGGAAGTCACGCACCGACCCGGGATCGGTGGCCATAATGCGCAGCACTTCGCCGCTTTGCAGCTCAGCCAGCGCTTTTTTTGCCTTCAGAATCGGCAGCGGACAATTCAAACCGCGTGCATCGAGTTCTTTTTGAAATTCCATGATTTCGGTATCAACCAGAGTGTCACTCATCACTATCCCGCTCGAAAGTTGTGCTGATAAGCACAGTCTACTCCAATTCACCTTTTTTGACGCAGCGCACCAAAATTGAAGGTGGTGCGTTGCGAGCACACAACGAGCAAGACCTTGACATGCGGCCGGCGCACCCGCGCAAGCCGCATGCCGACTAGCTTTGCAACTTACACGCGCTGTTCCACCCAGCCTGCCACACCGGCCAGGGCGCTTGGCAGCGCCGCAGCATCGGTGCCGCCTGCCTGGGCCATGTCGGGACGGCCACCGCCCTTGCCGCCCACTTGCTGGGCAACGAAGTTCACCAGTTCACCGGCCTTGACCTTGCCGGTGGCGTCCGGCGTCACGCCGGCAATCAGGCTGACCTTGCCGTCCGACACGCTGGCCAGCACGATGGCGGCGCTCTTCAGCTTGTCCTTCAGCTTGTCCATGGTTTCGCGCAGGCGCGCGACGTCGGCGCCGTCCAGCGTGGCGGCCAGCACTTTCACGCCCTTGATGTCGACCGCCTTGGTAGCCAGTTCATCGCCCTGGCCGGACGCCAGCTTGGATTTCAGCGCGGCCAGTTCCTTTTCCAGCGCTTTTACGTGGTCCTGCACCTGGCCGATCTTGGCGGTCAGTTCATCCGGGTTGGTCTTCAGCGCGGCGGCGGCTTCGTTGAGCTTTTTCGCCATCGATTGCACCAGCGCCAGCGCGCCCTCGCCCGTCACGGCTTCCACGCGGCGGATGCCGGCGGCCACGCCGCCTTCCGACACGATCTTGAACAGGCCGATGTCGCCGGTGCTGTGCACGTGCACGCCGCCGCACAGTTCCTTCGACGAACCGATGTCCATCACACGCACTTCATCGCCGTATTTCTCGCCGAACAGCGCCATCGCGCCATGCTTGACGGCGTCGTCGAACGACATGTTGTGCGACTGGGTCTGGGCATTGGCCAGGATTTCCGCGTTGACGATGGCTTCCACCTTGGCGATTTCCTCGGCGGTCAGCGGGCCGTGGTGTGAAAAGTCGAAACGCGCCTTGTCCGGATCGACCAGCGAACCTTTTTGAGCCACGTGCGAGCCCAGCACTTCGCGCAGGGCCTTGTGCATCAGGTGGGTGGCCGAGTGGTTGCGGATGGTGCGGCCGCGCGCATGCTGGTCCACTTCCGCGCCGACGGCGTCGCCCACCTTCAGCGAACCGGACGCCACCACGCCGTGGTGGCCGTACACGTCAGCCTTGACCTTCAGGGTGTCGGCCACGTCGAACTTCGCGGTGGCCGACTGGATCACGCCCTTGTCGCCCACCTGGCCGCCGGATTCCGCATAGAACGGGGTCGTATCGAGCACGACGATGCCGTGCTGGCCGGCTTTCAATTCCTGCACCGGCGCGCCATCGGCGTACAGCGCCACGATTTTCGAGTTGTGCTGCAGCTGGTCGTAGCCGACGAACTTGTTCTTTTCGCCCGCGTATTCCACGCCAACGGCCATCTGGCCCTTGCCGCCTTTACGCGAATTGTTGCGCTGCTCTTCCATCGCCGCGGCAAAGCCGGCTTCGTCCAGCGTGACTTCGCGCTCGCGGCAAATGTCGGCCGTCAAGTCCAGCGGGAAGCCATAGGTGTCGTACAGCACGAAGGCGGTGGCGCCATCGAGGTTTTTCGGATCCTTGGCCAGCTGTGCTTCCAGGATCTTCATGCCGTGTTCCAGCGTTTCGCCGAAACGCTCTTCCTCGGCCTTCAGCACCTGCGCCACGCGGTCCTTGGCTTCGGCCAGTTCCGGATACGCCGCGCCCATTTCGATGTTCAAGTCTTCCACCAGCTTGTAGAAGAACGCCTTGGTCTGGCCCAGCTTGTGGCCGTGGCGCAGCGCGCGGCGGATGATGCGGCGCAGGACGTAGCCATGGCTTTCCGGGCCGGGAATGATGCCGTCGACGATCAGGAACGCGGCGGCGCGGATGTGGTCGGCGATCACGCGCAGCGACTTGTTTTCCAGGTCGGTGGCGCCGGTTTCGCGCGCGGCGGCCTTGATCAGGTTCTGGAACAGGTCGATTTCATAGTTCGAGTGCACGTGCTGCAGCACGGCGGCCAGGCGCTCCATGCCCATGCCGGTATCGACGCACGGCTTCGGCAGCTTGTGCATCACGCCGGCTTCGTCGCGGTTGAACTGCATGAACACCAGGTTCCAGATCTCGATGAAGCGGTCGCCGTCTTCTTCCGGCGAGCCCGGAGGACCGCCCCAGATCTCGGGACCGTGGTCGTAGAAGATTTCCGTGCACGGACCGCAGGGGCCGGTGTCGGCCATCTGCCAGAAGTTGTCCGACGCGTAGCGCGCGCCCTTGTTGTCGCCGATGCGGATGATGCGCTCTTTCGGCACGCCGACTTCATTGGCCCAGATGTCGTACGCTTCATCATCTTCGATGTACACGGTCACGGTCAGCTTGTCCGCCGGCAGCATGTACACCTTGGTCAGCAGTTCCCACGCATAGTTGATGGCGTCACGCTTGAAGTAGTCGCCGAAGCTGAAGTTGCCCAGCATTTCAAAGAACGTGTGGTGGCGCGCGGTGTAGCCCACGTTTTCCAGGTCATTGTGCTTGCCGCCGGCGCGCACGCAGCGCTGCACGGTGGTGGCGCGGGTGTATGGGCGGGTATCCTGGCCCAGGAACACGTCCTTGAACTGCACCATGCCGGAATTGGTCAACAGCAGGGTGGGATCGTTGCCTGGCACCAGCGAGCTGGAACGGACGATCGTATGACCCTTGGATTCGAAGAATTTAAGGAACTTCTCGCGGATTTCAGATGATTTCATGTCGTAATCGGTAAGTTGGCTGCAGTGTGGGCCTTGCAAAGGAGCGATTATACGGTATCTGCATGCTGCAAATCAGTGCAGCCGGCGGCAACCTCATATATAGGGCGGACTACGCGCGATGCAAGCAAGCCATCCCGGCCCCTGTTGTCGTTGCAATGATGCAACGAATACAAGACGGCACGCCGCCCCGCCGCATCCTTCCCTATACTGAAAGCTCATCCCGTCGCAGTCCTGCCCTGGAGCGCGCCATGTTGAACACCCTCCATATCCGTACCAAACTGATGTTGTTGCTGGCCATGGCCATTGCCGGCATTGCGCTGGTCGCCGCGGCCGGCTTCCTGGGCATGCGCAGCGCCGCGGCGGGCTTTACGGAAATCGCCGACGTGCGCATGCCCTCGCTGCAGGGGCTGGACAAGATCAAGCTGGGCAACCGCGCCATCCGCCTGGGCGGCCTGTCGGTCTACCGCTATGCGGACGACCCGAAGGCTTCCGCGAAAATCAGCGCCGAAGTCACCGCCATGCGGGCCGGCTTTGCCGAAGTCGAGGCGGGCCGCAAGATTTACGATCCGCTGCCGCAGTCGCCCGAGGAAGCGGCGCTGTACAAGGAATTCCTGGCCGCGTGGGAGCCGCGCAAGGTGGGCGGCGAAAAAGTGCTGGCGGCGGCCGAGCGGCTGGCCGCCATGCCCGACGGCACGCACGACAAGGCGGCGTGGGACGAATACCGGCGCGCCGTCAACGACGTGGCGCCGCATGTGGAAAAGGTGCGCACGGCGCTGGACCGGGTGGTCGAGGTCAACATGAGCATCGCCGCCGATGCCGTCAGGGACGCGCGCGGCGACATGGACGCCGCCCGCCGCACCATGGTGGCGGTGTGTGCCGTGTCCGGGCTGGCGGTGGGGGCGCTGTCGCTGGCCATCATGTTCAGCACGCTCAGCCAGCTGGGCGGCGATCCGCGCTACGCGGCCGACGTGGTGACACGGGTGGCCGGGGGCGATCTGACGGTGGCCATCGAGACACGCCCGGATGACCGCGGCAGTCTGCTGTATGCGATGAAAACCATGGTGGAACGGCTGGCCGGCGTGGTCGGCAACGTCAATACCAGCGCCGACGCCCTGGCCAGCGCCTCGGCACAGGTCAGCAGCACGGCGCAATCGCTGTCGCAGGCGGCCACCGAACAGGCGGCCGGGGTCGAGGAAACCAGCGCGTCGGTCGAGGAAATGACGGCGTCGATCTCGCAAAACACGGAAAACGCGCGCATGACGGACCAGATGGCCAGCCAAGCCGCCAGTGAAGCCGTGGAAGGCGGCGCGGCCGTCGCCAGCACGGTCGATGCGATGCGGCAAATCGCGAAAAAAATCGTCATCGTGGACGACATTGCCTATCAAACCAATTTGCTGGCGCTGAACGCCGCCATTGAAGCGGCCCGTGCCGGCGAACATGGCAAAGGCTTTGCCGTGGTGGCGGCCGAAGTGCGCAAGCTGGCCGAGCGCAGCCAGGTGGCCGCCGCGGAAATCGGCGAACTGGCCGGCGGCAGCGTGGCGCTGGCGGAGCGGGCGGGCCAGTTGCTGGGCCGGATGGTGCCGAATATCCAGAAAACCTCGGGCCTGGTGCAAGAGATCTCGGCCGCGTCGAATGAACAGTCGGGCGGCGTCAGCCAGATCAATTCCGCGCTGAGCCAGTTGAGCCAGACCACCCAGCAAAATGCCGCGGGCTCCGAACAGCTGGCCGCCACCGCCGAGGAAATGAGCGTGCAGGCGGCGGACTTGCAGCGCACCATGGCTTACTTCAAGGTCACGCGCGCCAGTGCGCCGGCGCGGCCCGCGCCGCGTACGGACGCCGCGCCGCCGGGCGGCAAGGCGGGATCGAAAGATGGCGCCAAGGACAGCGCAAAGCCCGGCGCGCGGCGCAATACACCCAGGCGCGGCAAGCTGGCGCCGGTGCCGGATGAGCCGAACAACTGGGAACCCGACGAATCGAATTACGTGCGCTTTTAAGTTGACGCGAATTCCGGGCCGATCACATCGATACGGTCCGTGCAAAAACCGTCGACGCCCCAGGCCAGGATCGTGCGCGCCCGCTCCGGTTCATTGACCGTGTAGCAAAACAAGCCATAACCGGCCTGCTTCACGGCCTGCGCCAGTTCCGCCGTCAAGTGCTTGTGGTTGGTATGGATGGCCACCGCCTGCAGTGCCCGCGCCTGTTCCTGCCAGTCCGCCGGTACGGTGTCGAACAGGCAGGCGCGCGGCACGTCGGGCGCCGCATCGCGCGCCGCCGCCAGCGCCGTCATGGAAAACGACGACAGCAGCGGCACGGCAGCCAGGTCGCCGGCGCGCAATTCTTCCGCAAAACGGGCGCGGGTCTGTTGCGCCACCCAGCGCCCGGTTTCCTCGTCAAACCCGGGCACGGGCTTGATTTCGATATTCATCCAGATGCGCTGCGGGCGGCAGTACTCCACGAATTCCGTGAACAGCGGCACCGGCTCGCCGGCGAATTCCGGCCCGAACCAGCCGCCCGCATCCATGCGCACCAGGTCTTGCGAGGCGGCCTGCGCCACGCTGCCCTGCCCCGGCACCGTGCGGCCGAATTGCGGATCGTGCATGATCACGCCCACGCCGTCTTGCGCCAGCATCACGTCGAATTCCACGGCGCGGAAGCCGTGCGCCAGCCCGCAGCGCAGCGCCGCCAGCGTGTTTTCCGGCGCCAGCTTGCCGCCGCCGCGATGGGCCAGGACCCGGGGATAGTTCCAGGGCATCGTCACCTCGTTAAAGTTAGGCCTGAGCGTTGAACCAATGTTGAAAATGCATGTCGCACCTGTGATGTTCAAACATATCACAACCGGCTAAGCTGGCAATCTTCCTGACTCTTCGAGGTATCCCCTATGACACAGAAAGCCCTGGGCCATATCCGCGTACTGGACCTGTCGCGCGTGCTGGCGGGACCGTGGTGCTCGCAAAACCTGGCGGACCTGGGCGCCGACGTGATCAAGATCGAGCGCCCCGGCGCGGGCGACGATACGCGCGCCTGGGGCCCGCCCTATGCGAAGGATGGCGCCGGCCGCGACACCACGGAAGCGGCGTATTACCTGTCGGCCAACCGCGGCAAGCGTTCCGTCACGGTGGACATCGCCTCGCCCGACGGCCAGCAACTGATCCGCGAACTGGCCGCGCAGTCGGACGTGGTGCTGGAAAACTACAAGGTCGGCCAGCTGAAGAAATATGGCCTCGACTATGACTCGCTGAAGGCCGTGAAGCCGGACCTGGTCTATTGTTCCGTGACGGGTTTCGGCCAGGATGGCCCATATGCGCACCGCGCCGGCTATGATTTTTTGATCCAGGGCATGGGCGGGCTGATGTCGGTGACGGGCGAACGCGACGACTTGCCGGGCGGCGGCCCGCAAAAAGCCGGCGTGGCGCTGACCGACCTGATGACGGGCATGTACGCCACCATCGCGATCCAGGCCGCGCTGATCCACCGCGACCGCACCGGCGAAGGCCAGTACATCGACATGGCGCTGCTGGACGTCCAGGTGGCGATGCTGGCCAACCAGGGCAGCAATTACCTCAACAGCGGCAAGCCGCCCAAGCGCTGGGGCAATGCGCATCCGAACATCGTGCCGTACCAGACCTTCGCGTGCAGCGACGGCTACATCATCGTCGCCACCGGCAACGATGGCCAATACCAGAAGTTCGTGGAAGCCGGCGGCCGTCCCGACCTGGCGCAGCACGAACGCTACGCCACCAACCGCCTGCGGGTGGAAAACCGCGCCGAACTGGTGCCGATCCTGGCCGACATGGTGAAGCAGCAGGGCCGCGACTGGTGGATCGAACGGCTGGAAGCCGTGGGCGTGCCGTGCGGCCCGATCAACGACCTGCACGACGTGTACCGCAACCCGCAAGTGCAGGCGCGCGGCATGGTGGTGGAAGCGCCGCATCCGACCGCCGGCCACGTGAAGCTGGTGCGCAGCCCGATGCGGCTGTCCGCCACCCCGGCCGACGGCGGCGCCGCGCCGCCGCTGCTGGGCCAGCATACCGAAGAAGTGTTGCGGCAAGTGCTGGGACGCAGCGACGAACAGATCGGTGAACTGAAAGGCAAAGGCGCGATTTGACGGCCGGTCCGGGCGCCAGGCGGCATGCCGGGGCCCGCGACGGCGCCATCTGGATCGCCCATAGCCCCTCCCGTGCGACACCTCCCCGGGCGGCGCACGGCGCGAGCCGCGGCGCCGTGCCGCAGCAGGGGCATCAACAGTGAACGCCCGGACGCCCCAAGGCTGCTGTTAATGCAAATCGCGCTTCAGCTCCTGCAACTCTTCATGCACGTGCAATACCGCGCTTTTCATTTGCGCGGTCAGGGTGGGCACGTTGACGCAGATGCGGCGCGCCCGCTCGCCCAGCACGCCCAATTCCTCCACCATCCGGTTCAACGCCACCGCATCGAGTGCGGCGCCCTGTTGCTGCACCTTGTCGGCTTGCCGGTCCAGCTTGTGGATACAGTCCCGCAATTCCCCCGGTAAATTGCGCTCAACCGAACACGCTTGCGATGCTTCCCCGATCGCCCGTCCGACCCGGTCAAAACGTTGCTTCAGCTGTTGCTGCATGACGCACTCCTTTCGTGTAGGCAGGCACGGCGTGCCTGGAGTGAGTCAGACCCATCACGTCACGAACAGTTGCGCTGGCTTCGTTGAGCCGCCTCAGCATGGATTCGGGGACAGGATGCTACTGGCATGGCGTCGAGCGCCTTGTAAGAATTTGTGAAATGAATAAGAAATTCATGCCGGTAACGTTACATTTCCGGCATGAACTTCTCTTCAACTTCCCGGCCCAATGCGCCTGCGCTGTTGGCAATGGCTTTGCTCCATATCGCGCTGTTGAGCGCGCTGCTGGCACAACGCTACCGGCCGCCGCAACGCCACGCGGACAGGGAGTTGGAAGCAGTGCAATGGCTGTTGCCACTTGCGAAACCTGCCGCAGGCAAGCCTGCCCCAACACAGGATAAGGAAGAGCCGCGCCAGGCGGCACGGCCGTTGTCTGCGCCGGCGCGGGCGCAAGCGCTGCCGCGGCCGGCGCTTGCCGCGAAGGACGCGATACCGGCCGCCGAACCAATGCCGGCGCCCGCTGCCCCGTCGCCCGCCTCGCCCGCCGTTTCAGCCACTGTATCGCCACCGAATTCGCCGCCGGCCGCCACGGACCCGTTTGATTTGTCCGCCACGCGCCCCGCTCCGTCCGCTGGCGCCCTGCTGCGCCGCGACGACTGGGGCGCCGGCAAGGCCGACCATGATTTGCGGGGCGGCAAGCTGGCCAAACTGGTCCGTCCAACCGATACCTTGCAGGCGGGACTGGAACGCGCATTTCGCGAGGCCGGCGAAGCCGTGCCGCCCAAGTGGTTCAGCGCGCCGGAAATCCGTGAAATGCCGGTCCCGGATGGCCGCACGCGCATGTATAAGATCCGCACCGCGATAGGCACGTATTGCTTCTACAAGCCCGATCCCAGCCTGCAGGCCGGCTACGACTACAAGCTGATGACGTGCCCGCGCGAAAAGTAGGCTTGATGTTCATGCCGCCGCAGGCGCCGCCTGCGCGACCGGTTCCAGCTGGCGCAGGCGCAAGGCGATCAGCACGCCGCCACCCAGGCACGCGCCCAGCAGAGCGACCACGCCGCCCCAGCCGGCATGCGACCACACCGTGCCCGTGATCCACGCCACCGCACTGGAACCCAGGTAATAAAAGAACAGGTACAGTCCCGACGCCAGCCCCGCCTGCGGGCGGCTGAGCGCCAGCGCGCGCCGGCCCACCCAGCTGCTGGCGATCGAATGCGCGGCAAAGAATGCGAACGTGAAAATTGCCAGCCCAAGGAAAATCACCGGCAGCGGCGAAGCCAAGGTCAACACCAGGCCACCCAGCATCAACAGCATGATTTTCCACAGCACGTTGCGCCGCCCCAGCCGGTCGACCAGCTTGCCGGCCCAGACCGAACTGAAAATGCCGAGCACGTACAGGAACGACACCACGCCGGTGACGCCCTGGCTCAAGCCATAGGGCGCACCCTGCAGGCGGAATGCAATATAGCTGTAGACACTGACCATGCAGCCCATCAGCACGAACGCCAGGCCGAACAGCGCGCGCATGCCATCGTCGCGCAGATGCAGCGCCCAGCCACGCCACGCGCCGCGCCAGTGGATGGCGTTGCCGACGAAATGGCGCGAACGCGGCAGGCTGCGCCAGAATTCCCACGCCGCCACCAGGCCGGCCGCGCCCAGCACCGCCATCGCCACGCGCCACGAACAGACTTCGCCCAGCACCGACGCCAGCATGCGCCCGGCCATGCCGCCAAACGCGCCGCCGCTGATGTACACGCCCATCGCCGCGCCCAGCGACGTGGCCTGCATTTCTTCCGACAGGTACACCATGGCAATGGCCGGCATGCCGCCCAGCGCCAATCCCAGCGCGGCGCGCAGCGCCACCAGTTGGCCATAGCTGTGCGCCAGGGGGCTCAGCAAGGTCATCACGGCCGCCACCGCCATGGCCGCCACCATCATCGGCTTGCGCCCCAGCCGCGCCGAGAGCACGCTCGACACCACCAGCGACAGCGCGAGCGCCGCCGTCGAGACCGCCAGCACCAGGCTGCTCTGGGCCGGCGTCAGCGCGTATTCATGCCCCAACACCGGCATCAGCGGCTGTACGCAATACAACAAGGCAAAAGTGGAAAATCCGCCCAAAAACATGGCGCGGGTCGAACGGGTAAATTCCGGTGTACCGGCCGCGATGCCCATGACAACCTCCAGCGACAAACAGGTCCCCATGGTAGGATGGCCCGGTAATTCGGTCCAATATATATTTCAGTCGCCAGTAATATCTAAAAACGATAATGGAACTGCGCCATCTCCGCTACTTCATCGCCGTCGCCGAAGAGCTCAGCTTTACGCGGGCGGCGGAACGGTTGCACATCGGCCAGCCGCCGTTGAGCCAGCAAATCCAGGCGCTGGAACAGGAAGTCGGCGCGCGCCTGTTCGAGCGCAATAAACGCTGGGTGCGGCTGACGGAAGCCGGCAAGTTGTTCTTGCGCGATGCGCGGCAAATCCTGGCGCAGTCCGAACAGGCGGTGGTGACGGCGCGCCGCGCGCAACGCGGCGAAGCGGGCGAATTGCGCGTCGGGTTCACGTTTTCCACGCCGTTCACGCCACTGTTTGCGCAAGTGATCCGGCAATACCGCCAGCTGTATCCGCACGTGGCGCTGACACTGCATGAAATGGCAACCCTGCACCAGCTCGACGCGATCGAAGGCCGCAAGCTGGACCTGGGTTTCGTGCGTCCGCCCGAAGTGGCGCTGCCCGACGCGATCGGCACGACCACGCTGCGCGAAGACCCGCTGGTGCTGATCCTGCCGGCCGATGCGCCGCTGGCCCGGCACCGCAAGATCCGGGTCAGCGATTTGCAGGGCATGCCGTTCGTGATGTACCCGAAAGAAGCCGGCACCGGGATTTACCACCAGATCTTCCGCCTGTGCCGCGCGGCCGGCTTCGTGCCGCACGTCGCCATGGAAGCCGGCGAAGCCTCGACCATCATCGGGCTGGTGGCGGCGGGCCTGGGGGTCAGCGTGTTGCCGCAGCCGTTCGACCGCATCCGCATGACCGGCGTGGCTTACCGCGCGCTGGCAGACAGCGCCGCCACCACCTCGCTGCTGCTGGCGCAGCGCAAGGACGACGCCAGCCCGCTGGTGGATGCCTTTGTCGGCCTGGCCAGGGCCGCCGCCGCACAACCCGCGGGGAAGCCGCCCTGAGCGGCGCGCCGGCTGATTCCACGATATCGCCGGCCCGTCACGGCGCCGCCCTATCCGCACGGACGGCTGCCGTATTGACTACCTGCGCATCAATTTCCGTGTGCATCCAGGGATAGCGAGTTGGGCTGGATTAGCCGGGGGCGCCGAGCCCAAAGGGCGCCATCCGGCAGGCAGGCCACGGACACGCATGCGTGGCGGATGACGCGTTTCGCGCTAATCCGGCCTACAGCAGGCATGAGCAGGCATGGACAGTAAATTTGCGTAACTACCTGACCGGGTTGGCCTGCAGCCGTGCCTTTGGCATGGCCCGCTGCAGCGCTATCGGGATTTGCCGACTGCCGCGTTCATCCGGCATGGCCGGCAGGCTGGTACCACCAGTCTCGCATCTGCAGCGGGGTTTCCGGCGGCAAGACGGGATTGTTCAGCTGGAAGATGCGGCGCTGCGCCAGCGCGGCGCGCCGGATATAGCTGCCATGTTCAGCCAGGAATTGACGTTCGAACGTACCGTCCGCCATAACCTTGCGCAAGCCGTGTTCCAGCGCAGCGGCCAGCGCCGTGTTGGAACGATGGACAAAGAAGTACAGCGCGGACGGAAAATGCAGCGCCAGGCGCGGTTCCACCACCAGTCCCAGCTGCGCGTACTGCTGGGCTTCCACCCATGCCTGGCGCAGCGGACGGGGATAGTAATCGAACCGGTGCGCCGCCAGCATGGCGGGCAGGCTGACGGAATGGTTGCCGGTCACGACAGGCAAGCCGTTGGCGCGCAGCACCGCGGTCTCTACCCAGTCATAACCCTGCCCTGCGCGCAACGACGCCAGGTCCGCCAGCTGGTGCATATCGGCGAAGCGCGCCACATCGGCTTGCCGCACCAGCGCCAGGCGCCAGCCGCTCAAGCCCCGGTCCAGCGGAATGCGCACCGGCAGCAGCGCGGCTTCGCGCTCGCGGCTGGTGACGGCCCATGCGACGTCGAGGAAGCGGCCGCGCGCCAGTTCGTGCAGCGCGCGGCTGCGTTCGACCCGCAGCGCCCAGGGCTGCACTTCGTAGGCGCCCGGCGCGCGCGCCAGCGCCAGGCGCAGCAAATCAATGCTGACCTGGTCGATATCGTTGTCGACGCGGGGACAGCGCACCACCACGGGCGCCTGCGCCAGCACGGCGGGAGCGGCCGCCAGCGCCAGCGCGCCCACGCCCACCCGCAGCACGCCGCGGCGCGCCAGGCCAGCGGCGCCCGCCGGACAGGGGCCGCCTGCCAGTACGACAGCGCCCATGGCAGCCGCCGCAAGACTATCCTGGGACGCAACACCGGCAGCGCCAGGCGCCGCCATGCCTGCCGACGGCGCCACATGGTCACGCTCAGCCACCATGCCTGCCGGCGCCGCCACGTGGTCACGCTCAGCCGCCATGCCTGCCGGCGCCGCCACGTGTTCACGCTCAGCCGCCATGCCTGCCGGCGCCGCCACCTGGTCACGACCAGTTGCCGTCAGGCCGCACGCCGGCGTTGCCGCGTCCGTGCCAGCCATGGCCGGCGCGCAGGGGGACACAAGGTTGCCTGGACCGGCCTCTTTGCCGGCCGGCGGCGCCGCGCCCGGGCGTGCGACAGCACGTGGTCCCTGGGCGGCGGCGCGAGCGGCGGGAGTCATCACTCAGCCGTAGTCGGCTTCCAGCTCGGAACCGGCGTAATTCTCCAGTTCGGCAAACAGGGACTTCATGGCCGTGCGGCCCGGTATGTTTTGCAGCACCGTACAGCTGGTGCGGTACGATTCGATGCGCTGCAACAGCACTGGATGGTGTTGCGCCGGCACCCGGGCCACCAGTTCGGCCCAGCCCGCCTCGTAATCGGGCTTGTTCTTGCGCACCGACTTCACGAAGCGCTCGAACTCTTTTTGCCCGGCGCGCGCCACGATGCGCCCGCCCCCTTCCACCGCAAAAATAATCGCCAGCGCAATCACGCCTTCCGCATTCAAGTCGGCGTCGTTGATGGCGCCGCCGTCGTGGTGGCGGCGCAGCCAGCCGGCCAGCCGCACGATGGCTTGCACGTCCTTGCGCTGCTTTAACTGCGTCTGGAAGCGCTCGGGGCCGGACCAGTTCTGGTTCGGGTCGGCCAGGCAGATATCGACGAACAAGTCGCGCAAGCGACGTTGCGCATACACCGGATCATTGTCGTATTCACCCACCAGCGTATCTTCCGGCATTTGCGCCAAATCCTTGATCTGGCGAAAACCTGCCTGGAACGCCGCTTCCGCGCCATTGTCCACCAGGAAGTCCAGCGCGGCCGCGTCGGAATCCACGGTCAGCAAGGTTTCCAGGCCCAGCGAAACGCCGCCCACCGTCAGGTGCAGCGCGCGCTGGATGCCGTCGGCCGTGCGTTCGTTGGTGAACTTTTCCGCCACCATAGCCGTGATGCCGGTCAATTCGTCGGCCAGGATGAAAGCCGCGTCCGGGCGCGGGTCGCCCGGCAACAGCTTGATGGCGCGCGTGAGCCGCGGCAGGCTTTCCTTGACGAGTGCCGGCAGCATCAGGAGAAGATCCCCGTACCCATGCTGCGGCGGCCGCTTGTCGCTTTCGGCGCGCTGCGCGTGCTGGGCACCTGCTTGCGCAGGCGGTACAGCAATTCACGCGTGGTGCGCTGCAGGAATTTCGGTTCTTCGTCCGGATCGTCGGAAAATTCCGCATCGGCCAGGTCGGCGCTGTGGCGGAAGTCCGGGAACAGTTCGAACAATGCGCGGTCCCAGCCGTCTTCCGACGCTTTCGCCAATTCCAGCGCCAGCGGCACGATGTCATTGTCGGCCGTGGTCTGGGCGCTGACGTACGGGCCCTTGGAAATGATTTCACCGGCCAGTTCCAGGATTTCCTTCGGCGCCAGCGAGAACAGCACGGCAAACGCGGTGCAGCCATGGTCGGTGGCCGATGCTTCGCGCAGCAATTCCTCGCGGCGTTCCTGGTCTTCGGTGGAAAACACCACGCCGTGGATATGGGCAAACAATTGCTCGGCCAGGCGTTCCGGGTCGTCTTCGATCAAGTCGTCCTGGAACGTCGCCGCAAAGAAGGCCAGGCTGTCGGCCCAGGCCTTGGGCGGCACCAGCAGCGTCGTCAGCGACAATTTGCCGCCGTCGAAGCCCGCCATGTGCAATGCCGTCACTTGCGGCGGGATGGTCGACAGCACTTCGGCCACGGCGTAATCGCCAAACTGGTCGGCCGCGTCGGCAAACGCCTGTTCCGCGTGGCTCAGCGAGCCGGCCAGCACCAGTTCCGTCACCTGCTTGCTGATGGCTGGCAGATTTTTGTCGGACATCAGTTTTCTCCTTCCTGGTCAAACATCTGGGCGAAGTCATCACTCACTTCGCCATCGTCTTCGACGTCATCGTCGCCTTCATCGCCGGCCGCCAACTGGTCCAGCGAAACATCTTCGTCATCCCACATGCGCGGATGCTTGTGCAGGAACGCCGTGATGATGGCCTGGCGGCCGATTTCCGGGAAGTTCTCTTCTATCGCAGCATACATCTTTGCCGCCTGGCCGTCCGGGCACGAGGCCAGCGCGAACACGCGCGCCGGATCGCCGTCTTCATATTCCTCGGCTTCGGCCACCATGGCTTTCGGGTTGTCGAACTTGATGTAGTCGACCAGCGCGAAGGCCATCATGTTGACGTCCTCGATACCGCCGCCGGAGGCATACTCGGCCACCAGCGCATCGAGCATCATCTTGTAATTCTTGCGGTCGGGCGGGTCGCCCAGGATGCCTTCGATCTGGCCTTCCAGTTCGCGCGCCTGGTAGGCGAATTCAGGGTGGATTCTTCTCATGTTGTTGCTCTTTCAAATATGTTACTGGCGGCGCATGGCGGATTGCGGCGCATGGCGCCGAATCCGCGTTACCTGCCGAAGCGGCTTGATGTAGGCCGGATTAGCCCCACGGGCGTAATCCGGCAATGCCACACTACGCGACCGGTATCGTGACGCCGTGCATGCCGAAGATGCCGCGCCACAATTGATAAGCTTCCGCTTCGGGATCAATGATGATGCGGTGGTTCAGGCTCTGGTCGTGTTCGGCCCGCTTGTCCGGATCGGACAACACTTCGTACGCCTTGGCGATGGCCTTGAAGCGCACGTCCGCGCCGGGTTCCTGGTTGCGGTCCGGGTGGTAGCGCATCGCCAGGGAACGGTAAACCTTCTTGATTTCCTCGTCAGAGGCGTTGGGCGCGACACCGAGCACGAGATAGTAGTTTTCCATAAGGAAGCTCCGTAGGGTCATGCCGTGATGTTATAAAGACGAATTATCCTACAGAAAAGCGTATGCCGTCCCGCCCCGGGTGGCCGGTACGGTAAAATGCGTACCATTTCGCTTTCAAAAAATCCGGTTTTTCTCACTTTTACATGAGTAACGACAAAAAAAATCCTGCTTCGGCTGCCGCCGCCACCCCGGCGCTGCCCTCGAACTTCCTGCGCGCCATCATCGAAAACGATCTAGCGGCCGGCACCCATACCCGTGAGGGCCTGCCCAACGTCATTACCCGCTTCCCGCCGGAACCCAACGGTTACCTGCACGTGGGCCACGCCAAGTCGATCTGCCTGAACTTCGGCCTGGCGCGCGACTACAACGGCCGCTGCCACCTGCGCTTCGACGACACCAATCCGGAAAAGGAAGAACAGGAATACGTCGACACCATCATCGACAGCGTCAAGTGGCTGGGCTTCGACTGGCACTGGCAGGGCCCGAACGGCGAAGAAAACCACCTGCACCACGCCAGCGACTACTTCGACCAGCTGTACCTGATGGCGGAATACCTGATCCAGGAAGGCTATGCCTACGTGGACAGCCAGAGCGCCGAGGAAATGGCGGCCAACCGCGGCAATTTCAATACGCCGGGCGTGAATTCGCCGTTCCGCAACCGTCCGCGCGAAGAATCGCTGCAAATGTTCCGCGACATGAAGGCCGGCAAATACAAGGATGGCGAGCACATCCTGCGCGCCAGGATCAGCGAAGACGCGATGTCGTCGCCGAACATGAACATGCGCGACCCGGCCATCTACCGCATCCGCCACGAACACCACGTCCGTACCGGCAATGACTGGTGCATTTACCCGATGTATGACTACACGCACCCGATTTCGGATGCGCTGGAAAACATCACGCACTCGATTTGCACGCTGGAATTCCAGGACCACCGTCCGTTCTATGACTGGCTGCTGGAAACCCTGTCCAAGGGCGGTTTCTTCAAGTTGCCGGTACCAAAGCAATATGAATTTTCGCGCCTGAACCTGACGTATGTCATCACGTCCAAGCGCAAGCTGCGCCAGTTGGTGGAAGACGGCGTCGTGACGGGCTGGGACGATCCGCGCATGCCGACCATCGTCGGGCTGCGCCGCCGCGGCTATACGCCGGAATCGATCCAGCTGTTTGCCGAGCGCATCGGCGTGACCAAGTCCGATGGCTGGATCGACATGAGCACGCTGGAAGGCTGCGTGCGCGAAGA
Source organism: uncultured Pseudoduganella sp. (assembly GCA_966211685.1). Classification (GTDB taxonomy): domain Bacteria; phylum Pseudomonadota; class Gammaproteobacteria; order Burkholderiales; family Burkholderiaceae_D; genus Rugamonas. The sequence goes on from CBIHOX010000007.1 coordinate 45,095, forward strand.
CCTCGACCCGAAAGCCCCGCGCGCCACCGCCGTGCTGCGCCCGCTGAAACTCATCGTGGAAAACTTCCCGGCCGACGCCAGCGAGCCATGCTCGTGCCCGGTCCATCCGCACCATCCGGAAATGGGCGTGCGCAACTTCACGTTTACCCGTGAACTGTGGATCGAAGCCGACGACTTCATGGAAACCCCAACCAAGGGTTATTTCCGCTATACCCCGCCCGTGGGCGACCAGCCAGGCAGCCGCGTACGTTTGCGCCACGGTTTCGTCACCGAATGCACGGGTTACGACAAGGATGAGCACGGCAACGTCACCGCGGTACGCGTGAAATACTTTGAAGACAGCAAATCCGGCACGCCGGGTTCGGACAACTACAAGGTCAAGGGCAATATCCACTGGGTATCGGCCGCCGATGCGCTGGAAGCCGAAGTGCGCCTGTACGACCGCCTGTTCACCGACCCGCAGCCGGACGCGGGCGGCAAGGACTTCATGGCCGCGCTGAACCCGAATGCGCTGGAAACCGTGACGGCTTACCTGGAACCCGGCATGAAAGACGCCGTGGCCGACCAGCGCTTCCAGTTCGAGCGCCACGGCTACTTCGTGGCGGACCGCGTCGATTCGCAGCCGGGCAAGCCCGTGTTCAACCGGATCGTGACACTGAAGGATAGCTGGACCGCGAAATAAGCACGGCTCCGCTCCCCTGCGAACCGCCTTCGGGCGGTTTTTTATTGCGCGAGATCAAAAATTCTTATCGGAAAAAACTTATTTTTAACAATTTTATGATGGCGTTTTGTCCAGAACACCGAATGTTCGAGAAAAATATTCTTGACTAAAGTCACCTGCGGTTTATATATTATGCAACTTATTTACCTAAAGTAACTATGAGCCGGTTACAACGGCTGCCTGATATCTTGAAACTGGCTCACAATCGCTTGTTCGCTCCTACCAAGCCGCTGTGGTGGACCGGGGTGTTGCTGTCCCTGGGTGTCGGCGTGCTGCTCTACGGCGCCACGGCCAAATCGCTGGACAGCGAAGTCAATACCCGCTTCCGCAACCATGCGCGCAACAGCCAATACATCATCAGCACCGCCATCAAGGCATATACCGACGTGCTGCGCGGTTCGGCCAGTTATTTCCAGTCGGCCGACACGATTTCCCGCGACGGCTTCCACCGCTATGTAAGCGGGCTGGACTTGCCGCGCAATTTCCCCGCCATCATCAGCATCAACTATGCGCAACACGTGCCGGCCGGCACGCATGCAGCATTTGAACAACAGATGCGCCAGCGCAGCCGTGGCGGACGGGATGGCTATCCGCCGCTGCCGAAGCGCGATCCCGGCCCGGACAGCGACGCCGCCATCATCACGCTGCTGGAACCGCTGGCCGGACTGGAAGAAAAATTCGGCATCGATATCGCGGCCCGTCCGATGGTGGCGCGGGCGCTGGCGCGCGGGCGCGACACGGGTGCGCTGACCGCGTCCGGCATGCCGATCGGCTTTGACGCCAGCGACCGCGACGCGATCCTGGCCATGCGCATGCCGGTATACCGCCCGAACATGCCGCTGGGCACCACGGCCCAGCGCCGCGCCGCCTACATGGGATCGGTCGGCATCGGCTTTTCCGTCTACCGGCTGGTGTTGGGGGCGCTCGAAGAAATGCCCGTACGCAATGCCCGCCTGACCCTGCAGGATATCGGCGACCAGGAATCCGACGGCAACCATACGCTGTTGTTCGACAGCGCGGAACTGGGCATGGCGGGGCCCGGCAACCACGATACGCTCAATTACATCCTGCCCATCGATTTCAATGGCCGCGTGTGGCGCGCGGAATTCACCGCGCCCAAGCAGGCGCTGTATTCGCGCTTCGATTCCTTCCTGCCTTGGCTGGCGCTGTTGACGGGCTTTTGCGGCAGCATGCTGATTTACGCGCTGTTCCATACCCTGTCGTCATCGCGCCTGCGGGCCATCCGCATGGCCAAGTCCATGACCAAGGAATTGCGCGATAGCCAGGCCAAGCTGCAACTGTCGCACCACAAGCTGCGCCGCCTGGCCGCGCATGCCGAGCAGATCAAGGAAGAAGAGCGCAAGCGCATTGCCAGGGAAATCCATGACGACCTGGGCCAAAACCTGCTGGCGCTGCGCATCGAAGCCGACGTGCTGGCCACGCGCACCAGCCACCGCCACCCGCGCCTGCACGCACGGGCGCGCTGGACGCTGGCGCAAATCGACCACACCATCCGCAGCGTACGGCAGATCATCAATGATTTGCGGCCGAACGTGCTGGACCTGGGACTGGGCGCGGCGGCCGAATGGCAAATCGCGCAATTCCAGCAGCGCTCGGGCATCGTCTGCGAATTCATGGAAAGCGGCGGCGATGACGGCATCGACGACCATTGCGCCACCGCCTACTTCCGCATCTTGCAGGAATCGCTGAGCAATGTGCTGCAGCACGCGCACGCCAGCCTCGTCAAAGTCGAACTGCGCCAGGAAAACGGCATGCTCAGCATGGCCATCAGCGACAACGGTGTCGGGCTGCACGCGCGCAGCCGCAACAAGTTCGGTTCGTTCGGACTGGTCGGGATCGAAGAACGCATCAACCTGCTGGGCGGCACCTGTTCCATCGACAGTTCCCCCGGCAACGGCACGGTTGTACGGGTGTCGGCGCCATTGCAGCGTTCCGGCGCCGGCTATCCCCGCCTCGAGCAATTCGTGTAACGCCGTTTAGGACAATTCTGTTGCAATTAGGAATTTCCCGAACGAATGTTGATGAAAATCAAATTCCAATAGTTTCAATCAGACAATATCGTTCCTGCAGTGCCCCGCCCAACAACTGAAAGGAATGAACTGATGAACGACGCTTACAAAGCCATCGCGGAACTGGACCTGGAACCGATCAAAGTCAAACTGATGCACAAGGAGTCGGGTGAAGGCTGGAGTCTCGAACGCGCCAATGCCATTGAATTCGAATACCGCCGCTTCCTGATCCTGATGAAGAAGTACCCCGATGAACAGACCGCGCCGCTAGTCGACGTCGACACGTTCTGGCACTACCACATCCTCGACACGCTGAAATACGCGGCCGATTGCGAAACCATGTTCGGCTATTTCCTGCACCACTTCCCATACATCGGCCTGCGCGGCGAAGCGGACGAGGAAGCGCACCATCGTGTGGGTCAGCGCATGAAAGAGTTGTACGAAGAAACGTTTGGCGAAGATTACATCCGCCAGGGCGCCGGCAACGACGCGGCGTTTTCCGGCATCGCCACCGCGGCGTTTTCGGGTATTGCGGCGCAGGGCAAGGATGGGCAGGCAGGCCAGCAGACGGCGTTCTCCGGCATTGCCGCGAAAACCGCGTTTTCCGGCATCGCGGCCCAGGGTAAAGGTGAACCGGCAGGCCAGCAGACCGCGTTCTCGGGCATTGCCGCGAAAACCGCGTTTTCCGGCATCGCGGCCCAGGGTAAAGGTGAACCGGCAGGCCAGCAGACCGCGTTCTCCGGCATTGCCGCGAAAACCGCGTTTTCCGGTATCGCGGCCCAGGGTAAAGGTGAACCGGCAGGCCAGCAGACCGCATTCTCCGGTATCGCCGCGAAAACCGCGTTTTCCGGCATCGCGGCCCAGGGTAATGGTGAACAGGCAGGCCAGCAGACGGCGTTCTCGGGCATCGCGGCCCAGGGCAAGGCTGAGCAGGCCGGCCGGCAGACGGCATTTTCCGGTATCGCCAGCGCAAAACAGGACATCGCAGCGTATTATACTGTTCGTCCACGCCTGACGGTAACCGCCTGATTTACTAGTTCCTTAGAAGTGACGTGGGAACGATAAGTCATTGTTCCCACGAGCATTTATTGACCCCGCGCACGATTGAATCCCTCCGCTTGCAATCCCTGACAGTCTGCTTATACTGGTTTTTGTTGACTCAAATCAACTCTCGTTCCCCTGTACGAACGCGAACACGCGGCCACCGCAGCCAGCTCCAGCGTGTAGCTCCACTCTTTACGACAACAAAACCTTTATAAAGGAATGTCATCCATGATTTCAGCAGAAAGCTTTCAAGCCATTGCGGACCTCGACCTCGAGCCGATCAAAGTCAAGCTGATGCACGAAGCGTCCGGTGAAGGCTGGTCTCTGCAAAAAGCCAACGCGGTGGAGTTCGAGTACCGCCGCTTCCTTTACCTGATGAAGACATTCCCGCACGAGCAGACTGCGCCGCTGATGGATGTCGATACGTTCTGGCACTACCACATCCTCGACACCATGAAGTATGCGACGGACTGCGAAGCCGTGTTCGGCTACTTCCTGCACCACTTCCCTTACATCGGGTTGCGTGGCGAAGATGACGAAGAAGTGCACCACCGCGTGGGCGAACGCATGAAGGAATTGTATGAAGCCACGTTTGGCGAGAGTTACCTGAAGGCGGAAGCCGCCTATTCGGGCGTGCCCACCCAGCAGGCGGATGCCGCCTACTCGGGCGTACCGACCGTGGCATATTCGGGCGTTCCGGCCGCGGAAGCCAAAACCGCTTACTCGGGCGTGCCAACGGCCCAGGCCAAAACCGCCTACTCGGGCGTGCCGGCCGCGCAGGCGCAGACTGCATATTCCGGCGTGCCAACGGCCCAGGCCAGGACCGCTTATTCCGGCGTGCCGACCGCTCAAGCAAAAACCGCCTACTCGGGCGTGCCGGCCGCACAGGCGCAGACTGCATATTCCGGCGTGCCAACGGCCCAGGCCGGGACCGCTTATTCCGGCGTGCCGACCGCTCAAGCAAAAACCGCCTATTCGGGGGTGCCGACCGCCCAGGCGCAGGCCGCCTATTCGGGCGTGCCAACGGTCCAGGCCAGGACCGCTTATTCCGGCGTGCCGACCGCTCAAGCAAAAACCGCCTATTCGGGGGTGCCGACCGCCCAGGCGCAGGCCGCCTACTCGGGCGTGCCTTCGGCGCAGGCAAAAACCGCGTATTCAGGCGTGCCGTCGGCATCGGAGCGCCAGGTTGCAGCCATGTACGTGGAACGTCCACGGCTGGCAACCGGAGCCTGACAGCCAGGCTGACCACGCCGGCGCGCGCATGCACACCTGCGCATGAACAACGGGCCGCGACCTGGAAGCAGGTGGCGGCCCGTCGTGACTGGATCAGTCCCGATCAGGCCGACATCAGTTCGCGCAATTCGCGGATGCTGAAATCGCTGATTTCATGCATACGGATCAGGATCGTCGCGCCGATCGGCAGCGTGTTGTGACGAATCTTGCTGATCACCGGCGGCGCCACTTCCAGCGCGCGCGACAGGGCCGCATCATTCTTCAGCTGCAGTTTTTCAATGATCGCGTCCAGTACACGGTTAGGGTTGTACGTTGGCGAAGAGGTGATTTCCTTGAGAGAGGTAGTCATTTGTCGGTTCCCGGCAGCCCAAGTTGCACAAAGGCCACACTTTCACAAAATATTTAACGGAATAAATACAGTCGAGTGCCAGCCCACGCGGGGCATTTGCTATGTTTTATAGCACATGATCCGTATGATACACGTTTTTATTGCTTATAGGCTAATCAGGCAATAAAAAAGTGAGAATTTGATAGATTTCTTTATTGCCGCTTGTGGTAGGAATTGTTAAATAACGATTTTATTGTTTTTCGTTATCTTTTTAGCAGCGGCGGGCAGGAAAGCCGGAGGCGCGGAACAGCCATTCGACAGCCATTAGCGCGCTCAGCTGCGCCAGTGTACCCGGAAAAAACAAACCGAACTGCGCCGACGGGAAGATCAGGCAAGGCGTATCATTTTCACAACGCCAGCTCCACCCAAGCTGGCGCCGGATTTCACTGGGCGATGGTGGCGGCTGGTGTGCCCGTCCGCGCAGCATCATGTAGAAGCGGACCTGTTCCTTGGTGGGGTGCGCGATGGTTTGCATGGGCTCTCCTGCCTGACCGTTGTCGGAACGATTATGCGCCCGCTACCTGACGCCGGGCTTTATCTGTTGTAGGCAGTCCACAACGCGCGCATAGCGCAAGCGCAAGCCCAATTCGTTTTTCAGGCGCGCATTGCACAGGCGCCGCGACTCCGACATGAACGACAGCAAGGCCGGCGTGACCACTTCCCGCAACTGCGCACGCGGCAAGCGCGGCGGGCGCGGCAGTGCAAACGCATCGGCCACCGCGTCGAAATACTCGGCCATTTTCATGTCGCTGTCATCTGAAGCATTGACCACCCTGCCCGGCAAGCCTTTGAACAGCGCGCGCGCCACTGCCCGCGCCAGGTCGTCGGCGTGGATATGGTTGGTGTAGACGTCATCGTCCGGGGCCAATGCCGGGGTGCCGGCCTGCAGCCGCGCCAGCGGCAGGCGGTCGGCCGCGTATATCCCGGGCGCGCGCAAGATCGACAGCACGCTGCCGCTGCGCCGCGCCCAGTTGCGCAAGACCTGTTCCGCGTCGACGCGGCGCACGGCGCGCGCATTGCGCGGCGCGGCCGGCCGGCTTTCATCGACCCACGCGCCCTGGCAATCGCCGTAAACGCCGGTGGTGCTGATGTAAACCAGCCGCGCCCGCTCGGGTAAAATGGCGGTCAGATAGCGCGTGCGCTGATCGAGCGAACCTTCCGGCTGCGGCGGCGCCAGGTGTACCACGTGGCGCGCCAGCCCTTTCAGGCGGCGCAGGGTGGCCGGATGGTCCAGGTTGGCCACCAGCGGCACCGCGCCGGCCGCCCGCAATTGCGCGCAGCGCTCCGGCTGGCTGGTAATGGCAATGACGCGAAACGCGCGCCGCACCAGCGGCAACAGGCGCATACCGACATCGCCGCACCCGACGATCAACAGGCGCGGGCGGGCAAATTTATTAACGTTGATGTTTTTCATGAGTAAGGATTGTATGACTTTCCAGATTACTGTTCAGCCGAGCGGCCATCAATTCACCTGCGACGAAGATGAAACCATCCTGGCCGCGGCCATGCGCGCAGGCGTGGGCTTGCCGTACGGGTGCAAGAACGGTGCGTGCAGTTCGTGCAAAGGCAAAGTCATTTCCGGCAACGTCACGCACAAGGCCCACCAGCAGCGCGCACTGACCGAAGAGGAAGCCGCGGCCGGCATGTCGCTGTTCTGCTGCGCCATCCCCCATGCCGACCTCGTCATCGAAGCGCGCGAAGTGGCCGGCAGCAGCGATTATCCCGTCAAGAAGATGCCGTCGCGCGTGTCGACCATGGAAAAAGTCGCGCCGGACGTGGTGGTGATCACCCTGCAATTGCCGGCCAATGAAAGCTTGAAATACCGCGCCGGCCAGTACATTGAATTCATGCTGCCCGGCGGCAAGCGCCGCAGCTACAGCATGGCAACCGCGCCCGACAATGGCCCGATTTCGCTGCACATCCGCCACATGCCGGGCGGCTTCTTCACGGAACAAGTGTTTTCCACCATGAAGGAGCGCGACATCCTGCGCTTCGAAGGCCCGCTGGGCACCTTCTTCGTGCGCGACGACAGCGACAAGCCAATGGTGTTGCTGGCGTCCGGCACCGGCTTTGCGCCGATCAAGGCCATCGTGGAACACCTGACCCAGACCGGCTCGGCCCGCAAGATGACGCTGTACTGGGGCGGCCGTCGTCCGCAGGATTTGTACATGGATGCGCTGTGCCGCGAATGGGCCGCGAAATTGCCGAACTTCACGTATGTGCCGGTGGTGTCGAACGCGCTGCCGGAAGATAACTGGAGCGGCCGCACCGGCTTCGTGCACCATGCCGTGATGGCGGACTTGCCGGACCTGTCCGGCCACCAGGTCTATGCCTGCGGCGCGCCGATCATGGTGGAATCGGCGAAAGCCGATTTCGTCGCCCGGTGCCAATTGCCGGACGAAGAGTTTTATGCCGACGCGTTCACCACGGAAGCCGACCTGGCCAAGTAAGCGGCCGGATCTGGCGCCCGCGTAAGGCGGCTGCATGCGCGGCGCGCGTTCCAGCCGCGCTAGTAAGTACTCACTCCCTGGCGCCCGCCGCGGCGCCAGCATGGGTTAGCGATATCAGGCACAATAGCATGCTTGTCCCCGCTGTCCTGATGCCCATGCCCGCCTTTGACGCCACCGGTTTTTCCGTCCTCAAGCACCGCAATTTCACCAGTTACCTGTCCGCCCGCCTGCTCGGCACCCTGGCCGTGCAGATGCAGCACGTCGCCATCGGCTGGCACGTATATGCGCTGACGGGCAACCTGTTCGATCTCGGGCTGATCGGCCTGGCGCAATTCGCCCCCTTCCTGTTGCTGATCTTGCCGGCCGGGCAATTGGCCGACCGCCATAACCGGCGCAATATTGTGGCGCTGTGCATGGGAGCGCAATTGCTGTGCGGCCTGCTGTTGCTGGCCTTTACGCTCAGCGGCACGAAAACCGTCTGGCCCGTGTTTGCCATCCTGGCGCTGTTCGGCAGCGCCCGCGCCTTCATGACGCCGGCGTCGCAAGCCATGGTGATCAACCTGGTGCCGCCCGACAGTTTCAGCAAGGCCGTGGCGCTGAGTTCATCGACGTTCCACGTGGCCGTGATCCTCGGCCCGACCCTGGGCGGCTTGCTGTACTACTACGGCGCCACCACTGTATTCGTGGTCTCGTCGGCGCTGCTGGCCGCGTCGGTGGTGCTGATGTGCATGACCAAGGCGGCCCGGCAAGCCATCAGCAAGGAACCGGCCACCTGGCACAGCGTGCTCGAAGGCATGCGCTTCGTGACGTCGCGGCCGGTGATCCTGGGTGCGATTTCCCTGGACTTGTTTGCCGTACTGTTTGGCGGCGCCACCGCGCTGTTGCCGGCGCTGGCGGCCGACGTGCTGCACGTGGGGCCGGGCGGCCTGGGTTTGCTGCGCACCGCGCCGGGCGCCGGCGCCGCGCTGTGCTCGATTGCGCTGGCGTTCTTCCCGATCACGCGGCGTGTCGGCGCATGGATGTTTGGCGGCGTGGCCGTGTTTGGCGTGTGCACCATCGTGCTGGGCGCCACCACCAGCTTTGCCGTCGCGCTGGCTGCGCTGCTGCTGATGGGCGCGGGCGACATGATCAGCGTGTACGTGCGCCACTTGCTGGTGCAATATGAAACGCCGGACAACATCCGCGGCCGCGTCAGCGCCGTCAATGCGGTGTTCATCGGCGCGTCGAATGAACTCGGTGAATTTGAATCCGGCGTGACCGCGGGATGGTTTGGCTTGACGCGCGCCGTGATCGTCGGCGGCGCGGCGACACTGGCGGTTACCGGGCTGTGGAGCGTGCTGTTCCCGGTCCTGTCGCGCATGGACCGCTTTCCCCACGCGGAGCGCGAAGCCGCTGAAAAATCCGCGGCTGCCTGAGGAACATGCGCTGCAGGCAACTTTTCAATTGTAAGGCGAACGCACCGCGACGGGGCAATACTTGAGTTCCGCACTGCACTAAATTGGCGCTCAGTAGCAAAAGGAGTAAGATGGTTTCACAGCCCGGTCATCTTCCGGCGCTGTATCGATGAACAAACGGGAGCAGTATATGCAGATCAACGTCAATTGCGATAAAACCATTGAACGTCATGCCGGCCTCGATAGCCACGTACAAACCGTCGTGCAAACTGCCATCGGCCGTTTCTCCGAACATGTCACCCGGGTTGAAGTCCACCTCAGCGACAACAAAGGCGAGAAATCGCTGGATGGCGACAACCGTTGCCTTATGGAAGCCCGTGTCAACGGCCTGCAGCCTGTCGCCGTGAGCGACCACTCCGCCACCCTGCACCAGGCCATCAATGGCGCCGCCGACAAGCTCAAACGCGCGCTCGACAGCGCCCTGGGCAAACGCGCCGACCATAAACGCGCCCCGCTGGCGCCGGAAGTCACCGACGAAGAAGAAGCCTGACCATGGACAGGCCGCCGGTCAACGGCGGCCTTGTTTCACGCCTGTCACACCAATCCCTGCCGCAGTAGCCGCAAGTATTGCAATCCCTGCAGCGCCCTGCTGCCATACCACGACATCATTTCCCCATCGACCAGTTGCACCGGCTTGCCGATCTGCTTTTCCAGCGCATCGACGTGCGCCTGCGTGAAGCGGTACGGTTCCGATGACAGCAGCACCTGGTCGATGCCATTGACCAGCGCGTCGCTCCATTCGAACGCCGGATAGCGGTCCGGCCCCAGGTCGGGCACATCCCAGCCGATTTCCGCCAGCATGCGCGCGATATACGTATCGGCGGAAATGCTCATCCACGGGTCTTGCCAGATACAGTACAGCACGGTTTGGCGCGGTGTTTTCGGCAACGATTGCAGCGCCGCGTATTCCTGTTCGAAGGCGCGGCACCAGGCCTCGGCCTTGTCTTGCACACAAAAGATACCGCCCATCAGGCGCGCCAGCGGCACGTTGTCGAGCGGCGCCAGCGGGTGCGTCACCACCACGTTCGGCACGAAGGCGCGCAGCGCGTCAAACGTGGGCCTTTCATTTTCATCGATGTTGACGATGACGTGCGTGGGCGCCAGCTTGCGGATCTTGTCGAGGTTGACATCCTTGGTGCCGCCGACCTTGGGAATGGTCCGCACGAGGTCGGCCGGGTGGATGCAAAAGCCCGTGCGCGCCGCCAGTTGCGGCGCCAGCCCCAGGTCGCACAGCAATTCAGTAATCGAGGGCACCAGCGACACGATGCGCGCGCCCGGCGCGGCGTCGAAGGTTTGCCCGATGGCGTCGGTATAAGTCATGGTGGTTGGGTTGATGTTCGTGGCGGTATTGAAACACAGCCGGACCTGCGCGCGCCAGCATCGGCTATCATGTAATGATCTTTTCCGCAGGTAAATACTTTGAAGCCCATCCCGTTCAGCGATTCGCCCTACGCCATCGATTCCATCCAGCTGTTCCAGGGCGCCGACCAGGCCGTCGTGCGCAAGCTGGTGGCGCCCTGCCCGGTCGTGCACGTGGCGGCGGGCCAGCCGCTGCGCACGGACGGGCGCGCGCTGTACGTCGTGCTGCGCGGCGCCTTGTCGGTCGGGGCCGATATCCGCACCTACACCAACGATGGCAGCATCAGCAAGGTGTTGCCGGGCGAATGCGTGGGCGAACAGACCGTGGTCGATGAAGACGCCAGCCTGTCGGCGATTACCGCGCTGGAAGACGCGGACGTGCTGGCCATCGATGCGCAAACCGTGTGGAAATTGATCGATGAATCGAACGGCACCGCGCGCAACCTGTTGCGCCTGCTGTCGTTCCGCATCCGCGCCGCCAATGCGCAATTGCGCCGGCGCCAGAAAGTCGGCGAGTTTTACCGCCAGATGTCGATGGTCGATGGCTTGACGGGCTTGTACAACCGCGCCTGGCTCAATGAATTGCTGCCGCAACTGGTGGGCCAGGCCCACGGCGTCGAACAGCCGCTGTCGCTGATCATGGTCGACCTCGACCACTTCAAGAAATTCAACGACAGCCATGGCCACCTGGCCGGCGACCAGGCGCTGCGCGCCGCCGCGCAAGCCATCAGCAACGCGCTGCGGCCATCGGATTTCGCGGTCCGCTATGGCGGCGAGGAAATGATGGTGCTGTTGCCGGACACCGGCGCCGACGTGGCGGCCGTGGTGGCCGAGCGCCTGTGCGACCGCATCCGCCAGTCGGTGATTTTCCACGACATGCGCTTGCCGATGCCGCACATCACCGCCTCGCTGGGCGTGGCCAGTCTGGCCGCGGGACAGGATGAACAGGCGCTGATCGCTTGCGCCGACGCCGCGCTGTACCGCGCCAAGGAAGCGGGCCGCAATCGGGTGGTTGCCGCCTGAGGACGCGCCGATCGCGTATGATGGCGCCGCACAACCGCTATTACACCGATTATGAGCACGCATACCTTCCTCTGGCACGACTATGAAACCTTCGGCGCGCAACCGCGCCGCGACCGCCCGGCCCAGTTCGCCGCGATCCGCACCGATGCGGAATTGAATGAAATCGGCGAGCCCATCATGCTGTTTTGCCAGCCGGCGCCGGATTTCCTGCCCGATCCGCAAGCGTGCCTGATCACCGGCATCACGCCGCAGCAATGCCTGGAACAGGGGGTGCCGGAACACCGGTTTGCCGCCACCATCGAACAGGCTTTCGCCACGCCCGGCACCATCGGCGTCGGCTACAACACGATCCGTTTCGATGATGAAGTCACACGTTTCCTGTTCTGGCGCAACCTGATCGACCCGTATGCACGCGAATGGCAAAACCAGTGCGGCCGCTGGGACTTGCTGGACGTGGTGCGCATGACGTATGCGCTGCGTCCGGAAGGCATCGCCTGGCCAACCAAGCCCGACGGCAAACCCAGCTTCCGCCTGGAAGACTTAAGCCGCGCCAACGGCCTGGCGCACGAAGCCGCGCACGATGCGCTGTCCGACGTGCGCGCCACCATCGCGCTGGCGCGCCTGATCCGATCGAAGCAGCCGCGCCTGTTCGATTTCTGCCTGGCGCTGCACAAGAAAGACCGCGTGGCCGACGAGATCGGCATGCACGTGGCGCCCGCGATGCGCCAGCCTTTCCTGCACGTGTCCGGCATGTTCCCGGCGGAGCGCGGCTGCATGGCGCTGGTGATGCCGCTCGGCGTGCATCCGACCAACAAGAATGAAGTGCTGGTCTGGGATTGCGCCCATGACCCGAGTGAATTGTTCGGCCTGGACGCCGACACGGTGCGCATGCGCATGTTTACCCGCAGTGCCGAGTTGCCGGAAGGCGTGACGCGGCTGCCGATCAAGAGCATCCACTTGAACAAGTCGCCGATGCTGGTGTCGAACTTGAAAACCCTGTCGCCGGCGATGGCGGCGCAATGGGGTATCGACCTGGACACGGGCCGCCGCCACGCGCACATCGCCGCCACGGGACCGGATTTATCGGCGCTGTGGGCGCAGATTTTCCGCAAGGACGATGCCGGTGATGTCGACGTCGATGAAGATTTGTATGGCGGCTTCATCGGGCAAGCCGACCGGCGCCAGCTGGAATCGCTGCGCCGCCTGCCGGCCGCGCAACTGGCGGGCCGCACGCCGCCGTTCGAGGACGGCCGCCTGGCCGAACTGGTGTTCCGCTACCGCGCGCGCAACTTCCCGCACACCTTGTCGGAACACGAAATGGAGCAATGGGAACAACACCGCGCCGCCCGCCTGTTCGACGGCGCGGCCGGCGCCCGTACGGTCGAGCAACTGTTCACGGAAATCGACCAGCTGTCGGAAACCGTCGACGAGCGCGGCGAGGAAGTGCTCGGCGCCCTGTACGACTACGCCGAAATGATCGCCCCCCAGCGCTACTGACCATGTCACCCTCCGGTGCCTGACCCCAGGGGTGACAAACCTGCGCAATATCAACGATGTCATACCCCGGTGCCTGCCCCCAGGGGGTGACAGATGGGTTATTGGCGGTGCTGGTTGATGGCGTCGCGGGTTTCCTCGGCCACGCGGCGGGCGGCGGCGGCGAAGTCTTCGCCGGCTTGCGGGGCCGCGTACAGGATGGCGCGCGAGGAATTGATCATCATGCCGGCGCCCGCCGCGGTGCGGCCCGACTTGACGGTGGCGGCAATGTCGCCACCCTGGGCGCCGATGCCCGGCACCAGCAGCGGCATGTCGCCCACGATGGCGCGCACCTGCGCGAGTTCTTCAGGGAAGGTGGCGCCCACCACCAGCGCGCACTGGCCATTGGCGTTCCATTTATTGGCCACCAGTTGCGCCACGTGCTGGTACAGCGGCTTGCCGCCCACGTCCAGGAATTGCAGGTCGGAGCCGCCCGCGTTCGACGTGCGGCACAGGATGATGACGCCGCGGTCGGTCCATTCCATGTATGGTTCCACCGAATCGAAGCCCATGTAGGGATTGACCGTCACCGCGTCGGCGCCGTAGCGGTCATACGCTTCGCGCGCATACTGGCGTGCGGTGGCGCCGATGTCGCCGCGCTTGGCGTCCAGCACCAGCGGAATGTGCGGGTAATTGTCGCGCACATAGGCGCAGATGTCTTCCAGTTGGCGCTCGGCGCTCAGCGCGGCAAAGTAGGCGATTTGCGGCTTGAACGAGCAAGCCAGGTCGGCCGTGGCGTCGATGATTTCCTTGCAAAATTCATAGATGCCGTTCGGCTGGTTGCGGAATTGCGCCGGCAGCTTGTCCAGGTCCGGGTCCAGGCCCACGCACAGCAGGGAGTCGTTGCTTGCCCATGCGGCATTGAGTTTATTGATAAATGTCACGACATCCCTCCTTTGAAAATAGCAAACCCGCCATTATACCCCGGCCGTCCATTGCCATCGCTGCGGTAAAATTCCCATATACAACTCAACTCAATAATGACAACTCCCATAAGGACGCGTATGAAACTATCCAATAAAGTCGCGATCGTCACCGGCGCCACACAAGGCATCGGGCTGGCCTGCGCACAACGCCTGGTCACCGAAGGCGCCAAGGTCATGCTGGTCGACATCAAGCCGGAAGGCGCCCAGGCGGCTGAAGCGCTGGGCGACCAGGCCCGCTTCCTTGCCGCCGACGTCAGCCAGAAATCCGACGTCGACGCCATGGTGGCGGAAACGCTGGCCGCGTTCGGCCGCATCGATATCCTCATCAACAATGCCGGCGTGACCCACAAGGCCGACTTCCTCGACTTGACCGAAGACGATTTCGACCGCGTCCTGCGCATCAACCTGAAATCCATGTTCCTGTGCGGCCAGGCCGCGGCGCGCGTCATGGTCAAGCAGCGCAGCGGCTGCATCATCAATATGTCGAGCGTGAATTCGGAACTGGCGATACCCGACCAGGTGCCGTACGTGGTTTCCAAGGGCGGCGTCAACCAGCTGACCAAGGTCATGTCGCTGAACCTCGCGCAATACGGCGTGCGCGTCAATGGCATCGGCCCCGGTACGATCTTGACGGAATTGGCGAAAAAAGCCGTGCTGGGCAGTCCCGAAGCGCGCCACACCATCCTGTCGCGCACGCCGATGGGCCGCTGCGGCGAACCGGAAGAAGTCGCATCGATTGCCGCCTTCCTGGCCAGCGACGACGCCAGCTACATGACGGGCCAGACGATGTTTGTCGATGGGGGCCGCCTGGCGCTGAACTATACGGTGCCGGTGCGCGACTAAGATATATTTAAAAATTATGTCTGGTATGGAAACTTGGAATTAGACAAATATGTGGCGACGCAACATAATGCACCTGTCTCCACTATTCTCCTCCAAGAAAATAGTCTTCAGCCCGCCGTAGCGGGCTTTTTTTTTGTCTGCGCGACGCCAAAAAAAGTTTTTTTGCGGCTCTTGATTAATGTCATTGTGGCGTCATATACGATGCGTAGACTTGCTACATCTGCTTCACACACAACCGATATGTGTGGAGGCAGAAAGGTGCGCCGAGCGGCGCACCAACCGAATTCCCGATCCACGAAAGATCAGACCTTCCGCCCGCTTTCACCAGCGGGCTTTTTTTTTGTGCACTGTGTTATCGTTGCGGCCATGCTGAACCTGATCCATCAATTTCTCTTGACGCCGGCCCATGCCAGCCTGCGCTACCGCACCGCATTTTTCCTGTACGGCCTGATCCTGATCCTGGGTTCCATCCCCGGCGCGCGGCAGGATATCGGCAATTACGCGTCCGGGCTGGTCTTGCATTCGTGCGCATATGCCGGCATCACGTTCCTGTTGTTTACCGGCGGCAGCGGCAACCTGGCGGCGCGCGCCATGAAAGCCGTGCTGACCGTGGCGGCCATGGGCGCGGGAGACGAACTGGTGCAGAGTTTCCTGCCCTACCGGCATGGCGCGGTAGGGGATTGGCTGGTCGACGTGACGTCAGCCGCCGTGACGGTTGCCGTCATGTGGAGTTTGTGGAAGCGCCACCGCGTCGCCTGAGCCGTCCGGCGCCAGCCACGCCATGCCAGTGGCGCGCCACACGTCGCGCCGCATTTCCTGCAATTGTTCCGCGCGGGCCTGCCGCACGAGGCCGTGCAGCGCCTGGCGCAGCACGTACCGCTGGCGCGCATCCGCGTGCGCGCCATACACCGCCCAGATCAATTCGTCGATAACAGTTTCAGTTGAGCAAGTCGGCATAGCTATTTCCTATTGATTTCTGACGTGCAATTATTGCTTTACGTTCACGCCAACTGTTTGACCTGCCTCAATCGTGCTCACTCCTGGACGAACCAATGGCACCATCGCCTGATCCAACGTAACCGAGCCCTTGCTCATTACAGGAGATCGACAATGAAAACTTCAACCCCACCAACCCCATCAACCCTGGCCGCCGTGGTGTTGCCGGCCCTGCTGGCTGCCCTGCTGGCGGCCTGCGCCCCCACCGACCGCAGCGCCGGCATGGACAGCGGTTCGTCCCGTTCGTCCGGCACGGCTTCCGATGCATCGTCGCGCACGTCCGGCACCGGCTCGGCCACCCAGTCCGGCTCGCAATACGGCGCAACCTCGTCGATGGCAACGCCTGGCAGCGCCAACGCGGCCACCGGCTCGGCGGCGCAGGCCGGCAGCGCCTCGAACCAGAGCTGGAGCGGCGTGGTCACCGCGGTCGACCCGATGTTGCGCCAGGATGCCGCTGCCATGGGCGCCGGCATGGCGGGCGCCGCCGCGGCCGGCGGCACGCTGGCCAATGAAGGCTCGCCCAACGACAAGATTTACCGGGTGACCATGCGCGCCGACGACGGCACCACGCAAGTGGTGGTGGTCGACAGCATGCCGACCTACAAGGCCGGCGACCGCGTGCGCTACCGCAACGGGTCGGTGCAGCGCGAATAACGCTGAAGGAAGAACGCCGGCAGGGCCGGCGCCCGGATTTGACGGTAATGGCTGCGCCGACGCGGCAATCCGCAACAACAGATTGCCAGCCTGGGGCGCGTGCAGCTTAGTACAGTTGCTCCACCTGGTAGCCGCGCTCGCGCAGCAATTGCGGCACGCTGTGGTCGCCCACCAGGTGCAGCAGGCCCACGCCGACAAACGCCACCTGGTCCTGGCGCATGATGGCTTCGATCGATGCGGCCATTTCCGGATTGCGCTTGCCCAGCAAAGTGCGCTCCATGAATGCGGCCGACACGGTTTCGCCGCTGGTCAGGGTTTTCCATGACGCCCAGATGCCGCGTGCATCGGCGCGGCTCCACGCGTCGAGCAAATTCGCGGTTTTCGTCAGCGACACGCCGCTGGCCAGTTCCGCCAGGTTTTCCCGCAAATACGCTTCCTGCTGCGCGTCGTCGAGCGTGTCGAACAGGCTCAACTGATAATCGGCCGATTCGAGTTCGCGCAACGGCTTGCGCTGCTGTACCGCCGTGCTCAGCAGGTACTGTTCCACGCCATTGCTGCGGCGGTAGCCTTGCCGTTCGATTTCCGCGCCCACCAGCACATTGGCCAGCAGCCACGGTTTGAAATGTTCCATGCCGGCCAGCGACATGCCGGCCTTGTTCAGCGCCGTGTCCAGCTGCGCCAGCGTCTCTGCGGAAACATGGTTGCGCACCGAATCGCCCGGCGCATAGCGCGCATAGCGGGCCAGCGCCTGCTGGAATGCGGCGTCGGCGCGGATATCGAGTTCCAGCACCAGCGACGTCGATTCATTCAGCGCCTGCGTGACTTGCGGCTCCAGCGGATAAAACGCCTGCTTGCCCACGTGCACGGTGCCGAACAAATAACTGGTCTTGCCGTCATGGCGCACGCGGTACAGCGCGCCGCGGCGCGGCGGTGTCAGGTCGGCAACGGTATCGGCGGCCACGGCCGCCGTGGAGGCACGTTCCACGTGCGTATTGATGCTCATGTCCATTGTGTATCCCGGACGGCAAGCCACCACCAGCAGTGAGCAGATTGCCAATAAAGTGCGACGCATACAGTTCTCCCTGCCGTCATACCGGCATGCATGGAGTTCTTAACAATTGGGGAAATGGAAAGGCGGGCAGGCGCTGGGGCCGTCTTGATCCGTCAGAGTTGATGGTAAGACTTATTTTGCCGCAAGGGAATAGATTAAAACCGCTGGAAACGAAAAACAACGGGGCGCACGCCCCGTTGTCCGTTGTGGCCTTATTGCTTCGGCATTACCTTGCCAGTTCGACCAGCGCAGCCGTGTACATCTGCAAATTCAACAGCAACTGCTGCTGTGTGATGAATTCATGTTCCGAGTGGCCGGTATACGCCACGCCCGGCATGGCCGGACCGAACGCCACGGCCTTGGGGAACAGCCGCGAATTGGTGCCGCCGCCGATCGCCACCGGAGCAGCCTTGGCCGCGCCGGTGTAATGCGAAAACACGTCGAGCAAGACCGGCACTTGCGGCGCATCGGTCTGCACCCACGGTTCGCCGATCTGCATCGCGATGCGCGCCTGCGGCGCGTGCAGCCGCTTCCACTGGTCGAACGCGTGCTGGAATTGCGCGGTGAGTTCCTCCACGCTCTTGCCGCGCGGGCGGCGCAGGTTGATCGTCAATTCCGCGTTGCCGGCCTTGTGCGCCAGCACGGTCGGCGCCACCGTCATCGGCCCCATGAACGCATCGCGGTACGCGACCTTGCCGAAGCGCTCGCCGGTGATGCCGGTGCCCACCATGTCGTTGATGAAATCGACCATGGCGCCCGCCTGCGAGGTGCGCCATGGCCGCACCTTGAGCGCATCGGCCAGCATGGCGATCGCATTGACACCTTCTTCCGGCTTGGACGAATGGGCCGACAGCCCCAGCGCCGTCACCTTCAAATCCTTGCCCTGCCACGACGTCTGGTAGCGCATGCCCTTTTGCGCGGCGCCGCGCTGCCTGATCTGGGCTTCCAGCGCGCGCGTGGCGTTGCCGATCACCGCGCTGGCGTCTTCGGGAATCTGGCTGGCGAAATAGCCGCCCGTGAATTCCTTGACCACCGGTTCCTTCGCCGCCTTGGGCGCCGGCAGCGGCGGTATCGTCACCGTCACGTTGCCCCATCCCTTTTCCGCCGTCACCACCGGGTATTCCGCGTCCAGCGTGATGTTCAGCTGCGGCGGCGTGTGCTCCTTGAGGAACGCTTCCAGCGGCGCCCAGTCCGACTCCTCGGCCATGTATACGTACAGTTCGAGGCGGCGGCGCAGCGGCACCTGCTGGTCCTTGATCGACTTCATCGCATACAGTGCGGTGGCGATCGGCCCCTTGTCGTCTTCCGCGCCGCGCGCGATCAGGCGTCCGGGTTCCGACGTCGAATCGAGCTGGAACGGCGACCTGGCCCACTTGGCCGGGTTCACCGGCTGCACGTCGCCATGCGTGATGATGCCGACCCGGTCGTCCGACGCGCCATAGCCGATCACCACCACCATGCCATGGTCGCGGTAATCGAAGCCCAGGCGCTCCGCTTCCTCCTTGAGGAATTGCTTGAATCCGATGTGCTGCGGATTCTTGTCACCCGGTACGGCCGGGTCGGCCACGGTATTGAAGCTGACCATCATGGCCAGGCTGGCCGTCAGCTGGGCCGGATATGTGTCGAGCGCGTGGCGCGCGGCGGCCAGCGCCGGCGCGCTTAATGGCGTGTTGGGCGGCGCGGCCAGCGCCACCTGCGGCGCCGGCAAGGTTGCCAGCAGCATGGCGGCAAGCGTGATTTTTTTCAGCATGTGTCCCCTATCGATGTGATGCAACCGGTTCGATCAGCAGGCCATTCTACGGGAATCCCGCGCCGCCCGTCCGGCCGCCAGCAGGATTGAAACAAACTGCATACAATGGCAAGCCCGCCCGGCCCTTTCCTGTCCCGGCGGGATTGCAATGGGAGTGCAAATGGCCACCAAGCCGATGTCGAACGGCATGGTCATGCTGCTGGCTGCCGCCACCGGCATGATCGTCGCCAACCTGTATTACGCGCAAACGCTGGTCGGCCCGATCAGCCAGTCCACCGGCCTGCATCCCGGCGCCGCGGGCCTGATCGTTACCCTCACGCAGATCGGCTATTGCCTCGGTTTGCTGTTCATCGTGCCGCTGGGCGACCTGGTGGAAAACCGCCGCCTGATCGTCACCGCGCTGTGCGCCACCGCGATCGCGCTGGCCGGCGCCGCGTTCGCCGGCAGCGCCGCGGTATTCCTGCTGGCCGCGTTCTGCATCGGCCTCGGTTCCGTCGCCGCGCAGGTGGTGGTGCCGTTCGCGGCGCACCTGTCGCCGGAACACGTGCGCGGGCAGACCGTGGGCAAGGTCATGAGCGGCCTGCTGTTGGGCATCATGCTGGCGCGTCCCGTCTCCAGCCTGGTGGCCGACGCCTTGAACTGGCACGCGATCTTCATCATCTCGTCGGTCGGCACGGCGGTGCTGGCGCTGGTGCTGCACAGACGCCTGCCGCGGCGCCATCCGCAGGGCGGCATCGCGTATGGCGCGCTGATGGCTTCGCTGTGGCGCCTGTTGAAGACCACGGCTATCCTGCGCCGGCGCGCGGCGTACCAGGCTTGCATGTTCGGCGCCTTTTCCCTGTTCTGGACCACGGTGCCGATGGTGCTGGTGCAGCACTACCGCTTGTCGCAAACCGGAGTCGCGCTGTTCGCGCTGGCCGGCGTGGCCGGCGCCATCGCCTCGCCCATCGCAGGGCGCCGCGCCGACCAGGGCAAGAGCCGCGCCACCACCGGCTGGGCGCTGGCGGCCGGCCTGCTCTCGTTTGCCGCGCCGCTGTTCCTGCACGGCGGGCGCAGTGTTGAACTTGCCGTGCTGGTGACCGCGTCCATCGTGCTCGACGCCGGTGTCGCCGCCAGCCTGGTGACCGGCCAGCGCGCCATCTTCGCGCTGGGCGCGGACGTGCGCAGCCGCCTCAACGGCCTGTACATGGCGCTGTTCTTCATGGGCGGCGCGCTCGGCTCGTCGCTGGGCGGATGGGTGTATGCCGGATACGGCTGGGAAGGCGTGCTGGCGGTGGGCGCGCTGTTTCCGCTCACGGCGCTGGCGGTGTATACGACGGAGCGGTGACGGGTCCGTTCAATGCGCCCAGATGCGGAACTGGCCCTGCATGGTCATGGTGCCGTTGATGTTGACGCTGCCCATGCTGCTGGTGACGGCCGCCAGTGGATCGTTTTGCACGCTCAGCGATTCAAACCCCAGGTTGGTGAATTTCACGTAGCCCGGCAACGTCACGGCCACGTAATCGGTGCCATCTGGCTTGGTTGCCGTATCGATGTGCACGCCGGCCAGGTCGACCACGCCGCGCACGTTTTTCAGCACGATGTAGCGGAACGGGCCATCGCCGCCAAAGCCCAGCGACAGCCGGCTGTCCGCCACCGCGCCCGCCAGGGTCGGATCGTTGATCACGATGTGCGCGGCGATGCTGACGCCGTCGCGCGCCGACACTTCGCCGAGCGCCGCGTCGTCCAGCGGTTTCATCTCGCCCGCGACGGCGCCGGTCACCAGGCCGCACAGGCATAACGTCAATGGCAATAAGGCTTTATGCATGGTCAGCGCCGGAATTTCACGTCGAGGTACTGGATCTGGATCGAGCCGATGCGCGACGACCCCAGGTCCACGCTGCCACCGGCCGGATTGTTGAACGAGATATTGCCGATGGCGAGGCCGCCGGCCGGCGCGGCGCCGCTGCCGTAACGGCTGTCGGGCCAGTCGATGCCGATATGCAGGCGCGGGCCGGTGTCGTCATTGAGCGCATTGAGGATGCCGGGCTGCGACGCCACATTGGCCAGCTGCCACGGTTCGCCGGTGAAGTTGCCGTTGCCGTCGACCGCGCCGATCTGGATCGCGCTGAGCGCCATCTGGCCGGTGGCGTCATAACGGCCCTGCGGCCGGTACGCCAGCTGGCCGATGTCCATGCGCAGCGCGGCGCCCCACGCGATGCCGTCGACGTTTTGCGGCGTCGAGAATTGCAGGCCGCCGCCGCGCCACACCAGGTCGCTGATCGACACGGCGCCATTGTCGCGCGCGATGCCGTTGGCCTGGATGCCCCAGTCATAGGCGAATTGCCAGCGCTGCTCGCCCGCGCCGTTGGCGGGGAACGACAGCTGCATCACGTCGGCCAGTCCGCCCGTACCCGGCACGATATCGATGCGGTAAGGATCGGCAAACGCATCGCTGGCGTCGCTGCGCGACGCCGACAGGTTGCCCTTGTAGATGCTGGCGCCGTTCGGCGCAGTATACGTCACGCGTACGTCGCCGCTCATGGCGAAGCCGTTCAGGTCGAAGCTCACGCCATCGCGCCCGCGCACGGCCGACAAATCCGTATCGGCCATCGGCTGCATGGCCGGCGCCGGTCCCGCGATGACGGCAGCCGCCAGCGCCAGCAACAGCGGCGCCGCGCCACGCCAGCGCGCGCGCACCGCTTGATGCGCCCGGACGGCGCGCAGCGCCGCACGGTGCTGAAGCAGGCTGGCGCGCCACGGTGCGGCGCTTGCCGTGCCCGCACGTCCCGCGTTGCCGGCACTGCCGGCAGTGGCGGCGCAGGCAGCCGCACCGCTGTCGCCGCTGGCAGCGTGCCCGCTCGCCGCCACGGGGCCGGCAGTTGCCATCCTGCGGCATCCGGCGGCCGCATCGCCATGGCGTGTCCAGGCCGTCATCTCAGCGCCCCTTCGGCAAATTCGGCGGCGTCACGCCGTTGGTGGTCAGCGCGGTCAGCCTGTCGCGCCAGTTCAGCCAGACGCCGGCCTGCGCCACGTCCGGCAGCTTGCCGTCGGCGCCCGGCGCGAATTGCACGCCGGTTTTTAACAGGGAAATCCAGAAGTCGCGGCTCGGTCCTGCCGCGTCGCCGGCCGTCACGCCGCCGACTTTCGACATCGGCAGGCACGGCGCGGCGCATGCGCCATCCCAGCGCTTGCCGCCGCCCACCGTGTCGGTGCGCGAGTCCATGGCAATGGCGACGCCGTCGCCGGTGGTGCTGGTCACGCGCATCGATCCGGACAGCGATTGCAGTTGCAGGCCGACGTCGCCGCTGATGGCGTCGAAGCCGATGCGCATGCCGATCACTTCGCGCGGCGCGCCATCGGCCGGCGCCTTGTAGACGAATTCAAGATAAGGATTCGAGATATGCACCAGGCGCTGCGCCTCGGTGCCATCGCTGCGGCCGAACTGCATCAGCGGCATGACGATGTCGGCGCCCAGGCCATTGCGGCCGGCCACCGTGTATTCCCCCAGGCGGGTATTGCGCAGGTTCGCGCTCAGCGTGATGTCCGCGTCGAGCGCGGCGCGGCTGAATTCATATCCGCCGTAATTGGTGTTGCTCATTTCGACCAGGCCCTGGCCGCGCACGCTCGCCATGTCGTCTTCACTCATGGGGCGCATTTGCGCACGGGCGGAATTCGACAGACAGGCACAGACGAGCAGAGCCAAGGCGCCGGGCGCCGGTTTGATCGTGAACATGGGATATCCTGCGGAAGGGCGGGCGCACCGGCTTGCCGGCACGCCCGCGGGGCGTTCGAACACATGCCCGCGAACGGGCATCAATCAACCTGGATCAGTGTGCCCAGATGTACACGCTGGTGCCGCGCAGGTCGATGTCCTTCATTGCGAACGAGCCGTACGACGCGGTGCTGTTGCCCATCTTGATCGAGTCAACCGACATGTTCAGCAGCGCGGTGGTGTCGACTTGCGGGATCGCGATTTTCACCACGTCGCTGGTGCCGTCGTGGAACTTGGCGGCCACGGCGCTTGGAACGTTCACGCCCAGCGCGGTCATTTCAGCGCCGAACTGCTTGGCGTTGACGATGTCCAGCGTGGCGGCGATCAGGCCGGTCACCTTGATGCCGTTGAAGCTTACCGAACCACCACCGAACCCGGTCGTCGCGTCAGCCTTGTCGGTGTCGGTGTAGGTGAACGAACCGATGTTCACGTTCAGGTTGGCGGCGATCGACACACCGTCCTGGCCGCTGACGGCGGACAATTCGGCGTCCTGGATCGGGGTCATGGCGGACGCGGCGAATGCCAGGGTCGACAGGGCGAAAGCGGCGGCGGTTTTGATCAGTTTCATGCTAGGTATCTCCAGTTTAGTTATGAAATAGTGAAAAATTTTTAGGTGTTACAGGGCACTGCCACTTCGGCGCCGGGCCGGTAATCCGCCCGGTAAGGCCATGCCGGCCCGGCGCTTTGTCTTAATATTTATTTAATATTAATTAAATCTATCTTACGTTTCCGCATCGGGGCCGGTCCATCGCTGCACGCTGACTTGCGAGGCCAAGCAACATGCCTCAGGAGCCGTGCAGCCGGTCCGGTCAGTGGGCCCAGATGTAGACGCTGGTGCCGCGCAGGTCGATGTCCTTCATTGCGAACGAGCCGTACGACGCGGTGCTGTTGCCCATCTTGATCGAGTCAACCGACATGTTCAGCAGCGCGGTGGTGTCGACTTGCGGGATCGCGATTTTCACCACGTCGCTGGTGCCGTCGTGGAACTTGGCGGCCACGGCGCTTGGAACGTTCACGCCCAGCGCGGTCATTTCAGCGCCGAACTGCTTGGCGTTGACGATGTCCAGCGTGGCGGCGATCAGGCCGGTCACCTTGATGCCGTTGAAGCTTACCGAACCACCACCGAACCCGGTCGTCGCGTCAGCCTTGTCGGTGTCGGTGTAGGTGAACGAACCGATGTTCACGTTCAGGTTGGCGGCGATCGACACACCGTCCTGGCCGCTGACGGCGGACAGTTCGGCGTCCTGGATCGGGGTCATGGCCGAGGCGGCAAATGCCAGGGTGGACAGGGTGGCGGCAACAGCGGTTTTCAGCAGTTTCATCTGTGGATCTCCATGTGGTTGTAGTAGTGGCGTTCCCGGCGCCAGGGCATGTTTTTTAGACAAATCCCTTGGCTGAAAATCATTGCTTCGAAAGCAACTTAAATTCATGATAGGAGAGCCAATCTGCAACAGTCCACCGCCGTGCGCTGACCCGCAGAGCCAACCGCTTGACCACGCGAGACACCCAGAGTGGCGGCAATGTCGTGCGGTTGTGGTGTGCGATAGCATGCATTTCTGACGCGCACGCTAGAGGAACGGATCTAATTTTTTTGCTGCTGACGTGGCGCAAAGCATGGCTTAATCCAATTACAAAAAAGACAAACAACGGACCGTGCAGAAATAGCACGACCGTTCGTACTGGAGACATGGGAACATGAAGCAAGCGAATTTGGGGCGCCCGACGCCTCAGGGGACCGTGCATCGCGCCGCCCCTTCCTGCCTTGACCACCGCCGCGGCGCGGCGTCCGACACCGGTCCGGGAATCCTGCCATGCTGATGATACTGTTGGGCGTATTGGCCGCAGCCATCGGCGGCGCGGGCCTGGTCGAGAACAAGGCGCCGCTGGACCGGCCGCAAGGCCAGTTTGAAATGCCGCACACCCTGCTGGCCAATGGCGGCGCGTACAGCGAAGCGGTGACGATGGAGCCGTATTCCAAGCTCAAGTACCGCAACATCGTGCACCAGGCGTACGACTACAGCTGCGGCTCGGCGGCGCTGGTCACCATCCTCAATTACCACCTCGGCATCATGGTCGACGAACAGGCCGCCATGGAAGGCATGCTGGACAAGGGTGAGAAGGACAAGATCATCGAACGGCGCGGCTTTTCCCTGCTGGACATGAAGCGCTACGTGGCTTCGCTGGGCGTCAATGGCGCCGGCTTCCGCGCGGAGATCAAGGATTTGATGACCCTGACCGAACCGGCCATCGTGCCGATCGATTACGCCGGCTTCAAGCACTTCGTGATCTTGCGCGGCATCCGCAACGGCGTGGTGTTCATTGCCGATCCGTCGGCCGGCAACATCGTGTTCTCGGTCGAGGAATTCGCCCGCTGGTGGGACAAGAACACGCTGTTCATCATCAGCCCGCCCAAGGACCGGCCGGCCATTGCGCAACTGGCGCTGACCGACAGGGAACTGGGCGTGGTCGACATGGACCGCGTCACCGATCACGGCCGCCTTGGCGGCATCAACAATAGCACCCTGCTGCTGGAACGCGCCGTGAATTCGGGCTTGTCCGGCACGTGGATGCACCGTCAATAAGGAAAGTCTGATGAAGTACCCTACCCTGCGCGCATGGTGCGCCGCTGCCCTGCTGTTGCCCGCGATTCCCGTGCTGGCCCAATCCGGCGCCTCGTCGGGCACGTCCTCGTCCAATCCGCCCCAGCCCAGCGCCGCCGACGCGCGCGATGCGCTGGCCAAGAAGGAAGGCGAAGGCGACCAGAGCGCGCTGCTGAAACAGACACTGACCGCGGTCGACAAGCAATACAGCATGATCAAGCGCGGCCAGGTGCAAGTGAGCTATGACTTGAACTATGCGTACATCGGCCAGGAAAAAATCGTCACCGACATCGGCGCCAGCGGCCTGACCCTGTTTGAAATCGAAAACGTCAGTTCGCACACCATCACCAACACGATTTCGGCCGACTACGGCGTGTTGAACAACCTGACCGGCAACGTCACGCTGCCCGTGATTTCGCGCTACGCCACCGTCAAGGGCCACAGCGGCGTGTCCAATTCCATCGGCGACATCGGGCTGGGCGCGCGCTGGCAACCGATGGAATCGCGCCGCGATTCGGCCAACTACACGGTGACGGGCAACGTGCGCCTGCCGTCCGGCCGCAGCCCGTTCAAGATCGTTTCCGGTAGCGGCCAGGCCACCGGCAGCGGCGTGACGTCGTTCACCGCCGGCTTGAACATCAACCGCATCGTCGACCCGGTCGCGCTGTTCGGCTCCATCAGCGTGGGCGGCGCGCTGCCGGCCAAGCATTTGTACCAGGTCACCGGCACCCGTATCCTGACCCGTGTGGCGCCCGGCATGAACGTCGGCTTCGGCATGGGCTTCGCGTATGCGCTGTCGTATGGCATTTCCACCACACTGTCGTTCCAGGAATCGATTTCCGCCGGCTCGAAGTTGCGTTTTGCCGACGGCCTGAACGCCAAGACGTCGATCCAGACTTCGGGCATGCTGAACCTGGGCCTCGGTTACCGCGTGTCGCCAAAAACAACAGTCAATGTCTCGGTCGGCATCGGCGTGACGGCCGATTCGCCGAACATGAGCCTGGGCGTGAACCTGCCGCTGGCGTTCTGACATGGCGCGCCTGAATATTCCTGCAACCTGGCCGCGGCAATGTTTGCCACGCCTGTTGCCGCTGGCCGCGGCGCTGGCCTGCGCCGCCGGCGCGCCGGCCCATGCCGCGCTGATGGAAAACCTCACCACCAGTTCGATCGCCATGGCGCTCGGCAACGCCGTGACGGCCGATCCGCCCGGCGTCGACGCGATCCATTTCAATCCGGCCGGCCTGGCGCGCATCAAGGAAGACCGCGAATACCATTCGGCGTTCGGCGCCTCGATCCGCACCCACGCCAGTTTCAAACAGGGCGCGGATTTCGACATCGGCGGCTGGACCCAGGACCCGCTGAACAACACCAGCACCGGCCCGGTGCGCCAGGGCATGTACATTCCGGCGTACGGCAAGCCGGGCTGGCGCCTGCCCGGCGTGGTGATTCCCAACCTCGGCTTCACCTGGCACAAGGAAGGTTCGAAGATCACCTACGCCACCGGTTCCTACATGGCGCAGGCCATGAGCGTGGACCGCACCAAGGATCCGAACGACCCGGGCCGCTTCGACGGCCGCCAAATCCAGATCCAGCGCCTGGTCTATGCCTCGCCGTCGATCGGCTATGAATATTCCGACACCCTGCGCTTCGGCGTCTCGGTGCCGCTGGCGCACGCGGCGTTCGTGGTCAATACCGACATGCGCATGCCCAATGAATTGCTGGGCGTGTTCGGCAAGCTGCAACAGGGCTGGTGCCCTGAAAACGGCGGCAACATCCTCGACACGTTCGGCTTCGGCCTGTGCGGCGGCGGCAAGGAAGGCATGGTCAGCCCCTTCAAGAAGGCCGCCAACATGCAGCTGCAATTGACGGCGCCGTTCGACCCGACCATCAACGTGGGCGTGCTGTGGGAACCGAAGCCATGGTTCGCCATCGGCGCGGTATACCAGGGCGGCGCCAAGACGCGCTACTCGGGCACCTATGCGTTCCATGTCGAGCCGATGTTGCGCAATTTCGTCAAGGGCTTGAATACCGGCCTGCTGGGACCGATCGCCGGCGCGGTGCTGGGCTTCCCGTCCTCGATCCCGGAACTCCAGCACGGCAACATGACGGCCACGATTCCATTCCCGACCCACGTGCAGGTGGGCGTGAAGTTCAAGCCGGTCAAGTACGTGCAATTGAACGTCGACGCCAGCTACGCCACCTGGGGCGAGTGGGATGCGCTGACGTTCGAATTCGACCAGAGCATCAAGCTGCTCGAAGTGGCGCGCCTGTACGGCATTCCCGATTCGACCAAGCTGAAAATCCCGCGCGGCTATAAAAGCCTGCTGAATTTCGGCTATGGCTTGCAGGTCTTCCCGAACGACAAGCTCACGCTGCGCTTCGGCCTGGAACCGCGCAAGAGTTCCATCCCCTCCAACAAGATCGACCTGATCGCACCGCTGCCCGACACCAAACTGTGGGGCATGGGCGCCAGCTACCGCTTCGACAGCGGCATGGAAGTGAGCCTGACCGGTTCCTACATGGTGGGCCGTTTCAACACGCCGGCCAATGGCAGCTGCAATATGAATTGCTACAACTTCACCAACGTGATTTACAACCCGTACGCCGGTATGGACGTGGCGGGCGACATCAAGGTCCGCTATGTCGGATTCAACCTCAGCAAGAAGTTTTAAGGAGACCACACCATGCAAGTTTTACGCAACACCCTCATCGTGATGGCCCTGTGCGGCACGGCCCATGCGGCCGGCGCCGCAAGCACTCCCGCCGCGGGCGCCACCGCCGCCACGGCTGCCGCCGCCGCGCCGGCCGCCGTGGCGGGCGCGATTCCCGCATCGAAGCAGGCGCTGATCGACAAGGTGCTGACCCTGTGGCGCATGGACAGCATCGGCCTGTCGATGCTGCAGGCGCCGGTCAGCGACGCGGTGGCGCAGGCGCGCGCCGTGCTGCAAGGCCGCGCCACCGATGAAAAGCGCGACGCGGCCATGACCGACATCGTCAACGAAGCGCGCAAGTTCATGGAAGACACCACGCCCACCGTGCGCAACAGCGCGCAAAAGCTGATTCCATCGAAGGTGGCGCCGCTGCTGGCCGAGCGTTTCAGCGAAGAGGAATTGAAGCAGATGATCGCGATCCTGGAGTCGCCCGTGAAACAGAAATTCGAAGCGCTGCTGCCGGAATTGCAGAAAAGCCTGGGTGAAGCGGTGGCCACCGATTCCGGCCCCGTCATCAATCCCAAGCTGCAGGACTTGAAACAGCGCATCGGCATGCGCTTGCGCGCAGCCGTCACGCCATGAGCGGGGGGCACGGCATGACCTATTCATCTGCCTTGCACCTGGTGCGCGGCGTGAAGTCGCGCCTGACCCACTCCGGCGTCGCGGCGGACGCCCTGTTCAAGATGGCCGGCCTCGATGAAGGCGACGGCCTGGCGTGCGACGCGCTGACCCTGTCGGACAAGCTGTCGCACCTGTGGACGCTCCTGGTCGAGCATTCGGGCGATCCGCTGATCGGCCTGAAGATCTCGACGCCGCACCGCCTCGGCTGGCTGGGCGTGATGGGCCACATCATGCTGGTGTCGCCCACCGTGCAAAGTTCGATCGAGCGCTGCCACGGCCATACCCGCGTGGGCCTGGTGTTGCCGGGCGCGCAGCGCGAGGTGCCGCAGCAGCGCTATGACTTCGTCTGGTGCGTGCTGTTGCGCAGCCTGCGCTGCGCCGCGGGCCGCGACGACGCCTCGCCGGTGCTGGTCGAATACGCGTTCCCGGAACCGGCCAACGCCGCGTTCTACGAAGAGACGTTCGGCTGCCCGGTGCACTTCGACCGGCCGCACAACGTGATGGAATTCGCCGACACCGACCTGGTGGCCGCGCTGCCCGATTACCGCAACAATGGCAACGGCGTGCTGGCCGGCCTGGCGCATGCGCAGCCGCCGTCGGTGGCAGCGCGCGTGCAGGGCATGCTGGCGGCCATGCTGCCGAAAGGGCCGCCGCACCGCGAAGACGTGGCGGCCGCCCTGATGATGAGCGAGCGCACGCTGCAGCGCCGGCTGGCCGAGGAAGGCACCAGCTTCACGACGCTGGTGGACGAGACCCGCCGCGAACTGGCGCGCCAGTCGCTGTCGACCGGCGAACTGTCGCTGAAGATGCTGAGCTTCCAGCTGGGCTTTTCCGAACCCAGCGCGTTTTACCGGGCGTGCAAACGCTGGTTCGGCATGACGCCGTCCGATATCGTCAACCACGCGCCATCGCGCAAATCCGCTTAACCGGGGAGACACACCATGAGTTGGTTCAAGCACGACCACAACAAGGCGCTGATCGGTCAGCTGCTGGTGAAGCAAAAGCTGATTTCCGAAGAACAGCTGGCGCGAGCCATCGAACTGCAGCGCACCACGGGCCAGCGCCTCGGTGACATTTTCGCCGAATGGAACCTGGTGACGCACCAGCACCTGCAAGACGCCCTGCGCAGGCAGCGGCACTTGCGGCTGGCCGCCGCCATCGTGACGGCGCTGGTGGCGCCGCTGGAAACCTACGCCGCCGCGGCCGTCCCGGCAGTGGCGGTGACGGCGCCGGTCGTGCTGCGCAGCGACAGCGGGCAAGCGTCCGGCGACGGCGCACCCGCCACCGGGGCCGCCGCCATGGCCACGACGGCGGCGGGCGTGGCGCCAAGCGGCCTGCAGCCGATGACGGAAGAGGAAATGGGCGCCACCTCGGCGCAGGGCTTGCACGATGAACTGGTGCAGCAGGTGCAAAAGCAGATGAAGGACAAGGGCGTCGACATCATCGGCGACATGGCCAAGGTCTTGAATCCGGTACTGGGCTTCCTGGAATCGGACGTGACGATGAAAAACGTAGTCTACGATCCGACCAAGACCACCGCGACCCTGACCAAGGATGGCACCCTGACCCTGGCGCTGCCAACGTCGATCGGTGAAATCAGCTTCGCCAACATCCGCGTGCGCGGCTCGGAAGGCCCGAGCTTCGGCAGCATTTCCATCAAGGGCATCGACTTGACGGGCACCGTGATTTCACTGGCGTTCCGGAAATAGTGGAAGTGCCCGTTTCTACAGCTTCCACCACAGTTGCTTCAACCCCAGCACGTGCAGCATGCCGATGCCGAACGACAGGCTGGAGCTGACGGCCCAGAACAGGGAACTGTTCTCGGGAAAGAAAAAGATCAGCGAAGGAAACGCCAGGCCGCGGAAGCAATAGATCGCGGCAATGGCGCACAGCGCGAGGCGGGTATAGGGCAATTTGCGGATCACGCCGGCGCCGGACAGCGCATAGGCGGACCACAGCGCCAGCAGCGCGGCGATCGCCAGGGTGACCACGGTGGGCAGCGGGCTGCCCGCCTCGGCCAGCCGCGCGAAGCGCTCGCCGGCGCCCAGCAAGCGGTACCACGGGGCGCCAAAAACGATGCACAGCAGGTGCAGCAGGGCGGCGGCGGCGCTGGCGGCGGCCCCCGCCATCAGGTAGCGGTTGTATTGCATGAAGGCTCAATGTAAGACAAACCGCACAGGATACCGTATCAGCGGCTGGTGCGCACCACCACGGTCCCGGCCAGGAAGTCATGCAACGTGCGGCGCTTGCTGTTGACCAGCAGGGAGACCAGCAGCGCCAGCGTCCAGGCCTTCATGGCATGGCTCATGTAGGTGGCCCACGCCGGCTGGATGGCTTCGAGCTGCACGGTGCGCTCCATCACGCCATACGAGGCGTAGGCTTCATCGGTCAGGCTCAGCGCGGCCAGCGCCGTGCCCGCGCATTGCACGGCCGCGAACACCACCCACGGCAGGTAGCGGACAAAGGCGGCCTGCCCCGTCACGGGCGAACCATCGAGCATGGTGATGCGCATTTTCATGGCCAGCTTGCCGGGCGTGCCGCCATAGCGCTTGACCAGGTAGACGTTGTACAGCAGCGGCACCGCCAGCATCGGCAAGATGGCGTAGACCTGGCCATAACGGCCCTGCGCCAGCAGGTAAAACTGCAGCGCCACCAGCGGCGCCAGGCACAGGCCATCGATCATGAGCGCGGCAAGGCGGCGCCAGAAGCCGCCATAAACCGGCGCGGCGTCGGCGCTGGCGCCATCGGAAGCGCTGAAATCGGACTCGGGTGTGGCGTAAGGATTGGTCATGATGACGACTCGATGTTAAAAGAATCGCCATTATAGGCACATGCCTGTGGCACAAATCTCACACAATTTCACCGGCGCCAGCCGTAGGCCGGATTAGCGCAGCGTCATCCGGCAAGCGCCGCCAACGCCTTCCGCATCAGCGCTTACTTACCGGCGCGTACCTTGCCAAACGCATCGCCCGCCTTCCACTGCGGCATTTTCGGCGCATTCGCCACGGCCTGGCCCAGGTTCAGCGTGAAGGCCGCCTGCTGCGTCATGCCGCCCAGGTCCCAGGACGGGTCATATTCGTCCGACACCTGGTGGTAGCGTTTCGCGTACGCCTCGTTTTTCTGCCTGGCCGCGGCCTGGTCGCCCAGGTAATCGCGGCCGCGCTCGATGGAAAACGCCGGCACGCCGACCTTGGCAAAGCTGAAGTGGTCGCTGCGGAAATAGCCTCCGGCCAGATCCGGCTTGGCCTCGGCAATGCGCATGTGCATGGCCTTGGCGGTGGCTTCGGCCATCCTGCCCAGTTCCGTGCGCTCGCTGCCCGGGGTGCCGATGTCGCGCGTGGCGCCGGCGAAATTCAAGCTGTCCAGGTTCAGGTTGGCGGCGGTTTTCGCCAATGGCCACAATGGCGCGCTGGCGTAGGCAGCGCTGCCCAGCAAGCCCTGCTCCTCGGCCGCCACCCACAGGAACATCTGACTGCGCTTGGCCGGATGGCGCACGGCTTCCTGCGCCATGGCCAGCAGCGCGGCGCTGCCGGACGCATTGTCGACGGCGCCGTTATAGATGGTGTCGCCGCCGCTGCCCTGCATGCCGAGGTGGTCCCAGTGCGCGCTGTAGATCACCACTTCGTCCTTGAGTTTCGGATCGGTGCCCGGCACCACGCCGGCCACGTTGAACTGGTCCACCTTGCGCACGGCGGCCTTCATGTCGCCGCCGACTTTCGCGTTCAGCGCCACCGGGCGGAAATCCTTGCGCTCGGCCTGCGCGCGCAAGGCGTCGAGATCCTGGCCGCCGGCCTTGAACAGTACGCGCGCGGTATCTTCGGTCATCCAGCCTTGCAGCGGGGTGCCGAGTTCCCCCTGCGCCAGCTGGAAGCGCTCCACGCCATCCCAGCTGTTCTGCACCACGCTCCAGCCATACGACGCCGACGGCGTGGTATGCACCAGCAGCACGCCCACCGCGCCATGGCGCGCGGCTTCCTCGAACTTGTAGGTCCAGCGGCCGTAATACGTCAGCGACTTGCCGCCAAAGCGGTCCGGCTGCTCCGCGGTCGGCTGCGGGTCGTTGACCAGCATGACCAGCACCTTGCCCTTGACGTCCATACCCTTGTAGTCATCCCAGCCTTCTTCGGACGCGGTGATGCCATAGCCGGCGAACACCAGCGGCGCATCGATGCTGTGCGCGGCCTGCGCATCGCCGGGCGCCCACACCCAGTCCTTGCCGAACGACAGCGGCAGCGCCGCGCCGTTGGCTTCGAGGCGCAAGGTGCTGTCCTGCGGCAGCGATTTCACGCCGGCGATGTGCACGGCCTGGCGGAAGCTGTTGCCGGCGGCCGGCTTCAGGCCCACGGCCATGGCCTGGTTTTCCAGATAGGCGACGGTGAGGTCGCCACCGCGCTGGCCGGTGCCGCGTCCTTCCAGCAAATCGCTGGACAGGAAAGCCAGGTGCGCGCGCAACGGCGCTTCCTGCACGGAGAGCAAGGCTGGTTTGACGCCGCCGGCCGCGTGGGCCGGGAAAGCGAACGCCAGGCTGGTGGCCAGAACGGTCGCGGCAAGGATGGTGAACTTTTTCTGCATGGTGTCCTGTTGCATCAAGTGGGGAATCGGCGCGGCGCCGCGGGTGGCGTGCCGCTGGCGGCGATTGTATGCGAAGACGCGCGGGCGGCCGTTGCGCGCTGCAACATCGGCGGCCCGATCCGGCCGCACGCATCCCCTGCCGATTCGCCTGCCGGTCCCACGCCCGGATTCGCCGGATGAAATCCCCACCCGATTGACTGCCGCCGTGCCGGTCGGGGATACTGGCAGGATGAAGTCCGTCCGCCCTTCCCGCAGCGCCGCCTACGTCGGCCGATTCGCCCCTTCTCCCACCGGTCCCCTGCACCTTGGTTCGCTGGTGGCCGCCATGGCCAGTTACCTCGACGCGAAAGCGCATCACGGAACCTGGCTGGTGCGGGTGGAAGACCTGGACCGCGACCGCAACGTGGCCGGCGCGGACCGGCACATCCTGGCGTCGCTGCAGCGCTGCGGCATGCAATGGGATGGCGAAGTCACATGGCAAACGCAGCGCACGCACTTGTATGACGCGGCGCTGGAACAGTTGCTGGCCAAAGGCGCGGCCTATCCGTGCTCGTGCTCGCGCAAGGAAATCGCGGATTCGCAATTGCGGCTGGGCCAGAGCGGTGCGGGACTGGTATATCCGGGCACGTGCCGTAACGGCCTGGCGCCCGGCAAGACTGCGCGCGCCATGCGGCTGCGCGTGCCGGACGCGCCCGATGACACCTATTGTTTCGACGACCGCTGGGCCGGCGTCACGTGCCAGCCGCTGGCCAGCGAGGTGGGCGACTTCGTGATCCGCCGCGCCGACGGTTTCTGGGCTTACCAGCTGGCGGTGGTGGTCGACGATGCCGCGCAGGGCGTGACCGACGTGGTGCGCGGCGCGGATTTACTGGATTCGACGCCGCGCCAGCTATTCCTGCAGGATGTGCTGGGATTGCCGCATCCGGAATACCTGCACGTGCCGGTGGTGGCCAACGCCGATGGCGAAAAGCTGTCGAAGCAGACCGGCGCGCAGGCGTTCGACACGGGCGCGGAGCCCGAATCGCTGGTGGCGTCGGCGCTGGTCCCGGCCGCGCAATTCCTGGGGCTGGACGTGCGGGCCGACAGTATCGCGGCGTTCTGGCAAGCCGCGGTGCCGGCCTGGGCGGCGATGCTGGCGGCGCGCCCGGAGATCGCCCGGCCGTGAGTGCGACCGCGGCGCCCCGTGGTTGCGACATCAACACCGCGTGATTGCGGCATGCGCGCGGCATGCTGGCGGCGCGGGCGCCATACCGGCAAGGCACGATCGCGGCACAGCGTGGAAATCCGCGGCAGTCCGGGACAATCCGGGGCAACGCGCGCCAAGTCGGCGATAATACGCGTTTCGATGCATTGAACCTGTCCCCGCAGCATGACCGACACCGCCGCTCCCCGCTTCCATCCCCAGGGCCTGGTCCCGACCCCGGAACAAACCGCCATCCAGCTCGCGCAAAACCGCGTGTCGCTGGTGGCCGCCAACGCCGGCGCCGCCAAGACCACCACGCTGGCCCTGCGCATCGGCGAAGCGCTGGCGCGCGGCCTGCCGCCACAGCAGGTGCTGGCCCTGACGTTCACGCCGGAAGCGCGCGACGTGCTGCGCCAGCGCCTGCTCGACATCGGCATTCCGTACGGCCAGGCCTCGGCCGTGCGGGTAGCCACGTTCGAGGATTTCGCGGAACAGGCGCTGGCCGCGCTGGAACACGGCGCGGTGCCGCGCCTGCGCCATTTGCGCGAGATGAAACCGTGGCTGCTGGAAGCGCTGCGCCGCGTGGGCGAGCGTTACCTGGGCAAGGTGGAATACCTGGACATCCGCACCCACAACATCGCGCTGTCGCAAGCCATCGATGCGCAACTGGCGCTGAAGGCCACCATGCAGCTCGACAGCGTGGACGTGGAATACGTGGGCGTGGAAGAAGCGGCGGAACTGTTGAAAACCCCGCTGGCCGATTACCTGGCCGCGATCGAATATGAAACGCTGCGCTGCGACAGCGACGGCAGCGCGCAATTCCGCGGGCCCTATGACGCGACGTATGACCTGGCGAAATGGCTGGCGCAGGCGCCGGATGCGGCCGACAGCCTGCCGCGCTGCCAGGTGGTGGTGTGCGATGAATTGCACGACCTGAACGAAGCCGGCTACCGCATCCTGTCGGCGCTGCTGGCGCGGCCCGATTGCTGGTTCGTGGGCGCCGGCGACAAGGACCAGGTGATCCACTCGAAACTCGGCGCCAGCGGCGAATTCATGGAAAACCGCTTCGCGCGCGACTTTGGCAATGTCAAACAATACCCGCTGACGGTGACGTGGCGCCACGGCCCGCACCTGGCGCTGGCGATGGCGGAATTCAAGGCCAAGACCGTGCAATCGGGCTTGCCGCTGCACACGGAAATCCGCCAGGCGCACTACGCCGACCCGGCCGGCTGCGGCGAGCACGTGGTGGCCGCCATCAAGGCATGGAAAAAGGATGGCTATCCGATCGACGGCTGCACGGTGCTGCTGCGCGACCGCCACCAGGCGATGGCGGTGGAACAGGCGCTGATGCGCGCGAAGATCGGCTACCGCACGCCGCCGATGGCGGGCAGCCTGCAGCGCGACGAAATCCTGTTCTTGCGCGGCATGATGGCCATTGCGCTGAAGGACCTGGCCGCCGTGAAATCGCAGGACGTGCGCATGGCGGTGGTGGAAGCGCTGGCGGTGTTCGGCGAAGTGGAACACACGCACGAGCAGCTGGAACAGGCCAAGCGCGACATCGCGAAACACCCGCAATTGCTGGACGGCTTTTATGGCCGCTACCTGGACAATGGCCGCGCGAGCCCGATCAAGGCGGCCATCGATTGCGCGGCGGCCTTCGGCCCGGAGTCGCCGGCGCACGAAGCGCTGCACGCGGTGTGCGACACGATGAACCTGGAACTGGCCGCGCGCCGCATCTTCGTGCGCCCGCACGATGCACAGGCGGTGGCGAAATCCATTGCCGGCTTCCTGAAGGCAGCGGAAGACTCAAAGCAAACGCTGGCCGGGTTTTGGCAGGAACTCAACGCGGCCGAAGCATTCGCGGGCCGCAAACGCGACAAGGACGTGGTGACGATCGATTACGCGGTCAACGCCAAGGGCAAGGAATATGAGCACGTGATCGTGCCATTCATGGAAGCCGGCGAATTCCCCGCCCCGCTGGCCGATGCGCGCGAAGAGGACAACCTGTTCTACGTGGCCGCCACGCGCGCGAAACTGCGCCTGACCTTGCTGTCGCCGGACGATGCGCAGCGCCGCAGCCCCTACCTGGCGCGCCTGAAACTGGGCGCCATCGGCGCCGCGGCGGAACTGGCGATGTCGCGCAACGAAGCCGCCGCGCGCGAACGCCTGCCGGCCCGCCACTACCTCAGCGCGTCCATCCACGAAGCGCAGCAGGTGAAGGCGCTGGGCGCGAAATTCGACTGGCCGCGCAAGGCTTGGTACGTGGAGCCGGGCATGGACCTGGAACCGTTCCGGCGCTGGCTGCAGTAGTGACGCGCGCCGGGCGCCGGCACGGCCGCCAGCCGGCGAAGCGCCAAATTTGATACACAATGGCGATAAAAATCACAAAATCTGACATATAATCGCGGATTCGCCGTTAGTTTTTTCATCACAAATGACTAATCACGCATTGCCCGCAGTCGTATTACTGCACAGCTCCATGAGTTCCAAGGGCCAGTGGTCGGAACTAATCAACCAGTACCAGTCCGGCTTCCGCTTCATCGCCGTGGATTTGCTCGGTTACGGCAAATCCCCGTTCCCGCACGACGCCGGCCCCGGTTTTTCGCTGGCGCACGAAGTGGACGCCGTGATGGCCGCCATTTCGCTGCAACTGGCGCCGGACGAGCCGTTCCACCTGGTGGGCCATTCCTATGGCGGCGCGACGGCGCTGCGCCTGGCGCGCCAGGAACACCAGCGCGTGCTGTCGCTGACGGTGTTCGAGCCGGTGGCGTTCCACCTGCTGGACGACAGCGATGAAGCGCGCGTGGAAATCGAAGACGTGGTGGCTTGCATCCGCGACGCCGCCAGCGACAAGGACGGCACCCGCACCTTCATCGATTACTGGAACCGCGCCGGCGTCTTCGATGCCTTGCCGGAAGCGCAGCAACAGCGCTTCACGTCGCAGATCGCCAAAGTGAAACTGGACTTCCACGCGCTGCTGAGCGAACCGGCCACGCTGGCCGACATGGCGCAGCTGGACATGCCGGCCCTGGTGCTGTCCGGCTCCGCCAGCCCGCTGTCGACGCGCCGCGTGGCGGCCCGCCTGGCCGAGGCCCTGCCCAACGCCACCACGGTCCAGACCAAGGGCGGCCACATGGCCCCGATCACGCACGCCGCCGCAATCAACCCGCTGATCGCGAGCTTCCTGGTCGGCGAAGAAATCGACGCCGCATAAGGGGATTTCCCCGATAACGCCCGCTGTAGGCTGGATTAGCGCCCCGCGCGTAATCCAGCAACAGCACAGCCTGCCGCCAGTTGCAGCCAGCCTCACCCCATCCGCCCCGTCCGCAACGCGACTTCCCACGCCTCAAACCCATTGCGCCCCGCCAGCGCCGCCGCCTCGCCCCATTCATACGGCACCGCGACATGCTCGACGCACCATCCATGCGCGCCCTTTTCCACCAGCGCATAGCGCGCATGCGGCGTCCCGTTCGCGACCACGTGCCGGTACGGCATGTCGTCGTCATACGCCTGCAACCCGACGCTGCCCGGATTGACGATCAGCCGCCCATCATCGAGCTGCACCGCGCGCGGCACATGGCTATGCCCGCACAGCACCAGCATCCCCGGCGCCACGGGCGCCCCGGCCGCCCGCGCCAGCACTTCGTCCTGCGTGGCGGCCCGTATGCTTCCGGCTTCGGTCACGGTTTCGAGCCAATAGATCAAGTCACTGCCGGGCGTGCCATGCACCATCAGCACATCATCCTGGAGCCGCAACGAAGCAGACAAGCCGCCCAGCCATTCGCGTTGCTTTTGCGTGAGCCGCTGGTGCACGTACGCATCCGACGCGCCCATGCGTTCCGGCGCCTGCGTCAGCACCTGCCGCTCGTGGTTGCCTGCAATGGTGGGCCAGCCCAGCGCCAACAGGCGGTCCGCGGTTTCCCCCGGCAGCAAGGGCCCCGACAGGATGTCGCCCAGGTTGACGACGACATCCGCACCGCGCCGCGCCACATCGGCCAGCACCGCTTCCAGCGCCCACAGGTTGCCGTGGATATCGGACAAGGCGGCAATACGCATGGGCTTTCCTTTCGCTACAACAGTGGAACCCCATCGTACCGCGGCGCCCCGCCCCGCGGCGTACAATGCCGCATGAATTACCTCGCACATCTGTTCCTCGCCCGCCACAGCGGCGCCGCCATGGTGGGCGGCATCATGGGCGACTTCGTCAAGGCCGACGTCACCGGCCGCTACCCGACGGAAATCGCGCGTGAAATCCAGCTGCACCGCTACATCGACAGCTACACGGACAGTCACCCGGCCGTGAAGGCATCGGCCCAACTGTTCCCCGATGGCCGCCGCCGCTACGCCGGCATCCTGCTCGACGTGTTCTACGACCATCTGTTAAGCCTGCAATGGCCACGCTGGTGCACCGAACCGCGCCAGTCCATGCTGGACCGCTTCTACGCCGCCCTGGCCGAACACGAACCCCTGCTCCCCGACCGCCTGCGCGCCATGGCGCCGCACATGGTGCAACTGAACTGGCTGAACGCCTACGACGACTTCACCAGCGTGGAAAAAGCCATCGACCGCATCTCCCAACGCCTGAGCCGCAACGGCGCCGCCCTGCGCGACGGCCTCGCCGACCTGCGGCAACACCATGACGCGATCGCGGCGGGATTTGACAGGTTCTTTCCGGACCTGATGGCGTTTGCCGAGGCGCGGCGGGAGGAGCTGGTGGCGGGGACGCGGTAATACGGTGAGTTTCTCTATTTGAAATATTTTGTTTGTGAAATAGTTGCTTTTCTGTTGTCTCCAGCACCGGGAAAGCGCCACAGCATGGATAAAAAATATTGGTACTTTGCAGAATCTTTGCTACAATGCGGCCTCTCTTGCAGCGAGCCTGCGAGACGAGGAGAGATGGATGAGTGGTTTAAGTCGCACGCCTGGAAAGCGTGTATAGGTTCA
>CBIHOX010000008.1:0-79767 GCA_966211685.1 uncultured Pseudoduganella sp.
TTTACCTGGTCGATTCGGGCGGCGCCAACCTGCCGAACCAGGACGACGTGTTCCCCGACCGCGACCATTTCGGCCGCATCTTCTACAACCAGGCCAACATGTCGGCCAAGGGCATTCCGCAGATCGCCGTGGTGATGGGCTCGTGCACGGCGGGCGGCGCCTATGTGCCGGCCATGAGCGACGAATCGATCATCGTCAAGGAACAGGGCACGATCTTCCTCGGCGGCCCGCCGCTCGTGAAGGCCGCCACCGGTGAGGTGGTGAGCGCGGAAGACCTGGGCGGCGGCGACGTGCACACGCGCCTGTCCGGCGTGGCCGACCACCTGGCGCAAAACGACCTGCACGCGCTGTCGCTGGCGCGCACCATCGTGTCGAACCTGAACCGCAGCAAGCCGCAGCAGGGCGCGTTGCGGGAAGCCGTGGAGCCGAAATACCCGACCAGCGAACTGTATGGCGTCATTCCGGTCGATACCCGCAAGCCGTTCGACATCCGCGAAGTCATCGCCCGCATCGTCGACGGCAGCGAATTCGACGAATTCAAGGCGCGCTACGGCACCACCCTGGTGTGCGGCTTCGCCCACATCTATGGCATGAAGGTCGGCATCGTCGCCAACAACGGCATCCTGTTTTCCGAATCGGCGCTGAAGGGCGCGCACTTCATCGAGCTGTGCGCGCAGCGCAAGATCTCGCTGGTGTTCCTGCAGAACATCACCGGCTTCATGGTGGGCCGCAAATATGAAAACGAAGGCATCGCCCGCAACGGCGCCAAGATGGTGACGGCCGTGGCCACCGCCGCCGTGCCGAAATTCACCGTGGTGATCGGCGGCAGCTTCGGCGCCGGCAACTATGGCATGTGCGGCCGCGCCTACAGCCCGCGCTTCATGTGGATGTGGCCGAACGCGCGCATTTCCGTGATGGGCGGCGAGCAGGCCGCGTCGGTGCTGGCCACCGTCAAGCGCGATGGCATCGAAAGCAAGGGCGGCCAGTGGTCGGCCGAGGAGGAAGCCGCGTTCAAGCAGCCGATCAAGGAACAGTACGAACACCAGGGCCACCCGTATTACGCCACCGCGCGCCTGTGGGACGACGGCGTCATCGATCCGGCCGACACCCGCATGGTGCTGGGCCTGGGGCTGTCGGCGGCGCTGAACGCGCCGATCGAAGACACGAAGTTCGGCGTATTCCGCATGTAAGGGGACGGCTATATGACTTACGCGAATTACGAAACCCTGCAAGTGACGATCGACGGTAAACTCGCCACCGTCACCCTGGACCGTCCGGACGTGCGCAACGCATTCAACGACACCACCATCGGTGAAATCACCCGCGCCTTCGCCGCGCTGGCGAAGGAAGACGGCGTGCGCGCGATTGTGCTGGCGGCCAATGGCCCGGCCTTTTGCGCCGGCGGCGACTTGAACTGGATGAAGAAAATGGCGGGCTATACGCACGCCGAAAACAACGCGGATGCGATGCTGCTGGCGGAAATGCTGCGCACCATTTACCTGTGCCCGCAACCGGTGATCGCCAAGGTGCACGGCGATTGCTACGCGGGCGGCATGGGCCTGGTGGCGGCGTGCGACATCGTGATTGCCGCGGACGTGGCAAACTTCTGCCTGAGCGAAGTGAAGCTGGGACTGATCCCGGCCACCATTTCACCTTATGTCATCAAAGCCATGGGCGAACAAGCGTCGCGCCGCTATTTCCTGACCGCCGAGCGGTTCGGGGCGGCGGAGGCGCACCGCATCGGCTTCGTACACGAACTGGCGACCCTGGAAACCATCGATGCGAAGACGGCGGAACTCGCCAAGGCCCTGCTGGGCAACAGTCCGAACGCGGTGCGCGAAGCGAAAACGCTGGTGCGCGACGTGGCCGGGCGCCCGGTCGACGATGCGCTGCTGGCCGATACGGCGCTGCGCATCGCCAACATCCGCGCGTCGGAGCAGGGCCGCGAGGGCGTGCAATCCTTCCTGGAGAAGCGCAAGCCGAATTGGCTGTAGCGCGGCACGCGAGCCCGTGGCGGTAACGGAAACGGAGCAGTTTTGGAAGCAAATCAACAAGGCGTTCATCAAGGCGGCCAGGCCGACGGCGATTGGGTGGCGCGCAGCCTGCGCAGCGTATGGCACCCCTGCACCCAGATGCAGCACCATGAGACGGTGCCGCTGATCGCGGTCAGCCATGGCCGCGGCCCATGGCTGTACGACCACCATGGCGAGCGCTATCTCGACGCGATCAGTTCCTGGTGGGTCAACCTTTTCGGCCATGCCAACCAGCGCATCAACGGTGCGCTGAAGGAGCAGCTGGACATGCTGGAACACGCCATGCTGGCCGGCTTCACCCACGAACCCGTGATCCGCTTGTCGGAACGCCTGGCCGCGCTGACGCAGCACCAGCTGGGCCACGCGTTTTACGCCTCCGATGGCGCCTCGGCCGTGGAAATCGCCCTGAAGATGAGTTTCCACGCGTGGCGCAACGCGGGCCGCGCGGAAAAACAGGAATTCGTGTGCCTGAAAGGCAGCTACCACGGCGAGACCATCGGCGCGCTGGCGGTGACGGACGTGGCGCTGTTCAAGGACGCCTATGGCCCGCTGCTGCGGGCGTCGCGCACCGTGATGTCGCCCGATGCGCGCCAGGCGGCCGATGGCGAGACCGCGCAGGACGTGGCGCGCCGCGCCGCCGCGGACGTGCAGAAACTGTTCGAGGAAAACGGCGCGAACATCGCCGCCATCATCATCGAGCCGCTGGTGCAGTGCGCCACCGGCATGGCCATGCACGACCCGCTGTACCTGCAACTCGTGCGCGAACTGTGCGACCGGCACGATGTGCACCTGATCCTCGATGAAATCGCGGTCGGCTGCGGCCGCACCGGCACCTTCTTCGCGTGCGAACAGGCCGGCGTGTGGCCGGACTTCCTGTGCCTGTCGAAGGGCATTTCCGGCGGCTACCTGCCGCTGTCGATCGTGCTCTCGCGCGACGAGATCTACCAGGCGTTCTACAGCGCCGACGTCACGCGCGGGTTCCTGCACTCGCACTCGTACACCGGCAACCCGCTGGCGTGCCGCGCGGCGCTGGCCACGCTCGATATCTTCGAGGAAGACGGCGTGCTGGCGGCCAACCAGGTGCGCGCGGAAAAGCTCACGCGCGCGCTGCAGCCGCTGGCCAGCCACCCGCGCATCGCGCATGCGCGCCAGCGCGGCATGATCTGGGCCTTCGACGCGATCGAGGCCGGCCCGCAATTCTCGCGCCGCTTCTTCACCGAAGCCACGCGCCAGGAACTGTTGCTGCGCCCGATCGGCAACACGATTTACCTGATGCCGCCCTACATCCTCAACGACGAGGAAATCGACGGCCTGGCGGCGCGCACGCTGTCGGTGTTCGAAACCGTCATCGCGGGGGCGTGAGATGGAACTGTTGAACAAACTGCAAGCCCGGCTGGCGGACCTGGAAGCGCAGAGCCTGATCCGCAAGCGCCGCCACGTGGAAACGCCGGCCGGCCCGCGCGTCACGGTCGATGGCCGCGAGATGCTGTGCTTTTCCAGCAATGATTACCTGAGCCTGGCGGGCCACCCGAAGGTCATGGCCGCGCTGCGGGAAGGCGTGGACCTGTACGGCGCCGGCAGCGGCGCGTCGCACCTGATTTCCGGCCACAGCCGCGCCCACGCGCAGCTCGAGGAACGGCTGGCCGGCTTCGTCGGCCCCTACCTGGAGTCGCCCCGCGCGCTGTATTTCTGCACCGGCTACATGGCCAACCTGGCCGTGCTG
This sequence comes from uncultured Pseudoduganella sp., assembly GCA_966211685.1. Taxonomy (GTDB): domain Bacteria; phylum Pseudomonadota; class Gammaproteobacteria; order Burkholderiales; family Burkholderiaceae_D; genus Rugamonas. The sequence goes on from CBIHOX010000008.1 coordinate 3,757, forward strand.
ACGGGCCTCGCGGTGGGCGACAAGGACACGGAAATTTTTTCCGAGTCGCTGAACCATGCCTCGCTGATCGATGGCGCGCGCCTGTCGCGCACCACGGTCAAGGTGGTGGGCCATGCCGACGTGGCGGGACTGGCGGCGTTGCTCGAGCAAAGCACGGCCTCGAACAAGATCGTCGTCACCGACAGCGTGTTCAGCATGGACGGCGACCTGGCGCCGCTGCCGCAGCTGCTGGCGCTGTGCGAACGGCATAACGCGTGGCTGGTGGTCGACGATGCGCACGGCTTCGGCGCCCTGGGCGAGAATGGCCGCGGCGCGCTGGAACACTTCGATATCCGCTCGCCTTACCTGGTCTATGTCGGCACCCTGGGCAAGGCCGCCGGGGTCGGCGGCGCGTTTGTCGCGGCGCACGAAGTCGTGGTTGAAACGCTGGTCCAGCGCGCCCGCCCGTACATCTTCACCACGGCCGCGCCGCCGGCGCTGGCACATGCGCTGCTGGCCAGCATCGACATCATCGAAGGCGAGGAGGGACGCCAGCGCCGCGCCCACGTGCAGGCGCTGATTGCCCGCCTGAAAGCCGGCCTGAAGTTGAAACGCTGGCAACTGATGCCATCCGATACGGCGGTACAGCCGGTCGTGATCGGCGATAATGCTGAAACCATGCGTGTATCGGCCGCGTTGTACGCGCAAGGCTTCTGGGTCGGCGGCATCCGTCCGCCCACCGTGCCGGTGGGGACGTCGCGCCTGCGCGTGACCCTGGCGGCGGGCCATACGTTCGAGGAAGTGGACCGCCTGGTCGCGGCTATCCATGTGCTGGAGGAGCAATCATGAGCACTGACAAGCCCAATGTCATGACACCGAAGGCGGATTTGCCCGCCGTGGTGGTGGGGAACACCGTGGGCGCCGCCGGGTGGGGTAACCGGGGCCACCGCCCCGCCGCCGCGCCGGGGGCGGCGGCGCCCCCGGCCGGCTGGCCGCCCCGGTTCTCGTGCTTCGTCACGGGCACCGACACGGAAATCGGCAAGACGCTGGCGTCGTCGGCGATCCTGCATGCGCTGGTGCGCCAAGGCGTGCGCGCCTGCGGCATGAAGCCGGTGGCGGCCGGCGCCGAATGGCGCGACGGCGTGCTACACAACGATGACGCCGACATGCTGATCGGCGCCGGCAACGTCACCATGCCGCAATCGCTGACCACGCCCTACATGCTGATGGAACCCGCCGCGCCGCACATCGCGGCCGCGCTGGAGGGCGTGACCATCGACCCGGTGCCGATCCTGGCGGCGTACCTTGAAATCGCCGCCGCCTCGGACGCCGTGGTGGTGGAAGGCGTGGGCGGCTTCCGCGTGCCGCTCAACGACAGTTTCGATACCGCCGACCTCGCGCAGCAGCTCGACTTGCCAGTGATCCTGGTGGTGGGCCTGCGGCTGGGCTGCATCAGCCACGCGCTGCTGACCGCCGAAGCCATTGCCGCGCGCGGCCTGAAACTGGTGGGGTGGATCGCCAACGAAGTACAGGCCGACATGGCGTTCGCCGATGAAAACGTGGCGGCGCTCAGGCAGCGCCTCGCTGCGCCGCTGCTGGGCCGCATCCCGCGCCTGGCGCAGCCGACCGCCGCCGCCGCGGCCGAATATTTGAATCTGGCGGGCCTGCCGAACTGGCCCACCCGCCGCAACAATCATGTGAAGGATTAACAATGTCGCAAGCGACCCTGCAAGAACCGAAGACCGCACAGACCGTGGAGCTGCACCGGCCCGCCAAGGCCATCACGCTGCCGGAAGCTGCAACGTGGCCGCTGGCCGACGTGCTGGCGCTGTACGAGCTGCCGTTCAACGACCTGATGTTCCGCGCCCAGCAGACCCACCGCGCGCACTGGCCGGAGGGCGACGTCGAACTGGCGACCCTGCTGTCGATCAAGACCGGCGGCTGCGAAGAGGATTGCGGCTATTGCCCTCAGGCGGCGCGCTACGACACCGGCGTGGAAGCGAAGAAGATCCTGGACGTCGACACCGTGCTGGAAGCGGCGCGCCAGGCCAAGGATAACGGCGCCACCCGCTTCTGCATGGGCGCCGCGTGGCGCAGCCCGAAAGAGCGCGACATGGACAAGGTGGAAAACATGGTGCGCGAAGTGAAGGCGCTGGGCCTGGAAACCTGCGCCACGCTGGGCATGCTGGAAGCGCAGCAGGCCGAGCGCCTGAAGGCGGCCGGCCTGGATTACTACAACCACAACCTCGATACCGCGCCCGAGTTCTACAACAACGTGATCTCGACCCGCGAATACCAGGACCGCCTCGATACGCTGGGCCACGTGCGCAACGCCGGCCTGAAGGTCTGCTGCGGCGGCATCGTCGGCATGGGCGAGACGCGCGCCCAGCGCGCCGGCCTGATCGCGCAACTGGCCAACCTGAACCCGTATCCGGAATCGGTGCCGGTCAACCACCTGGTGCAGGTGGAAGGCACGCCGCTGCACGGCCTGGACCCGCTGGACCCGATCGAATTCGTGCGCACCATCGCCGTGGCCCGCATCACGATGCCGAAGGCGCGCGTGCGCCTGTCGGCCGGCCGCCGCGAACTCGGCGAAGCCGTGCAGGCAATGTGCTTCATGGCCGGCGCCAATTCCATCTTCTACGGCGACAAGCTCCTGACCACCGACAACCCGGAAGCCAACGACGACCGCGCGCTGCTGGCCAAGCTGGGCCTGAAGACCCGCGCCAACACGCTGGAGTCGGTACAGAAGGAACGCTGCGGCTGCTGAGCCGCGGGGCACGATGCGTGGCGGATTACGCCCAATGGGCTGATCCGCCCTGCAGCACGCTGACCTGCCGGCATCATCGGAACCCATGCTCGCACCACAAGTCATAGAGCAGGGTTCAAAGAATTGAACTTACACAAAAACCTTCCGGCCACGAGCTGAATAGAGAGAGACCATGTTCAAAAAAATCCTGATTGCCAACCGTGGTGAAATCGCCTGCCGCGTCGCCGCCACCGCGCGCCGCCTCGGCATCAAGACCGTTGCCGTGTACTCGGAAGCCGACGCCGACGCCAGGCACGTCGCGGTGTGCGACGAAGCGGTCTTGCTGGGCCCGGCGGCCGCCAAGGAAAGCTACCTGCGCGGCGACAAGATCATCGCCGTGGCCAAGGCCACCGGCGCCGAGGCGATCCATCCCGGCTACGGCTTCTTGTCGGAAAACGCGGAATTCGCCGATGCGTGCATCGAAGCGGGCCTGGTGTTCATTGGCCCGCCGGCGTCGGCCATGCGCGCGATGGGTTCCAAGTCGGCCGCGAAATCGCTGATGGAGAAAGCCAACGTGCCGCTGGTGCCGGGCTACCACGGCGACAATCAGGATCCTGAATTCCTGCAGGCACAGGCCGACCGCATCGGTTATCCGGTGCTGTTGAAGGCGTCCGCCGGCGGCGGCGGCAAGGGCATGCGCGTGGTGGAATCGAGCGCGGCGTTCCGCGACGCGCTGGCGTCGTGCAAGCGCGAAGCCATCAGTTCCTTTGGCGACGACAAGGTGCTGGCGGAAAAATACCTGCAGCGCCCGCGCCACATTGAAATCCAGGTGTTCGCCGACACGCACGGCAATTGCATCCACCTGTTCGAGCGCGATTGCTCGGTCCAGCGCCGCCACCAGAAGGTGCTGGAAGAAGCGCCGGCGCCGGGCATGACGGCCGAGCGCCGCGCCGCCATGGGCGAAGCCGCCGTGGCCGCGGCCAAGGCAGTCGGCTACGTCGGCGCGGGTACGGTGGAATTCATCGCCAACCAGGATGGCTCGTTCTATTTCATGGAAATGAACACCCGCCTGCAGGTGGAGCATCCGGTGACGGAAATGATCACCGGCGCCGACCTGGTGGAATGGCAGTTGCGCGTGGCGGCCGGCGAGCCGCTGCCGAAGAAGCAGAGCGAACTGGCCATCAACGGCCATGCGATCGAAGCGCGCGTGTATGCGGAAAACCCGGAAAAAGGCTTCCTCCCGTCGATCGGCACCTTGCGCCACCTGGGCATGCCGGACGCGGTGAACTTCGAGCTGGGCGGCATTCCAGGCCATCCTGCCGCCGTGCGGATCGATGCCGGCGTGCGCGAAGGCGATGCGATTTCCCCGTTCTATGACCCGATGATCGCCAAGCTGATCGTGTGGGGCGCGGACCGCAAGCAGGCGCTGGCCCGCATGGCGCAGGCGCTGTCGCAATACCAGATCGTCGGCCTGGCTTCGAACATCGCGTTCATGAACCGGCTGGTGCAGGGCGAGGCGTTCGCCACGGCGGACCTGGACACGGGCCTGATCGAGCGCAACCACGACGCCCTGTTCCCGCCCGCGCAGGCCGCGGCGCACGGCGCGCTGGCGCTGGCCGCGGTGGCGCTGATCGAAGCGGAAAAAGACCGCTCGGCCGCGCAGTCGGGCGCCAATGCGGGCGATCCGTGGGGCCAGGCATTGGGCTGGCGCATGAACCAGCCTTACGTACGCAAGCTGTCGTTTGCCGATGAATACGCGGCAAGCCAGCCATCGAAGGCCTATGGCGTGGAAGTGACGTATCTGAACGATGGCTGGATGTTCAACGTGCCGGGCAGTGAGGACGGTGAGGGCGGCGGGCCGCGCTTGCTGACCTTGATGTCGCAACAGGGCGCCGACATCAGCATCAAGCTGGGCGACACCGCGGTGCACGGCAGCGTGCGCCGCGATGGCGACGTGTTCCACGTCTTCACCAACGGCCGCCATTACACGCTCGACTACAATGACCCGATGGCCCATGCCGGCGAAACCGAATCCGAAGGCGGCCGCCTGACCGCGCCGATGCCGGGCAAGGTGGTGGCGGTGCTGGCGGAAAAGGGCAAGCAAGTCAAAAAAGGCGAGGCGCTGGTCATCATGGAAGCCATGAAGATGGAACACACCATCGCCGCGCCGCATGACGGCGTGGTGGACGACGTGCTGTACGCGGTGGGCGACCAGGTACCGGACGGCGCGCCGCTGCTGGCGTTCCGCGCCGCGTGATGGCGCGGCCGGGAGAGACGCCGATGCGTATTTTGCTGCACCGCGCCGATGGCAAGACCGAGCCTTGGATCCGCGACTTCGCGCGCTACCTGCCGGAAGCGGAAGTGGTGGTATGGGAAAAAGGCGTGAAGCCGCCGCCATGCGACTATGCCGTGGTGTTCGTGCCGCCCGAAGAGATGTTGCCGGACTTGCGGGACGTGAAGGCGGTGTTCCTGACCGGGTCCGGCGCGGACGGCATCCTGCGCTACGGCGACGCGGTTCCGCCGCACATTCCCGTGGTGCGGTTGACCGACGCCGGCATGGGCGCGCAGATGGCGGAATACGTGACGCATGCGGTGCTGCGCTATTACCGCCGCTTCCACGAATATGAGGATTTGGCCCGCGCCGGCCAGTGGGCGCCGCTGCTGCCACCGGTGCGCGAGGATTTCTCGGTGGGCGTGCTGGGCGCCGGCGTGCTCGGGGCACGCGTGCTGGAAGCATTGAAGCCGTTCGGCTTTCCGCTGCGCGCGTGGAGCCGCACGGCGCGCGCGATCGATGGCGTGCAATGCTTCCACGGCGCGGACGGACTCGATACCTTCCTGCGCGGCGCGCGCGTGGCGGTGTGCATGCTGCCGCTGACCGACGAAACCAGCAACATCCTGAACCAGACCAACATGTCGAAGATGCCGCAAGGCTCGTTCATCGTCAATGTGGGACGGGGCGGCCACTTGTCGGAACCGGACTTGCTGAACCTGATGCGCACCGGCCATATCGAGGCGGCCACGCTGGACGTGTTCCGCCACGAACCGCTGCCGCCGCAGCACCCGTTCTGGCAAGAGCCGCGCATTACGATCACGCCGCACATTTCCGCGCTGACCCTGCGCCGTGAAAGCGTGCAGCAGATCGCCGGCAAGATGCGGCAAATGGCGAACGGTGAAGCGGTGGCCGACGTGATCGACCGCGGCAGGGGATATTGAAAGGATTACACGACATGAATGCATTGCCCAACAAAGTCAAGATCGTTGAAGTGGGGCCGCGCGACGGCCTGCAAAATGAAAAGGAAACCATTTCCGCCGACGTGAAGATCGAACTGGTGAACCGGCTGTCGTCGGCGGGTTTCACCAACATCGAGGCGGCGTCGTTCGTGTCGCCCAAGTGGGTGCCGCAAATGGCCACCAGCGCCGAGGTCATGGAGCGCATCACGCGCCGCGCCGGCGCGATCTATTCGGCGCTGACGCCGAACATGAAGGGACTGGAAGGCGCGCTGGCGGCCAAGGCCGATGAAGTGGTGATCTTCGGTTCCGCGTCGGAAGCGTTTTCGCAAAAGAACATCAACTGCTCGATCGAGGAATCCATCGCGCGCTTCGTCGACGTGGCCAGGGCCGCCAAGGACAACGGGCTGCGCCTGCGCGGCTCGATCAGCTGCGCGTTCGGCTGCCCCTACCAGGGCGAGGTGCCGCTGGACGCGGTGGCGGACGTGGTGGCGCGCATGCGTGACCTCGGCTGTGATGAAATCGACATTGCCGACACCATCGGCGTGGCCACGCCGCGCAAGACGCAGGCGGTGATGGAGCGCGCCGCCGCCGTGTTCCGCCTGGACGGTATTTCCGGCCACTTCCACGATACCTACGGCCAGGCGCTGGCCAACATCTACGCCAGCCTGGAAGTGGGCGTGGCGATCTTCCATTCGTCGGTGGCAGGCCTGGGCGGCTGTCCTTATGCCAAGGGCGCCACCGGCAACGTCGCGACCGAAGACGTGCTGTACATGATGAATGGCCTCGGCATCGAGACCGGCATCGACCTCGATATCGTGGTCGATGCGGGGCAGTACATTTCCGGCGTGTTGAACCGCAAGGCCGCCAGCCGCGCGGGCAATGCCATCGCGGCCAAGCGCGCCGGCTGACGGCTGACGCAGGCCGGGGCGGTGCAGGTCACGCGGCCAGCGCGGCCTTCGCCTGCCGCACCGCCATGCCCGTCACGGCCTGCGCCACGCCATTCTTGGCCGCCACCATTTCCGCCAGGATCGACAAGGCGATTTCCGGCGGCGTCTTGCTGCCGATGTACAGCCCCGCGGGCCCATGCAGGCGGTCCAGCTGATCCGGTTCCAGCCCGAAGTGCCGCATCAGCCGCATGCGGCGCTTCGCGTTATTGCTGCGCGAACCGATTGCCGCCACGTAGAATGCGGGCGACCGCAGCGCTTCCATCAGCGCCAGGTCATCGAGCTTGGGGTCGTGCGTCAGCGCGATCACGGCCGTGCTGCAATCGGGCCGCATGGCTTGCACCACGTCGTCCGGCATGCCGCGCACCATGGTGATACCCGGCACGTCCCACGACTGCGCATATTCGTCGCGCGGGTCGCACACGGTGATGTCAAAGCCCAGCCCCAGCGCCACCTGGCACAGGTAAGCGCTCAACTGTCCCGCGCCAATGACGAGCAGGCGGTAGCGGGGCCCGAACGCCATCGTCAGCATGTCCCCGTCCAGCGCCACCTCGCGGAAGGTTTCCGCTTCCCCCAACGTCACGCGGCCAGACGGCAAATGCAGTTCGCGCGCCACCAGGCCGCGCCCCTGCAAGGCTTCCAGCAATGCCGCCAGCCGCGTGCCGGGTCCCACCCGTTCGATCACCAGTTCCAGGGTGCCGCCGCAGGGCAGGCCGAAACGGTGGGCCGTGTCCGCGTCGACGCCATAGCGCACGGCGAAGGCGGGGCGCCCGTTGAACAAGCCGTCGAGTCCCCGTTCGTGGACGCCGGCGATCAAGTCATCCTCGATGCAGCCGCCCGACACGGACCCCGCCACCAGCCCATCGGCGCGGATGGCCATCAGGGAGCCTGGAGGGCGGGGCGATGAACCCCAGGTCCTGGCCACCGTCACCAGCGCGGCGCCATGCCCGGCAATGTCCCAGGCATGCGCCTGTTTCAGGACGGCGATATCGGCGGCGTCCATGGCGGCTCCTTACGCTTTCAATGCGTCGGTGCTGAACGGCAGGCGGCGCAGGTATTTGCCGGTGGCCGCGGCAATCGCATTGGCCACGGCCGGCGCCACGGGCGGCACGCCCGGCTCGCCGACGCCGGTCGGCTTTTCGCTGGATGGCACGATGTGCACCTCGACCTTCGGCATCTGGTTGATGCGCAGCGGCGCGTAATCGTGGAAGTTCGATTGCTCGACCACGCCCTCCTTCAGCGTGATGGCCCCTTGCAGCGCCGCGGACAAGGCAAAGCCGACGCCACCTTCGATTTGCGAGCGCACGTTGTCCGGATTGATGGCGATGCCGCAATCGACGGCGCAGACGATGCGGTCGATCACGATGGCGCCGTCCGCCTTCACGGTGACTTCCGCCACCTGCGCCACGTAGGTCTTGAACGACTCGTGCACCGCCACGCCGCGCGCGCGCCGATCGCCATTGGCCCCCTTGGCCAGCGGCGTGCCCCAGCCGGCCTTTTGCGCCGCCAGTTTCAGGACGGCGGCATGGCGCGGATGATGTTCCAGCAGCGCCAGGCGGAACGCCACCGGGTCCTGGCCGGCCGCCGCCGCCACTTCATCGATAAAGGTCTCGGTGGAGTAGGCGGTATGGGTGGAGCCCACGGAGCGCCACCACAGCACGGGGACGCCGATATCCTGCGGCGTATGCAGGTCGACCAGCATGTTGGGAATGGCGTACGGCAGGTTGGCCGCGCCCTCGACTGAGACGAGGTCAATGCCATCCTTGACCCATGCCGTAAAGGGGGTATTGGCCAGGATCGATTGCCCCACGAGGCGGTGGCGCCAGCCGACCAGCCGTCCCTGCGCATCGAGCGCCGCGTCCAGCGCATGGTGGAAGGCAGGACGATAGTAGCCCGCCTTCATGTCGTCTTCGCGCAGCCACACCAGCTTGACGGGCGCCTTGCCGTTGATGGCCTTGGCGATGCTTGCCGCTTCCAGCACGTAATCGGAATCCTTGCTGGCGCGGCGGCCGAAACTGCCGCCCGCGTACAGCATGTTCAGGTTCACCTGTTCCGGTTGCAGTCCCAGCAGGCCAGCCACCTTGGCCTGGTCGATGGTCTGGAACTGCTCGCCGTTCCAGATGTCGCAGCGGTCTTTTTGCAGGTGCACCACGCAATTCATCGGTTCCATGGCGGCGTGGGCCAGGTAGGGGAAGTCATAGGCGGCACGCAGCACGCGCGCCGGGGCAGCGAAGGCCGCGTCGGCGTCGCCTTCCTGGCGCGCCACGGCGCCGGGAGATTTAGCCAGTTCATGGTAGCGGGCAAAGATGTCATCGGTGCCGAGCTTGAACGCGCTGCTGTCATCCCATTCGACGCGCAGCGCATCGCGTCCCTTCTTCGCGCTCCATGTGTCTTTCGCCAGCACGGCCACGCCGGACGGGATGGCGACCACGTCCACCACGCCTTGCACGGCGCGGGCCGCCGCCGCGTCAAACGACTGGACCTTGCCGCCAAAGCGGGGCGGGTGCGCCACCACGGCGGTCAGCATGCCCGGCAAATGCACGTCCTGCGTAAAGCGGGCCTGGCCACGGATCTTGGCGGCGGTATCCTTGCGCGGGGCGCGCTTGCCGATCAGCTTGTAGTCCTTCGGGTCCTTGAGCCGGACGCCGGCCGGCACCGGTTGTTGCGCGGCCGCCTGCGCCAGTTGGCCAAACGTGGCCTTGCGCCGCGATGGCGCATGCATCACCACGCCGTCGCTGACGGTGATGCTCTCGGCCGGCACTTGCCATTGCCGGGCCGCCGCCGCCACCAGCATGGCGCGCGCCGATGCGCCGGCCTGGCGCAACTGGTCCCACGAATTGGCCATGGCCGTGCTGCCTCCCGTGCCCTGCACGGGGCCCCACTGCAAGTTGTTGTAGCGCTTCGCGTCGGCCGGCGCGCCTTCGATGCGCACTTGCGCCCACGCGGCGTCCAGTTCCTCGGCCACCAGCGTGGCCAGGCCGGTGTACGTGCCCTGGCCCATTTCCAGGTGCTTGGACACCACGGTGACGGCGTTATCGCTGCCGATGCGCAGGAAGGCATTCGGTTCGAATGGCGAGGCCACGGCGGCTGCGGCGGTTGCAGCTGCGGCTGCGGGCGCTCCGGCCGAGGCCGCGCCAGGCAGATACAGGGCCAGTGTCAGGCCGGCCGCGCCCTGCAGGAAGTTGCGGCGGCTGGCGTTTTCAATACGAGGGGTCATGGTGTCTCCTTCAGGCCAGCGATTTGGCGTTTGCAATGTGGATGGAGGCATTGGCGCCGCTTTCAGGCCAGCGCATTCGCCGCGTCATGGATGGCGGCGCGGATGCGCACATAGGTGGCGCAGCGGCAGATATTGCCGGCCATGGCGGTGTCGATGTCGGCGTCCGATGGCTTGCGGTTCTTTTCCAGCAGCGCGACCGCGCTCATGACCTGGCCCGACTGGCAGTAGCCGCACTGCACGACGTCGAGCTTTTGCCATGCGTCCTGCACCACCTTGGCCACCCTGGCTGTCCTTGCGCGGTCCACGCCTTCGATCGTGACGATTTTCTTGCCCACGGCGGCCGATACCGGCGTGCTGCACGAGCGCACCGCTTCGCCGGCCAGGTGGACGGTGCAGGCGCCGCACAAGCCCATGCCGCAGCCATATTTGGTGCCGGTCATTTGCAGCGTATCGCGCAATACCCACAGCAGCGGGGTGTCCGGGGCGGCATCGACGCGGGTCGGCTTGCCGTTGATGTCGAGTGTGATCATGGTGGCTCCTGGTTGATTTGATCGGGGCGCCGGGCCTTGGGGCCGGGCCTGCTCCGATTGCATTCGCGTCTGCATTTTCGTCCGCGTTGCGCGTCCGCCGATAGCACGATCCTGTGAGTTTTTTGCCTAATCCTGTGACGCCTTCCACGGATGGGTAAAGGTGGATTACCATCGGCTGCAATTGAATCGGCTGCATTGAACCAGGAGACTTTGTGAACCAGCACGCCACGCTTCCCCGTCCCGACGCCGACGCCATCGAAACGCTGCGCCAGCCGCTGGCGGCCGCCGTCGCCCGCTGGACCGGCGGCGCCGGCCAGTTCGCCACACCGGTGCCCGGCCTGAATTTTTTCCGCCGCGAAGAACCGACGCAGGCGGCGGCGTGCATGGTCGAACCGAGCGTGGCGCTGATCGTGCAGGGCGCCAAGCAGGCGCTGTTGGGCGACAACGTCTACAACTATGACATCACGCGCTTCCTCATCACGTCGCTGGACTTGCCGGCCATGATGCGCATCGTCGACGCCAGCCCCGAGCGGCCTTACCTGGGCGTGGTGATGAAGCTGGACTTGCGCGTGGTGGCCGACATCGTCATGCAGAGCGGCATGGCGCCGCCGTCCGAACCGCCGGCCGACAGCGGCATGATGCTCGGCGAAACCACGCCAGCCATGCTGACGGCGTTTACCCGCTTGCTGGAATTGCTGGACGATCCGGAATCGATTCCCGTGCTGGCGCCGCTGATCCAGCGTGAAATCTGCTACCGCCTGCTGATGAGCGACCAGGGCGCCCGCCTGTGGCAAATCGCTTCGGTGGGCAGCCAGAGCCACCGCATCGGCCGCGCCATCGACTGGCTGAAGTCGCACTATGCGAGCCCGCTGCGCATCGATGCATTGGCGGCGCACGTGCAAATGAGCGCGTCGACGTTCCACCACCATTTCCGCCTGTTGACGGCAATGAGCCCTTTGCAATACCAAAAATGGCTGCGCCTGAATGAAGCGCGGCGCATGATGCTGTCGGAACACCTCGATGCGTCCACGGCCGCGTTCCACGTCGGCTATGAAAGCCCGTCCCAGTTCAGCCGTGAATACAGCCGCCTGTTCGGCGCGCCGCCGCGGCGCGATATTGAAAACTTGCGGCGCCTGTCCGCATAGCGGCGCCCGGATGGCGCCCGGACAAGGCGCCGGCAATGAAAAAGCCCGTGAAACCTTGCGATTTCACGGGCTTTTGAATTTGGTCGGAGTACTAGGATTCGAACCTAGGACCCTCTGGTCCCAAACCAGATGCGCTACCGGGCTGCGCTACACTCCGAATAGTTCTATGATACTCGCCCCCGGCCGGTTGGTCAAATGGCGCAGGCCGATAAGCATTATTTATTGCGGCTTAGAATGGAAAAAGCCTGTGAAACGTTTCCATTTCACAGGCTTTTAAATTTGGTCGGAGTACAAGGATTCGAACCTTGGACCCTCTGGTCCCAAACCAGATGCGCTACCGGGCTGCGCTACACTCCGAAGAAGCAAGACTATAGCGGGTCTGGCGCCAGCCGTCAAGCCTTGATTTGCAGCGCCCGTTCATACAGCGCATTTTTTTTCTTGCCGGTGATTTGCGCGGCCAGCGCCGCGGCTTGCTTGACTGGCAACTCCGCCAGCAAGATCTGCAATACCCGCTCGGCTTCGGCATCCTGCGCATCGCCGGCCTGCGGGGCGCCTTCCACCAGCACCACGAATTCGCCTTTTTCACGGTGCGCATCGCCCGCCAGCCATTGCACGGCTTCCGACAGCGGGCAGCGGTGGATTTCCTCGAACAGTTTCGTCAATTCGCGGGCAAACACCACTTGCCGCGTGGGTTCAAAGGCGGCTGCCAGCGCCTGCGCGCATTCGGCGATGCGGTGCGGCGCTTCATAGAACACCAGCGTGGCCGCCACGCCGCGCAACTGCTGCAGTACGGTGTCGCGCTGTTTGGCTTTGGCGGGCAGGAAGCCGACAAAGTGGAACTGGTCGTTGACCAGGCCGCTGGCGGACAGCGCCGTCACGGCTGCCGACGCGCCCGGCAATGGCATCACGCGCAAACCGGCCGCGCGCACCGCGTCGACGATGCGCGCGCCTGGATCGGATACGGCCGGCGTGCCGGCGTCGGATACCAGCGCGATGCGCTCGCCGGCCTGCAGCCGGGCTATCAGGGTCTCGGCGGCTTCACGTTCGTTGTGCTGGTGGGCGGCAATCAGCGGCTTGTTGAGGCCAAAGCGGGTCAGCAATTGCGCCGTGTTGCGGGTATCTTCACACGCCACCGCATTGACTAAACTCAAGACATGCAAGGCCCGGACACTGATATCCGCAACGTTCCCGATGGGCGTCGCCACTACATACAATGTTGCGATAGGATAGGTCTGGTAGGCTGCTTCGCCCAGGACGGGCAGGGCGGCAATGCTGGGTGCTTGATCTGTCATTGGAGAGAGTGATGCTGCCGATAAAAGTGAAATTGCCGCTGGTTTGCCTGCTTGCCGGCCTGGCCAGCGCCTGCAATTCGCCCATGCCATCGATGGCGTGCGGCGCGAGCGGCCCATTGTGCGCGTCCGGCCCAGCCGTGACAAGTGCGCCGGCGCCAAAAGCCGTGCCGAAACCCGCGCCGGCCATGGCTGCCGCGCCCCGCCGCGAAGCGGGGCCGCCGGCCGAAGTGCAGGTTTTCGCGGTCGACCTCGATGGCGTGCTGCCGGGCGCGCAGCCGGGATTGAAAGTCGAACCGGTCACGCCGCCGGTGGCGGAATCGGTGGGGGCGTCGGGCGCCGAAGGCAGCGCGGGAGGCGCCGGACCGCAAACCGATGGCGGGACTGGCCAGGCTGGCGCTGCCGGAGCCAGTGGCGCCGGCGCGTCGGGAGCGTCCGGCAGTCCAGCCGGCGTTTCCGGTGTCTCGGGTGTCTCGGGCGTATCGGGCGTATCGGGCGTATCGGGTGTCTCCGGCGCATCTAGCGTGGCCGGCGTCGGCGGCGTGGCGGCCGCTTCCGCCGGCAATGGCGCAATGATGCAGGCCGCCGGCGGCGGTTCGATTCCGCCGCGCGAGCGCGCCGGCGGCATCGCGCCGCAACCTGGCGGTGCACCATACCGTATCGGCCTGCTGCTGCCGCTGCGTTCCGACGCGCTGCGCCAGGCTTCCGAAGCATTGCGCGACGGCTTCCTGGCCGGCTGGGAGCGCGACCGGCAGGGCATCGAGGTGGCCGTGATTGAAACCGGCGATGCGGCGCAGGATGTGCTGGCGTCGTATACGGAGGCGCTGGCGCAGCAGGACATGATCGTCGGCCCGCTGGCCCGGTCCGCCGTGACGGCGGTCGCGTCCAGCCACAAGGTGGCCAAGCCCACTATTGCGCTGAATTACCCGGACAACCGCGACAGCGTCGCGCTGCCGCCGCAAATGATGGTGATCGGCCTGTCGATCGAGGACGAGGCGCGCCAGATCGCCGAGTGGGCTGGCCGTGAACAGCCGGGCGCCACGGCATACGTGGTGGGCGGCAGCGTGGCGTGGCAGCGCCGCAGCGCCGGCGCGTTCGCCACGCAGTGGCAGCGGCTGGGCAATGCATCGAAGGTGGTGGAAATGAGCACGGTCAACGGCTACCTCAACGACGCGGAACTGGTGGCGCTGCGCGGGCGGCTGCAAACCGAGCCGGGCGCCGTGGTGTTTGCCGCGCTGGACCCGGACCAGACCCGCCAGCTGCGCGTGGCGCTGGCCGCGCCGCCGCTGGGCGATGTGCCGGTCTATGGCACGTCGTCGCTGAACCCCGGCCGCGCGCGGCCCATGGCCGGCAATGAAATGGATGGCGTGCGGCTGCTGGATTTGCCGTGGCAGTTGCAGCGCGACCATCCGGCCGTGATGGTGTATCCGCAACTGGCGCCGGTGGGCGAACGCAAGCCCGACGCCGACATGGAGCGCCTGTATGCGCTCGGCATCGACGCGTTCCGGGTAGCGCGCGAACTCGCGCGCCAGCAAGACCAGCCTGCGGTCCGCTTCCGCCTCGATGGCGTGACGGGGCAATTGAGCGTCAGCTTTGGCGATGGCGCGGCGCGCTTTGAACGGCGTGAATTGCCGGCCATTTACAAGAATGGCGTGCCGGTGCCGCTGACCTTGAGCCAGCAGCCGTGACATGGGCGCCACCCGCGGCCAGTTGCACGGCCAGGCCGGCGAAGACCGCGCGCTCGATTACCTGGCCGGGCAGGGCTTGCAACTGGTCGAGCGCAATTTCCGCTGCAAGGTGGGGGAAATCGACCTGGTCATGCGCGACCGGGACAGCCTGGTGTTCGTCGAAGTGCGGCGCCGCGACAGCCTGGACTTTGGCGGCGCGCTGGCCAGCGTGACGCCGGCCAAGCAGCGCCGCATGGTGCGCGCCGCGCAGTTCTACCTGCAGCGCTACCGGCAACTGCCGCCATGCCGTTTTGACGTGATTGCCATCGATGGGCATGGCTTGAACTGGTTAAAAAATGCTATCGTGCAAGGAATGTAAGCATTTTTTACCGCGCTTGTCAGACCCTGCTGACGACTGCACTATAATCTCCGCCCATGAATACTCAACGCATCCTCTCCCACTTCCACGAAAGTGCTGAAATCAAGATCCAGTCCGCGACGGTGCTGGCGCAGCCGATCGGCCAGGCTGTTGAAATGATGTTTTCGGCTTTGTCCAATGGCAACAAAATCCTGGCGTGCGGCAATGGCGGTTCCGCGGCCGATGCCCAGCATTTCGCTGCCGAGCTGGTAGGACGCTTCGAGCGTGAGCGTTTCCCGCTGCCGGCCATTTCACTGGCGACCGATACCTCGATCCTGACGGCGGTGGCCAACGATTACAGCTACCGTGAAATCTTTTCCAAGCAGGTGCAGGCATATGGCCAGGCCGGCGACATCCTGCTGGCAATTTCCACGTCGGGCAATTCCGCCAACGTGATGGCCGCCATCGAAGCCGCGCTGGAACGCGAAATGCGCGTCATTGCCCTGACCGGCAAGGGCGGGGGGGCGATCGGCAAGATGTTGACGGATGCGGATGTGCATATTTGTGTGCCGGCGGACCGTACCGCCCGTATCCAGGAAGTGCACCTGGTAACGATCCATGCCTTGTGCGACGGCATCGATGTCGCGCTGTTTGGTGGAGATGTGAATGAATAACGTTGTTCAAGCAGCGGTGCGCCGCCTGCAGCGTCCGCTCGCGGCAGCCTTGCTGGGCGCCGCCCTGGCGTCGACCTTGTCCGGCTGCGTCGGCCTGGTGGCTGCCGGCGCCGTGGGCGGCACGCTGGCCGCGTCGGACCGCCGCACGTTTGGCGCGCAAACCGAAGACAAGGCCATTGCCGTCAAGGCCGAAGTCAAGTTCCCCAACCTGGTGGGCAGCGCCGGCCACGTGAATATCGCCAGCTTCAACCGCCGCGTCCTGCTGACCGGCGAAGTGCGCGACCAGGAAATGAAAAACGCGGTCGAGCGCGAAGTGCGCGCCATCGAAGGCGTGGTGTCGGTGACCAATGAACTGGAAATCGCCGGCCCGGCCAGCTACACGTCGCGCTCCAACGACGCCATCATCACCACCAAGGTCAAGGCCAGCCTGGTCGACGCCAAGGATATTTCCGCCAATTCCGTCAAGGTTGTGACCGAACGCGGCAACGTGTACCTGATGGGCCGCGTGACGCAGCGCGAAGGCGCGCTGGCCGCCGACATCGCGCGCGGCGTGCCGGGCGTATACAAGGTCGTGAAAGTCTTCGAATACATTTCCGAAGACGAGTGGAAACAGTACCAGACGTCCGCCGCCAACTGACCGCCATGCGCGTGCGGCGTACCGGTTATCACCGGGCCCGCAGCGCGCGACGCCGCCGCGCCCTATAATGGACGGATCGATGTCCCCGGATGCCTGACATGACTTCTTCTTCCCGCGCCTGGATCAAACCCGCACTGGCCGCCGCAGTCCTGGCCGGCGTCGGCCTGACCGCCTACTTTTCCCTCAACAGCGCCAACCCGGCGCCACCCGTGACGTTCCTCGGCATCAAGGGGGAGCAGATCACGCCGGCCAGCCTGCAGGGCAAGGTGGTGATGGTGAACTTCTGGGCCACGTCGTGCGCCACGTGCGTGAAGGAAATGCCGCAAATGGTCGAGACGTACAACAAATACCGGGACAAGGGCCTGGAATTCGTTGCCGTGGCGATGCAGGAAGACCGGCCGGATTATGTCTTGAATTTCGCGGAAACCCGCCAGTTGCCATTCAAGGTGGCGCTCGACGTCAAGGGTGAAGCCGCCAAGGCGTATGGCGACGTGAAAATGACGCCCACCACCTTCGTCATCGACAAGCAGGGCCGCATCATCAAGCGCTACGTGGGCGAACCGGAATTCCCGGCGCTGCACCAGTTGCTGGAAAAGGCGTTGCAGGGCTGACCGGCCGCGCCGGGTTACAGTCCCGCCTGCAGTGACAAATACCAGCCTTTTTGCGTCTTCGGGTTGAACACGGTAATCGTGCCCAGGTTCGCATACGCCGCCGTCAGCGACAGATTCTTGCTGGGGAACCACGCGGCAAACACATCGTAATACGCCTTTTCCGGGTCGACGCCGAGGTTGTGCGGCTTGCGCCGGTATTCCGCGCCGATGGCCAGGGTGCGGTGCGCCAGCCAGGCCACCGACAGTTCGGGCTGCAGCCGGGTCTTGCCGCCGCGGTCGCCGCCAAAGCCGAGGATGCCCATCTGGTTGGCCTTCGTCGCGCGCAAGGTGCCGTTGACCAGCAGGCTGTGTTCCAGGCAAATCTTCGTGGCGGACAGGTAGTAATCCGTGCCGCTGTCATCATGCGCGCCCAGTTGCGTCACATTGGTCACGCCCAGCGCGGCCAGGCCGCTGACGCCCTTGTTTTTCTTGTACATGGCGCCGAGCGCCACTTGCGGCAGGGGGCTGTCCTGGTCGTATACAGCGTCGCCGGCGACCTTGACCTTGATGCCAACGATATCTTGCTGGACGCGCAATAAATCCAAGGGCGCCAGGTCGCCTTTGAAATCCTGGCGCGCCACCGACAATTCCACCCGGTCCGCCACGCCGATCGCCACGCCGCGCGTGTCGAGCGAATAATCCTGGGTCTGGACGCGGGTGTAGTGGGCATTGCCGCCCCAGCTGTCGCGCGTGCCATAGCCGGTGATCAGCGCCCATGGCGTAATGCCGCCGCCGCCGGCGCCTTCGACCATGCTGACGCCGCCGGTGGCCAGCAGGCGGCCCATATCCGGCCTGGCCAGTGCGGGCGGCGCCGAGGCTGTGACGATATCGCGGCGCATCGGCGCCAGTTTGGCGACCAGGCGGTTCGACGTGGCCGCCGATACGCCATGCCGCTCCATCGCCAGCTGCAAATCCTCGGCCAGCGCGTTGAACATCGCATCGGTGATTTTCAAGTCGATGTGGACCGATTTCATGTCGCGCACGGTGCCCACGCCATCCATGGTCTTGTCGCGGTATTTCCCGGTGTACCGGCAGGGACCGCCCGCGTATTCGCAAAACTGTTCCTGCAGCCGCTGGTTCACTTGCGGGATATCGAAATCCGCGAAGTTATCCTTGATGCGGGGATCGGCCAGCACCAGTTCCAGGAAGGTATCGGTAATGTTCTTGATGCCTTCCTTGCCGCCCAGGCCGCGGTAGGTGGAATCTTCTGAGTAGGGCGTCTGGGCCAGCGCCAGCGACGACGCCAGCAGCAGGCTGGTTGCAGCGAACACGGTGGTTTTTCGCATTGGTTGTCCTCGACAAAACAGTACATATTGCCGGTCCAATGTACCAGATCGCCTGCCGCGGCTGGCGGCCGGGGGCGCTTATTTCGGCCACAACACCATTTGTGTGCAACGGAACAACGCGATGGTCTTGCCGGTGTCCTTGTGGACCACGGTGGCGTCCCACACTTGCGTGGTGCGGCCCAGGTGGACAGGCTTTGCCGTCACGGCAATCACGCCCTCGCGCGCGGTGCCCAGATGGTTCGACTTCAACTCGATGGTGGTGAAGTTTTCCGCGCCTTGCGGCAAGTGCGCGATGCAGCCATAGCCGCAGGCGGTATCGGCCAGGGTCACCACCGTACCCGCATGCAGGAAGCCGTTGGGCGCCAGGTGGAACGGCTCGATGGCGATTTCCGCCTGCACGTCGCCTTCCGTGATCGACGTGAAGCGGATCCCCATATGCCCAGGCAGCTTGCCCTGGCTGCGTGCATTGAACTGATCGACATTAAAACGCGTTGCATCCATAGCAATCCTCATGCTTTCTATGGTGCCTGGCCCCTTTCGTACTATCGTTCGCCGCGGTGGCGATAGCAGTTTAAGTGCCTGGCCCCTTTTTTTGGTTGGGAAACTATCCCCAGATGATGGGGGGCTTGCCTTGCGCTTCCAGGTAGGCGTTGGCGCGGGAAAATGGCTTGCTGCCGAAAAAGCCGCGGTGGGCCGACAGCGGCGACGGGTGCGGCGACGTGATGACCAGGTGGCGGCGGGTGTCGATCAGCTCGCGCTTCTTGATGGCGTAGCTGCCCCACAGGATGAACACCAGGTGATCGCGGTCCTGCGACAGCTTGCGGATCGCGCTGTCGGTGAACCGCTCCCAGCCCTTGCCCGCGTGGGATCCGGCGCTGTGGGCGCGCACCGTCAGCACGGCGTTCAGCAGGAACACGCCCTGCCGCGCCCAGTCAGTCAAATCGGTGCGGGTGCGCACCACGCCGATGTCGTCGGCCAGTTCCTGGAAAATGTTTTGCAGGCTCGGTTGCGGGCGGTTGCCTTCCGGGACGGAAAAGCAGAAGCCCATGGCCGCGCCCGGCGTATGGTACGGGTCTTGCCCGAGGATGACGACCTTGACCTCGTCGAACGGCGTCAGGTCGAAGGCGCGGAAGATGTCGCGCCCCTGCGGGAAACAGCGTCCGGACGCATATTCATTGCGCACGAACGCCGTCAGCTCGTCCCAGTACGGCTGCTCGAACTGGTCTCGCAGCTCGCGCTTCCAGGACGGCTCGATGCGGACCTCGGCCAATCAGGCCTGCTCCAGCACGTTGTGGGCCTGCTGGTCCGCGTGGTACGACGAACGCACCATGGCGCCCACCGCCGCGTGCTTGAAGCCCATCTTGTACGCCTCTTCCTCGAACATCTTGAACACGTCCGGGTGCACGTAGCGGCGCACCGGCAGGTGGCTGTTCGATGGGGCCAGGTATTGGCCGATGGTCAGCATGTCGATGTCGTGCTCGCGCATGTCGCGCATCACCTGCAGGATTTCCTCGTCGGTCTCGCCCAGGCCGACCATGATGCCCGACTTGGTCTTCACGTTCGGGTACAGCGCCTTGAAGTCTTTCAGCAGCTTCAGCGAGTGCATGTAATCGGAACCCGGGCGCGCTTCCTTGTACAGGCGCGGCACGGTTTCCAGGTTGTGGTTCATCACGTCCGGCAGGCCGTCGGCGAAGATGTTCAGCGCCTTTTCCAGGCGGCCGCGGAAGTCCGGCACGAGCACTTCGATCTTCGTGTTCGGCGACAGTTCGCGCGTCTTCTGGATGCACTCGACGAAGTGGGCGGCGCCGCCGTCGCGCAGGTCGTCGCGGTCCACCGACGTCACCACCACGTAGTTCAGGCGCAGCTTGGCGATGGTGTTGGCCAGGTTTTGCGGTTCATCCTTGTCCAGCGGGTCGGGGCGGCCGTGGCCCACGTCGCAGAACGGGCAGCGGCGCGTGCACTTGTCGCCCATGATCATGAAGGTCGCGGTGCCCTTGCCGAAGCATTCGCCGATGTTCGGGCAGCTGGCTTCCTCGCACACGGTCACCAGCTTGTTTTCCCGCAGGATGTCCTTGATTTCATAGAAGCGGGTCGAGGTCGACGCCGCCTTGACGCGGATCCACTCCGGCTTTTTCAGGCGCTCCACCTGCTCGATCGGGGTGATCTTGATGGGAATGCGCGAGGTCTTGCTGGCGCCTTTCTGCTTTTCGCTGGCGTTGTAAGCGGGGGCGTTGCTGGAAGTGGTCTCGGTAGTCATAGGCTTAGTTCGATACGGTGGTTACTTCGGCGGGAACGGCTGCTTGTAGCTGCCGTACCAGTTCGTTGGCAAGCGCCAGCTGCACGTCGGCCAGCGGCGCTTCCACGCCCATCGAGCGCATGTCGATGGTTTCCAGTCCAGAGTAACCGCAGGGGTTAATCCAGGAAAATGGGGCAAGGTCCATACCCACATTCAGCGACACCCCGTGGTAGGTGCAGCCGTTGCCGCGCACTTTGAGGCCCAGCGCGGCGATCTTGGCGCCCTTTTTCGGGCCGCCGGCGATGTAGATGCCCGGCGCGCCCTCGATGCGCTCGCCGGCTATGTCATGTGTTTCCAGCACGTTGATGATGGCTTGCTCGATCTTGTGCACGAACTGGCGCGCATACAGCTTGCCGCCGGGTTTATTGCGGCGCAAGTCCATCAACAGGTAAATCACCACCTGGCCGGGGCCGTGGTACGTGATTTCGCCGCCGCGGTCGGTCTGCACCACGGGGATGCCGGTGGAAGCGCTCAGCAGGTGGCCGCGGTCGGCGCCCAGGCCCAGCGTGTAGACCGGCGGGTGTTCGACGATCCACAATTCGTCGGCCGTATCCGGCGTGCGCGCATCGGTGAACGCGCGCATGGCGGCAAACGTGGGTTCGTAATCGGCCTGGCCGAGGTGGCGGATCTGTGCCGGGGCAGTGGACATGGGCGGGTTTGTTACTGAAAACCTCGCCATTATAAGTCACTACTGAATTACTTTCTTGCGCCGCTGCCTATTTTCCCGGCAAGCGGCGCTTCAATCTTGCTTAGCTGGACGACAATTTTGCCTTTTCCACCAGCGCCAGCCATTGCTGCACCGGTTCACGCCGCCATTGGGCGTTGGCGTAGTCGCGCAGGCTGGCCGGCACTTCGTCGCCGCTGTGGACCAGGCGCTGCAGCATCATGGCCAGGTCGGTGTCGGCAATGCACCAGTCGCCAAACAGGTTGGGACCGTTGACGAGCCGGCTGGCGGCCCGCACCAGCTTGTCGGCGGCCGCGCGCGCTTGCGGCGACAGCGGCTGCGTGGCCGGCGCGTGGAACACCGTCAGCGTACTGCGCTCTTCGCGGATCGGCATCAGGTCGCTGCGCAGCCAGGCCTGGATTTCCCGGGCGCGGGCGCGCTGTTGCGACGCCTTGGGATAGACCGCCTTGTATTCGGGCGCTGGAAACACTTCCTCCAAGTACTCGGTGATCGCCGACGATTCCGTCAGCACGAAGCCGTCATGCACCAGCGCGGGAATGCGGCCGTTGAGCGCGAGGTCGCGGTAGGCGGGCTGCTGGTGCTGGCCGGCGTTCAAATCCACCGTTTCGAGCTCGAACGGGATGCCTTTTTCCTTCAGCGTGACGAACACGGACATCGCATAAGGGCTGGAAAATTCGCTGTTGACGTAAAGCTTGAGGTTCATGGCGTGCGGTTCCTTCGGTTGGTTGGCATGCCATGGTACGGCTTGCAGGAATAACCACATAACGATATATTTTCTCAATTCTTGCTAATTTCATTCACAAGCCCTGCCCACTGACCGACCATGCGGATGCCTGCCTTTCCCGCGCTGCGCGCCTTCGAAGCGGCAGCCCGGCATGAAAATTTCTCCCGCGCCGCTGATGAATTGCATTTGACTCACGGCGCCATCAGCCACCAGGTGCGCGCGCTCGAGGACGAACTTGGCGTGCCGCTGTTCGTGCGCAATGGCCGCCACGTGAAGATCACGCCGGACGGCCGCAAATTCGCGCAATCGTTGACCAAGGCGTTTGCCGACATCGTGCAGGCGGCCGACGCCGTGCGTCCCCGGCAGGGCTGCCGCCGCCTGTCGATTTCCTCGATACCGTCGTTTGCCGCGCGCTGGCTGGCGCCCCGGCTGGGGCAATTCATCGAGCGCCACCCGGACATCGAAGTGCTGTTGCAGGCGTCCGGCCAGTTGCAAGACCTGGAGCGGGAAGCCATCGACGTCGGCATCCGTTTCGGGCGCGGGCGCTATCCGGGCCTGGTGGTGCAGCATTTGATGGGGGATATCTATTATCCGGTGGTCAGCCCGTCATACCGCGGCGGCGACTTGCCGCGCACGCCGCGCGACCTGGCGCAGGCGACACTGTTGCGCTCGAACGAACCGTGGCTGCCGTGGTTCCGCGCGGCGGGACTGGACTTGGCCGAACCGTCGGGCGGCGTCATGTATGAGGATTTGTCGATGCTGATCCGCTCGGCGGTCGACGGCGACGGCGTGGCGCTGGTGCGCCATGTGGTGGCGATGCAGGAAATCGGATCGGGCCAACTGGTGCGGCTGTTCGATATCGCCACGCCCAGTGCGGATGAGTATTACTTCGTGAGCCCGCCGGCCACGGCGGCGCAGCCCCATGTGGAAGCATTCCGTGCGTGGCTGCTGGGGGAAATTGCGGAATTTCTTCCGCAATTGCACATCACATCACGACCTTGACCATCGGGTGGCCCGACAGTTCGCTGTACAGCGCATCGAGTTGCGGACGGCTGGTGGCGCGCACGATCACCGTCAAGCCCGTGTAATTGCCCTTGGACGAAGGACGTACTTCCATTTTGCCTTCGTGGAAGGTCGGGTCGTGCCTGATCACCACTTCCAGCATGGTGGCAGCGAATTCTGCGTGAGCAAGACCCATGATCTTGATCGGGAAATCGCTCGGGTATTCAATCAGCGACTCGGACGGTGGGATAGGCGTGGCCATGATAGTAATTCCTGTCAAAACAAATAGATACAGGCGATATTGTACCGTAGCACGCCACTTTCAAGGTGGCAGGGAAGGGGCATGGCGGCCATGCCCCTTCCCTGTGCTTAGGCGGCCGGCTTGGCCGACAGGCGCTTCAGGCGTTCCAGCGCGGACTCGCCGCCGGTGGCTTCATTGGCAACCGACTTGCGCAGCGCATCGAGTTCGGCTTTCTGGTCGTGCGGGCGCTGGCCGATGTCGGCCACGATCTTCATGCCGGCCGCTTCGTTGGACACGGCCTGGGCGCGGCGCGTCAGCGCATTGAGCGCGCTGGAATTGCCCTGCAAGCCTTTCAGGCCATTCAACTGTTCCTGGCGTTCGGCGCGCACCTGCTGCAAGTCGCGCTGCGCCTTCGCGGTGGCCAGCGCCTGCATGGCTTTCTTGGCGGCGGCGTCGAAGTCGGCCAGCTGCTGCGACAGCGCATCGACGATCTTTTGCAGCTCGTCCATGTATTCCTTGGCGTCGGCGGCTTCCTGTTCTTCCAGCGGCAGGCGCGCCTTGTTGGCTTCCAGCTCGTCGCAGAACAGGTTGATGGTGGCTTCGGAAATCTTGCCGGCGGCCAGGCGCTCGCCCAGCGTTTCCGCGGCGCGCTCGTCGCTGGCGATCAATTCGCGCAGCTTGATGACGTCGTTGTGTTCCTTGTCAAAGGAGGAACGGGCAGCCGCCAGCTTTTGCGCCGTGGCGCGCAAGGTGTCGGCCAGGCGGTCGCGGTCTGCCTCGGTCGCCGTCTCCGGATCGAAGTTGGCGATTGCTTCGGATACGCGGTCGCCCAGCGCGCCAAAGTGTTTCGAGATCAGGCGTGCGGTCAGGCCCCAGCCATTGGAGTTGCTCATAGTCGTGTCCTTCCTTTCAATTTGGATTACCTGGGCGCCGGCTGTTCAAGCCGGACATCCGGATGTTTAAGTTACTGCACACTGCGGACGCCATGCCGGGTTACTGGATGACGATCCGTTCCTGCTCCACCGGTATCCCAATGACGAAATCCACATGGATACCGCGTTTGCCGCTGTCGCCATTCACGCTGCGGATGATTTCCGTCGTGATCAGCAAGAATTCCGGTCCCGCCCCGCCGCGCAAATCGCGCACATAGGGCATGTAATACACATCCTGCTGCAAGCCTTCGCGCCCGGCCGCATCGTCGATGCGGGTTTCGGTGCCCTGGAACGGCTGCACCCATTCGGCGTGCGGGTCGCCCGCATCGCGCTGGAAATCCACGCCCTCGTCGGCGCCGAACACCAGGTTCAAATCCTGCTCGTCCAGGCCATAGTCGCCCAGCTGGTTGCGCCACAGGGTATAGCTGCGGTCGCCCAAGCCATAGCCGCGCTCCCCGGTATACGCTTCCTGGTCTTCCGCGGTTTCCGGGATCACGCGCGCCAATTGCGTGCAATACATGATCTCGGCCACCTGGCCCTGCGCATCGACGTACACCTGCAGGAATTTTTCATCGGCCTGGTCATCGCCCTTGTCGAGGTAATAACGGTAGACCTTGCCGGACAAATTCAACTTCAGCCGGGAAATCGCAACGATGCGGAAATCCGCCGCCTGCGGCAGGGCCACCAGCGAACCAGCGGTATTGGCGCGCAACAGCGCCCCCTGCTGGATCGTCACCATGCTGCCGATGCGGGCATTGAGCGGCAGGCTTTTATCTTCCGGCGCCTGGACCGCGCCCTGCCGCATGGCGGCGTTGCGGACATAGCCGAATGCATCTTTCCAACCCATCTCAATCTCCCAGCGTATAGTTGGCGCCCTGGCGGGCAGCGACCTTGCGGCGCGTAAATACCTTGAACAGCACAAAACCAATCACACCCAGCATGAGCCAGCCAAACCAGCCGATGCCCGACTCTTGCTTGCGGGGCGCGCGGTCAACCTGCTGGTCGCGGCTCTGCGGCGCCGGCGTGGCCACCGGCGCGTCCGGGTTCATCGGGTTCGGCACCGTGCCGACGCCCGGCGAACCGCTGGAACCGCTGCTGTCGACGGGGCCGATCGCACCCACGTCGGCCGGCACGTTGGACGGCACCGGTTGCTGTGGCGGCGGAGCCTGGCGCGCATGGGCGCCGCTGGCCAGCACGCTGCCCAGCACGGCGCCGGCGGCGGCCGCGCCGGCCGTACCCCAGCGGCTCGGGCGGTCCTGGTTGTACGCGCCCGGGTTGTTTTCATAACGGGGATCGCGGTAGCCGCCATTGTTGTTGTAGCCGCCATTGTTGCTGTAACCGCCGTTATTGCCGCCATTGTTGCCATACTGTGGCGACTGGCGCGGCATCACCGGGTCCGAAGGCGGCAACTGGCGCTGTTGCGCGGTGCGTTCATCCATCGTGCGCACGGCATTGTCTTGCGCCGTGCGTTGCGACATGTCGCGGTTCATCGCGGAGCGGCTGCCGCTGGACGACGGCGCACCGGCGTCCGGCGCGCTGCGGCCAAAGGTGCCAAACGAGCCGCGGCCCGACGACGGGGCGGTCGAAGTGCTGCGCGATGGCGAACTGGTGGCGGAACTGCCGCGTTGCGAGAAAAATCCGCCTTTATAAGAACCCGAACTCTGGGTCGGCCTGGCTTCCGCCAGCGGCCCGCCTACCGCCAGCGACAGCGATAAGGCAAGTACTACGGCTTTGCGGAGAGACTTCATCATGTATCCTGATCGTCTTGAGGTTGATTAAATAACAGCATAATAGCTGGCAAACATTTACGCATCGGTAAAAAAACACCGGCTTTACCACCATGACACGCAAATACTCTGACATGAATCAGCACGACGCTTTGTATACCGTCGCTCGAAACTATCCTGGCGGCATCGAAGCATTGTCCCAATCCATGGGCATTTCGGTGAACGTTTTACGTAACAAATTGTCACCAACCATCGCTTCCCATTACCCTTCGTTCGAAGAAGTGTCGACCATTATCGACCTGTGCCAGAAAGCCGGCGTTCCCAATGCCTTGATGCCGCTCCACGCCATGCTGGTACGGCATGGCATGGCGGCGTTTGTCGTGCCGGTGCCGGAAAAAATCGCCCAGGACGACCTCTCGCAAACCGTCTGCCGTGTCATGAGCCAGGTCGGCGACGTGGCCGAAGCCGTGTCGCAATCGCTGCTGGACGGCAAAATCACACCAACCGAAGCCGACCTGATCGAACGCGAATTCAATGCGGCGCTGTCGGCGCTGGGCGAATGGCGGGCCCGCATCCGCTTGCTGGCTGCTTCCCAAAATGGGGATGCCGCGTCCTAAAAAAAATGCCAGCCCGAAGGCTGGCATAAACTATTTTGTATTGGGAGGAAAATAGCGTGAAGATCACGTGACGCCACTGTAGGCAATTCCTCGCGCTCCAGCCACCGCCATGGGATGAACTGCAGAATCCCGGGCATGAACGACCGGATTCCGGGGCTGGGCCGCAATGGCCGGCCCGTCCCCGGGCGTCATTCCTGGTTCTGGCGGCGGTTGCGGTTATCCCTGTCCCGGTTGTCCTCACGCGGCGCGGCGCGGCGGTTGTCCGCGGCTGGCGCACTTTGCGGCTGCGGACGGGCTTCCTGGCGTGGTTCCGGACGCTGCTGCGGTGCCTGCGGCGCCTGCTGGCGTTCCTGGCGCATGGCTTCCCGCTGTTCGCGGCGCTGCATGTCCTGGCGCAGGGCATCCTGGCGTTGGGCCTCTTGCCGCTGGGCTTCCTGCCGTTGGATTTCCTGCCGTTGGGCTTCCTGGCGCTGCTGGTCCTGGCGCTGCATTTCTTGCCGCTGCATATCCTGGCGCAGGGCATCCTGGCGCAGGGCATCCTGGCGCTGACGCTCTTGCCGTTGCTGCTCCTGGCGCTGGGCGTCCTGCTGGCGCTGCTGCTCTTGCCGCTGGAATTCCTGGCGCTGCTGGTCTTGCCGTTGCATATCCTGGCGCAGGGCATCTTGCCGCTGACGTTCCTGGCGCTGGATTTCCTGCCGTTGCTGATCCTGCCGTTGTGCTTCCTGGTGCTGCAAGTCTAGCCGCTGGCGCTCCTGGCGCTGGAATTCTTGTCGCTGCTGGTCTTGACGCTGGGCGTCCTGGCGTTGCAATTCCTGCCGTTGCCCTTCCTGGCGCAGGGCATCCTGCCGCTGCCGCTCTTGCCGCTGGATTTCCTGGCGTTGCAATTCCTGCCGCTGCTGTTCCACGTTTTGCTGCGGCAACTGCCCCGGCTGCGCCTGCAAGCCCTGCGGCTGGCTGATGCGGCCGCGCTCATCGCGGTTGCCGTCGTCGCGGCCCGGCCGGTCGAAGCGGCGGCGGTCGTCCTGCGCCACGCCCGGCTGTTGCACCACGGCGCCGCCCGGTACGAAGCGCTGCGGCTGGCCTTGCACGGCGTTGCCCGTCGCCGCCTGGCCGATAGCCTGGCGCTGCCCGTCGGCACGGCGTTCACGCCAGTCGTCGCGTCCATCGCGCGCTTCGCGTGCATCACGCCCATCACGTGCATCACGCCCATCGTGCCGCGTCTCGATCACGCGGCCAGGGCGGTTTGCCTGTTGCGGCGCCACCGGCGGCGCGGTGATCAGCGGCGCCTTGCGCACGTCGCCCGGCGCCAGCGTCACGCGCGGTTCGCGGCCGACGTTGACGATGCTGCGGCGTTCGAAATATTCGCGCGGCAGCACGGTCACGCCGTCACGCCGGCCGTCATTGCGCACGTCTTCCTTCCAGCGCACCTTGCCGTTGTGCTGCCATTCGAGGCGCCGTTCATGCTCGACCGACACGCGGTAATTCGGCACGTAGCGGTCGCGCGGCGTCAACGGGTACCAGCCGACGCCGGGGCCGGCGCGGTGGTCGCGGAACGTCACGTTCCAGCCGCTGCCGCCCACCCAGCCCACCAGCGCGGGCGCCCACACCGGACGCACCACGGTGCGGCCCGGCGCCCAGTACCAGCGCGACTGCACGAACACCCAGCGGCCGTAGTGCGATGGCGCATAGCCCCACGGCGCGTCGTCGACCCAGGTCCAGCCCCACGGGTCGAGCCACGTCCAGCGGCCGTCGCGGTAGGGCGCCCAGTTCGCACCGACGCCGCGCGGCGCCCACAGCGGGCCATATTCCGGATCGTCGCGCCAGCTGCCGTACTGGTCCAGCTCTTCATAGCCGGTCACGTCGGCGGTCACGTAGCGCAGCGACTGGGAATTGTCGTCGCGGCGGTCGCGCGCCTGTACCCAGTCGTCGAATGGCGTGCGCTGCGCCACGCCGGTATTGATGTCGTCGCCCCGCACTTCCATGCGCTTGCCGGCACGCAGGCTCATCGAGGTGCCGGCGCCATCGACGCGGCCGGAGCCGGCCAGCATGGTCACCACCGTGGTGTCCGGCGCGCGCTCGGTATCGATACGCAGCGAGCCCGGTTCGGCCAGGGTCACGCGCGCCTGCGGCGTGGTCAGCTCGAAACTGCCCAACTGGTCGGGATTGCGCACGCGCACGCTGGCGGTGCCGTAATCGAGGCGCAGCCGCAGCACGTTGTCGTCGAGTTCCATGACTTCCATGCTGGAATCGCCATCGAGCCGCACCGCGGTCGAGCCGACCCGGAATTCCGTGCGCGCGCCCGGCGCCGCCGTGATGCGGGTGCCCGACGTCACGGGCCAGTTCACCAGGTTGCCGCCGGATTCGTCGCCATCGGCTTCCTGCAAGGTCACTTGCCCGTCCACCACCGACACGCGGCCTACGCGCGCCGGCGGGTCTTCCGCCATCGCCAGGGACGTGACGGCGACCAGGGCCGTTAACAGGATCAAATGCTTGATTTTGCGGTGCATGGCGTTACGCTCCGGGAGCAGGGGAATGATGCTATTAAACGCTTGATCGCGCGCAACGACGACTGCCGTTACAGAATTTTTCAATCGAGCGCTATCAAATACGTCAAGCGTGCGCGCCCCCACGCTTGACGAAAAACAAAGCCGTCCCGACACCCATCAGCAGGCCGCCAAACACGCGGTTTTGCGCCTTGACCGCTTTGGCATCGCGGAAGAAGCGCTGCATGGAAGCCGCCAGGAAGGCATAGCCATGCATGACCATCAAGTCGATGGTGCACATGGTCACGGCCAGGATCAGCAATTGCGGCAACAGCGGGTGGTCTTGCGCGATGAATTGCGGCAGCACGGCCACCATGAAAATAATGCCCTTGGGATTGGTGGCGTTGGTGAGGAAGCCGGTCAGCACGCGGCGCCGCAGCGATGGCGCTTCGCTGTTGACGACCTGGGCGCCGGGGCCGGGCGCGCCCTGCGCGCGCCATTGCGACCAGCCCAGCCAGATCAGGTACAGCGCCCCCACGGTTTTCACGATGTTGAACGCCACTTCCGACGCCAGCAACAGCGAGCCCACGCCCGCGCCGGCAATGGCCAGTACCAGCAGCAGGCCGGCCTGCAGCCCGAGGATGGTGCCGCTGGCCTTGCGCACGCCATACGACAGGCCGTGCGACATCGACAGCACCGCGCCGGAACCGGGCGACACGGCAATGATGCAGGCGGCAATAACAAAGGTGATCCAGGTGGCAAAGGTCATGACTGTACTCCAGGGAAAGATCCAGCCATTGTAGCGGGAGTTGTTGGGACGCCTGTTGCATATGCGGTAAGATTGCCGTTCAATTTAACGGATTCCCTTAGTCATGACATTTGCCGCTACCACCCGTTCCCCCCTCCCGCGCATGGAGGGTTGCTGATATGGCCGGATCCAGCCTGCTGGCGCTGATTGACGACATCACCGCCATCCTCGACGACGTGGCCGCCATGAGCAAGGTGGCCGCCAAGAAAACCGCCGGCGTGCTGGGCGACGACCTGGCGCTCAACGCGCAGCAGGTGGCCGGCGTGCATGCCGACCGCGAGTTGCCGGTAGTGTGGGCGGTGGGCGTCGGTTCCATGAAAAACAAGGCCATCCTGGTGCCGGCCGCGCTGGCCATCAGCGCCTTCGCGCCATGGTCGATCACGCCGCTGCTGATGGTCGGCGGCGCCTACCTGTGCTTCGAAGGCTTTGAAAAAGTCGCCCATCCGCTGTTGCACAGCCATGACGAAGATGAACAGCACCATGCGGAATTGTCGGCCGCGCTGGCCAACCCGGCGGTGGACATGGTGGCGATTGAAAAAGACAAGATCAAGGGCGCGATCCGCACCGACTTCATTTTGTCGGCGGAAATCATCGTCATTGCCCTGGGCACGGTGGCCGATGCTCCGTTCGGGCAACAGGTGGCGGTGCTGGCCGGCGTGGCGGCGCTGATGACGGTGGGCGTGTACGGCATCGTGGCCGCCATCGTGAAAATGGACGACGCCGGCCTGTACTTGGCGCAGCGTCCCGGCGCCAGCGGCTTCGTCAAGGGCCTCGGCCGCTTCCTGCTGGCGGCCGCGCCCAAGCTGATGAAATTCCTGTCGGTGGCCGGCACCCTGGCCATGTTCATGGTGGGCGGCGGCATCCTGACGCACGGCATCCCCGGCGCGCACGACGTGATCCACCACGCGGCGGAAGCCGTGGAGGGCATGGGCGGCGCCGGTCCCGCGCTGGCGGCCCTGACGCCGCCGGTGCTGGATGCGGTTGGCGGCGTGGTGGCGGGCGGGCTGGTGCTGGCCGTGGTCACGGCGGTGGGGAAAGTTGTCAACATGTTCCGGCGCAAGGCTTGATTAAAGGAGGCTAACCATGAACCCATCCCCGCGTCCGAGCGCCGCCTTTGTCGGCGCCTCATGGGCCGCCCTGCTGGTGGGCGCCATCACTTACCTGACCGGCTTGTGGAACGCCGCCATGGCGCTCAACGAAAAAGGGTATTACTTCACGCTGCTGGCTTACGGCCTGTTTTCCGCGATCTCGCTGCAAAAGTCCGTGCGCGACCGCATGGAAGGGATCCCGGTCACCAACCTGTACTTTGGCTTGTGCTGGATGTCGCTGCTGCTGGCGCTGCTGTTGCTGACCGTGGGGTTATGGAACGCGACGCTGGCGTCCAGTGAAAAAGGTTTTTATGCCATGTCCTTTGTATTGAGCCTGTTTGCCGCCGTGGCCGTGCAAAAAAATGTCCGCGACAGCGGCAGTACGCGTCCGTCAGCCGGCGATCCCGGATAATACGGCCCAGTTGCCATAGCCTCTATAACATCCCCAATTCGGGGAATTTTGATCTACGTCAATAAAATTTCGCGCCCCGATCCGTACACTGACTGCATAACTTGCGATATAGCAAGAATACCAACTGCAGGAGGGCGCGATGCGCACGAATCTACCCGTTACCAACCGCGAAGTCGAATTGTCGGCCGATCAGGCCATCGTTTCCAAGACTGATCTGAATGGCAACATCACGTATGTGAATCCGTATTTCGTGCAGGTCAGCGGCTATTCCGAAGATGAACTGATCGGGTCGCCGCAAAATATCCTGCGCCATCCGGACATGCCGGCCGAAGCGTTTGCCGACCTGTGGCACTCCATCAAGTCCGGCACCCCATGGACCGGGTTGGTGAAAAACCGTTGCAAGAATGGCGATTATTACTGGGTCAAGGCCAACATCACGCCGATCAAGGAAGCCGGCCGCACGCTCGGCTACATGTCAGTGCGTACCAAGGCCGACCGCGACCAGGTGGCCGCGGCGCAGGCGGCGTACCAGCTGATCCGCGCCGGCGACAAGCGCATTGCCATCCGCAACGGCCAGGTGATCCACCTCGGCGTCAGGAACCTGTTGTCGCGCCTCAGCCATATGTCGCTGGCCATGCGCATCTGGGCCGCCACCAGCGGCGTCAACGTGCTGCTGGCGCTGGTCTGCGTGGCCAGCCTGTTTGGCGATGGCGCGTCGGCGGCGATCCGCTACAGCATCTTCGGCGCCACCTTCATCGGCCTGCTGGTCAACGTATTCCTGTGGTACACCCTGCGCACCAGCGTGCTGCAACCGCTGGGACGGGCGCTGGAAGGGGCGCGTTCGATTGCCGCCGGCGACCTGTCGGGCTCTTTCGACACCGACGCCACCGATGAAGTGGGCCAGCTGCTGCGCGCGCTGCAGCAAATGAACAATAACCTGATCGCCACCATCCGCGACGTGCGCGTCAACGTGGAAACCATGGCGGTGGCCACGCGCCAGATCGCGGCCGGCAACGCCGACCTGTCGGGCCGCACGGAATCGCAGGCGGCCAGCCTGGAGGAAACCGCGTCGAGCATCGATGAATTCTCGTCCACCGTGAAACAGAATGCCGACAATTCCGCGCAGGCCAACGACCTGGCCGTGGCGGCGTCGGAAGTCGCCGTGGAAGGCGGCCAGATCGTGTCGGAAGTGATCGCCACGATGGATGAAATCAATGCCTCGTCGAAGAAAATCGTCGACATCATCGGCCTGATCGAAGGCATCGCGTTCCAGACCAACATCCTGGCGCTGAACGCTGCGGTGGAAGCGGCGCGCGCCGGGGAACAGGGCCGCGGCTTTGCCGTGGTGGCGGGTGAAGTGCGCTCGCTGGCGCAACGCTCGTCGGTGGCCGCGAAAGACATCAAGCAATTGATCGACGTGTCGGTCAGCAAGGTCAGCCAGGGCATGGAGCGCGCCAACCGCGCCGGCGATACGATGGAACAGGTGGTGGGCGCGGTACAGCAGGTAACGGCCATCATGCGTGAAATTTCCACCGCCTCGCGCGAGCAAAGCATCGGCGTGGACCAGGTCAACCAGGCCATTGCCCATATGGACCAGGTCACGCAGCAAAACGCCGCGCTGGTCGAGCAGGCCGCCGCCGCCGCGGCCAGTCTGGCCAACGAAGCCGGCGACCTGCGCCAGGCTGTCAGCCTGTTCAAGTTCGGCCGCACCGCGCTGCCGGGCACCCCGTCGTCCGTGCGTCCGATCCGCGCCGCCGACACGTCGCACACCGCCAGCGCAAAACGCCTGGCTGCCTGAGGAATTGAAATGAGCACCATCGCAACCGACTTTCCCGTGCAATTCGACGCCAGCACGATCGAGCGCCTGAGCACGTCCGGCCCGCGCTACACGTCGTACCCCACCGCCGACCGCTTCACCGCCGATTTCCGCTACGGCGACTTCCTGGAAGCGCTGGCCAGCGTGAAAATGGCCGGGCCGCGCGGTCCGCTGTCGCTGTACGTGCACATCCCGTTTTGCGACACGGTCTGCTACTACTGCGGTTGCAACAAGATCGTCACGCGCGACCGCACCAAGGCCGCGGTCTACCTGTCGTACCTGAAGCAGGAAATCGAAATGCAGGGCAAGCTGTTCGCCGGCATGCACCAGGTCGACCAGCTGCACTTCGGCGGCGGCACGCCCACTTACCTGAGCGACCGCCAGATGGACGAATTGATGGCGCACCTGCGCCGCCATTTCGCGTTCGCGCCGGACAGCGCGGGCGAATATTCGATCGAGATCGATCCGCGCACGGTGTCGCCGGAGCGCGTGCAGTCGCTGCGCAAGCAGGGCTTCAACCGCATCAGCCTGGGCGTGCAGGATTTCGACCCCGACGTGCAGAAAGCCGTCAACCGCATCCAGCCGGAAGAGGAAACCCTGGCCGTGATGCAGGCGGCGCGCAACGCCGGCTTCCGTTCGATCAGCATCGACCTGATCTACGGCTTGCCGAAGCAGACCATGGATACCATGAAGCAGACCATGGCCAAGGTGATCGCCGCCAGCCCGGACCGCATTTCCCTGTACAACTACGCGCACATGCCGCACCTGTTCAAGCCGCAGCGCCGCATCAGCGAAGACGACTTGCCGTCGCCCGGCACCAAGCTCGACATGCTGGCCCTGTGCATCACCCTGCTGACGCAGGCCGGCTACGTCTACATCGGCATGGACCATTTCGCCAAGCCGGACGACGACCTGGCCGTGGCGCAGCGCCAGGGCCGCCTGCACCGCAATTTCCAGGGGTATTCGACCCACGCCGACGCCGACCTGGTGGCGCTGGGCGTGTCGGCCATCAGCTCGGTGGGCAATACCTACAGCCAGAATGAAAAGACCCTGGACGCGTATTACGAACAGCTGGAACTGGGCCGCCTGCCGGTGGCGCGCGGCATCCGCCTCACTGCCGACGACTTGCTGCGCCGCCACGTGATCCAGCAATTGATGTGCAACTTCGAATTGGCCACCGCGTCGCTGGAACAGGCGTACCCGATCCGCTTCAGCCAGTATTTCGCCAAGGAGCTGGCGCAGCTGAAGGCGCTGGAAGACGACGGCCTGGTCACGTATGACGGCGCCTGGCTGTCCGTGACCTTGAAAGGACGCCTGCTGATCCGCAACATCTGCATGGTGTTCGACCGCTACCTCGGCATGCCGCGCGCCAGCCAGGAATCGGGCGTGCAGCCGCTGCGTTTTTCAAGAACGATATAAACGGTTTATATCATGAACCTGCTGCCCTTCTTCGCCGCCGGCCTGGCCGCCAGCGTTCATTGCGTCGGCATGTGCGGCGGGATCGCCGCCATGCTGGGCGGCGCCGCGGCAGGACGGCCGCAGCCGGGTGATGCCGCCGCGCCGCCGGTTGCGGCGCCAATGGGCGCGGTACCGCCGGCCCCGATACCGCCGGCTGCGGCGCAGTTGGCAGCCGTGCCGCGTGCCGCTGTACCTCTCGTCGCAGTACCGCTTGTGTTCCATGCGCGCGCTACCGCCGCGGCGGCCACGCCGGTGCAGGCGGCCTTTGCCATGCTGCCGCGCCTGGCCAGGATCGCCAGCTTCAACGCCGGCCGCATCGCCAGCTACATGGTGGCCGGCGCCGCGGCCGGCGGCGTGGCGCGCGGCGTGACCGGCCTGGCGGCCGTGGCGCCGCTGCAGATGGCGGCGCTGGTGCTGGCCAACCTGATGTTGCTGGCCACGGGCCTGTACCTGATGAATGCCTGGCGCGGCCTGGCGCATGCCGAACGCGCGGGCCAGTACCTGTGGCGCCATGTGCAGCCGATGCTGCGCTCCGTGATGCCCATCGATACGCCGGCCAAGGCGCTGGCGGCCGGTGCGCTGTGGGGCTGGCTGCCGTGCGGCCTGGTGTACAGCATGCTGGTCACCGCCATGCTGAGCGGCGACGGTGTCAGCGGCGCCGCCATCATGCTGGCGTTCGGCCTGGGCACGGCGCCGCTGCTGTTCGCGGCCGGCCTGGCAGGCATGCGCTTGCGCGGCGTGCTGCAGCGCCGCGCCGTGCGCATTGCCTGCGGTGGTGTGGTGGCGGGGTTTGGCGTGCTGGGGCTGCTGCGGGCGGCCGGGACCGCGATTCCCGGCCTGCCGGCGCTGCATGGCTGGGCTGACGCGCTCTGTATTGGAGGTATGTGATGAACGCCGTATTGGCAGCGCCTTTTGAGGCGGGAGCCGAGGCGGCCTTGCCCGTCACGGAGCCCTGCTGCTTCCACTGCGGCCTGCCGGCCGCCGCCGATACGCAGTGGACCGTCGCCATCGATGGCGTCGAGCGCCAGATGTGCTGCCCCGGCTGCGCCGCGGTGGCGCAAGCCATCGTCGACGCCGGCCAGGCGTCGTGGTACGGCACGCGCGAGGGCTATGCCGCCACCGCGGCCGGCGCCGATGCGCTGCCGCCGGAACTGGCGCTGTACCGCAATGACGATCCGCGCTTCGTGCTGGACGCCACCGATTGCGAAGCCGTGCTGCTGGTGGACGGCATCCGCTGCGCGGCCTGCGTCTGGCTGATCGAGCGCCGCTTGTTGCAATTGCCGGGCGTGGTGCAGGCGGAAATGAACGTGGCCACCGGCCGCCTGCGCGTGCGCTGGCGCAAGGATGGCTGTGAAGCGGCCGAGGTGCTGCGCACGCTGCACGCGATCGGCTACCCGGCCTGGCCGTACGATGCGGCGCGCCACAGCCGCCAGTTGCAGCAGGGCGCCCGCGCGCTGGGGCGGCGCCTGTTCGTCGCCGGGCTGTCGATGATGCAGGTGATGATGTACGTGGCGCCGGCCTACCTGGCCGACGACGCCGTCAACCAGGGCACGCTGGACGCCGGCATGGCGGCGCTGATGCAATGGGCGAGCCTGCTGTTGACCCTGCCCGCGATCTGTTATTCGGCCACGCCGTTCTTCCGCGGCGCGTGGTCCAGCCTGCGCGCCCGCGCGCTCGGCATGGACGTGCCGGTGGCGCTGGGTATCGGCGCCGCGTTTGCCGCCAGCGTGGTTGCCACGTGGCGCGGCCAGGGCGAGGTGTATTTCGATTCGGTCACGATGTTCATTTTCCTGCTGCTGTGCAGCCGCTGGCTGGAACTGGCGGCGCGGCGCAAGGCGGCATCGGCGCTCGAGCGCATGCAGCACGGCTTGCCCGCGTCGGCCTCGCTGCTGGCGGGCTGGCCGTCGGCGCGCGCCGCCACCGTGGTGGAAGCGGCCGCGCTGAAAGCCGGCGACGTGATCGCGGTGAAACCCGGCGAAGCCTTTGCCGCCGATGGCGAGATCATCGAAGGCAGCACCTCGGCCGACCT
Source organism: uncultured Pseudoduganella sp. (assembly GCA_966211685.1). GTDB lineage: Bacteria > Pseudomonadota > Gammaproteobacteria > Burkholderiales > Burkholderiaceae_D > Rugamonas. The sequence continues at coordinate 40,431 of CBIHOX010000008.1, forward strand.
GTCGCTGCTGACCGGCGAAAGCGCGCCGCAAGCCATGGCCAGCGGCGCCAGCGTGCCGGGCGGCGCCATCAACGCCGGCCAGGCCGTGCTGCTGCGCGTGACGCGCGCCGCCGGCGACAGCACGCTGGCGGGCTTGCTGAAACTGGTGGAAAAAGCCGGCAGCGCCAAGCCCGCCATCGCGCTGTGGGCCGACCGCACCGCGTCGGTATTCGTGGCGGCGCTGCTGTTGCTGGCGATGGCGGCATGGATGTGGTGGCACTGGACCGACCCGGCGCGCGCATGGCCGGTCGCCATTGCCGTGCTGGTGGTGTCGTGCCCGTGCGCGCTGTCGCTGGCCACGCCGTCGGCGCTGGCCGCCGCCACCGACCGCCTGCTTTCGCAAGGCATCCTGGTGGTGCAGCCGCACGTGCTGGAAACGCTGCACCGCGCCACCCACGTGGTGTTCGACAAGACCGGCACGCTGACCGAAGGCAAGCCGGCAGTGCGCCACGTGACCCGCATGGGTCCGGCAGCCGGCCCCGGCAACCGCGCCGCGCTGCAGATCGCCGCCGCGCTGGAAGCACAGAGCGCGCATCCGATCGCCCGCGCCATCCTGGCGGCGGCCGCCGCCAGCGGCGTGGCTGCGCGCTGGACCGCGCAGGACGTGCGGGAAACATCGGGCCAGGGGCTGGAAGGCATGGTTTGCGGGCGCCGTTACCGGCTTGGCAACGCCGCCTACGTCGCGGCCATCGCGGGCCACGACTGGTGCATCCCGGACCAGGACAGCGGCGCCGGCTGGTCGGGCGACAGCATGACGGCGGTCTACCTGGGCGCCGACGATGAATGGCTGGCGTGCTTCCACATCAGCGATGCGCTGCGCGCCGATGCGCAGCAGACCGTCGATTATTTCCGCGCCGACGGCAAGCAGGTGGTGCTGCTGAGCGGCGACCGCGACCTGCTGGTGCGGCAAGTGGCGCGGCAGCTGGGCGTGACGGTGGCGCACGGCGATTGCCTGCCGCAGCAAAAGGTGGAATTCGTGCAGCAGTTGCAGCGCGGCGGCGCCGTGGTGGCGATGGTGGGCGACGGCATCAATGACGCGGCCGTGCTGGGCAGCGCCGACGTGTCCTTTGCCATGGGCAGCGGCGCGGCGCTGGCGCAGGCCCATGCCGACGCGGTGCTGTTGAATGGACAATTGCACGCGGTGGCCGACAGCGCCCGCTGCGCCGCGCGCACCATGGCGGTGATCAGGCAAAACCTGGGCTGGGCCATGCTGTACAACGCCACCGCGATTCCCGCCGCCGCTGTCGGCCTGTTGAACCCGTGGCTGTCGGGCGTGGGCATGGCGCTCAGTTCGGCCGTGGTGGTCATTAATGCATTGAGATTGCGAAAGGCATAATCATGGAAGCCTTGTATTTGCTGGTGCCGTTGAGTGTCGCGCTGGTGTTCGGCGCGCTGTGGCTGTTTTTCCGGGCGTCCGACAGTGGGCAGTTCGATGACCTGGTGGGACCGGGATTGCGCGTGCTGCAGGACGACGACAGTTCCCTTTGACCATAAACAGTGGCATAATTTTTGTACGCCGGCCGCCAGGCCGGCGTGTGTCGTTTACGCTGCCACCCCCTGGTACTACGACACATTCGTTCGGGCAATTTTGATCCACGTCAAAGTTTTTTAGTGCCCACCCCCGTAACCTTTGAAGTACATCATCAAAGCGTTCTACGGGAGAACACCAAAGTGGAAAACTATAATTACCGGGTCGTCAAGCAGTTCGCCATCGCGACTGTCTTGTGGGGCGTGGTCGGCATGCTGGTCGGCGTCATCATTGCCGCCCAGCTGGCGTGGCCCGCGCTGAATTTCGATATTCCCTGGCTGACCTATGGCCGCCTGCGGCCCTTGCATACCAACGCCGTCATCTTTGCGTTCGGCGTTTCCGGCCTGTTTGCAACGTCGTACTACGTGGTGCAACGCACCTGCCAGGTCCGCCTGTTTTCGGACAAGCTGGCCGCCTTCACGTTCTGGGGTTGGCAAGCCGTCATCGTGGCCGCCGCCATCACCCTGCCGGCCGGCCTCACGCGCGGCAAGGAATACGCGGAACTCGAATGGCCGATCACGCTGCTGATCGCCGTGGTCTGGGTCGCGTACACCATCGTGTTCTTCGGCACCCTCATCAAGCGCAAGGTCAAGCATATCTACGTCGCCAACTGGTTCTTCGGCGGCTTCATCCTGGCCGTGACCCTGCTGCACGTGGTGAACGGCATGAGCATGCCGGCCACGCTGTGGAAATCGTATTCGATGTACACCGGCGTGCAGGACGCGATGATCCAGTGGTGGTATGGCCACAACGCGGTGGGCTTCATCCTGACGGCCGGCTACCTGGGCATGGTGTACTACTTCATTCCGAAGCAGGCCGAGCGTCCCGTGTACTCGTACCGCCTGTCGATCGTGCACTTCTGGGCGCTGATCTTCACCTACATGTGGGCCGGTCCGCACCACCTGCACTACACCGCCCTGCCTGACTGGACCCAGTCGCTGGGCATGGTGTTTTCGCTGATCCTGCTGGCGCCATCGTGGGGCGGCATGATCAACGGCATGATGACCCTGTCGGGCGCATGGCACAAGCTGCGCACCGATCCGATCCTGAAGTTCATGATCGTGTCGCTGTCGTTCTACGGCATGGCCACCTTCGAAGGCCCGATGATGTCGATCAAGACCGTCAACGCGCTGTCGCACTACACCGACTGGGGCATCGCCCACGTCCACGGCGGTGCGCTGGGCTGGGTCGGCTTCATCACCATGGGTTCGATCTATTACCTGCTGCCGCGCCTGGCCGGCCGCAAGGAAATGTGGAGCACCCAGCTGGTCGACGTGCACTTCTGGGTCGCCACCATCGGCATCGTGCTGTACATCGCCGCGATGTGGATCGCCGGCGTGATGCAGGGCCTGATGTGGCGCGCGGTCAATCCGGACGGCACCCTGACCTACACCTTCGTGGAAGGCGTGAAGGCAACCTATCCGTACTACGTGGTGCGCGTGCTGGGCGGCGCCCTGTACCTGAGCGGCATGTGCCTGATGGCCTACAACATGTGGATGACCCTGCGTGGCCAGAAAACGCCTGAAGCCCGCATTCCTGAGTTAAAAGCGGCCTGAGGAGAGCCAAATGAAATTTTCGCATGAATGGATCGAGAAAAACCCCTGGCTGCTGATCGCGCTGGTGGTGCTGGTGGTGTCGGTGGGCGGCGCGGTGGAAATCATTCCACTGTTCTTCCAGAAGTCCACAACGGAACCGGTGGCGGGCATCAAGCCATACAGCCCGCTGCGCCTGGCCGGACGCGACGTGTATGTGCGCGAAGGCTGCTACGGCTGCCACTCGCAGATGATCCGCCCGTTCCGCGCCGAGACCGAGCGCTATGGCCACTATTCGGTGGCCGGTGAATTCGTCTACGACCGCCCGTTCCAGTGGGGTTCCAAGCGCACCGGCCCGGACCTGGCCCGCGTCGGCGGCCGCTATTCCGATGAATGGCACCGCACCCACCTGGTCAATCCGCGCGACGTGGTGCCGGAATCGAACATGCCCGGCTATCCATGGCTGGCCGCCACCGCGCTGAAGCCTGCCGACATCGTGCCGCGCCTGCGCGCGCTGCAGCGCCTGGGCGACCCGTACACGGACGCCGAGATCGCCGCCGCGCCGAAGGAGCTGGAAGGCAAGACCGAAGAAGATGCGCTGATCGCGTACCTGCAAGGCCTGGGTACCGCCATCAAGACACGCAACTGAGCACGTAACCGAACGAGAACTGAACATGGACCTGCACTTATTATTCGACCGTGCCGCCAGCGTGATGACGGTGGTCTCATTCCTGACCTTCATGGGTATCGTGTACTGGGCCTGGGCACGCAGCAACCAGCCCCGGTTCGCGGAAGCCTCGCAACTGCCTTTTACTGACGGGGAGGATTGATCATGTCCGACTTCACCAGTGAATTCTGGAACCTGTACATCGTCGTGCTCACCATGCTGGGCGTGATCGGCTGCGCCGTGCTGCTGTATTCGCAGTCGATGCACAAGATCAAGGCCGGCAAGGACAACCCGATCGGCACCACCGGCCACGTCTGGGACGAAGACTTGACGGAACTGAACACGCCGATGCCGCGCTGGTGGATGTGGCTGTTCTACATCACCATCGTGTTCGGCCTGGCGTACCTGTTCCTGTATCCGGGCCTCGGCACCTACGCCGGCAAGCTGGGCTGGAAATCCAGCGGCCAGTACCAGGCTGAACTCGACAAGGCCACCAAGGATTATGGCCCGCTGTTCGACGGCTACCTGAAGCAGGATATCCAGGTGGTGGCGGCCGACCCGAAAGCGCATGCGATCGGCGAACGCCTGTTCCTGACGTATTGCGCACAGTGCCACGGTTCCGATGCGCGCGGCAGCAAGGGCTTCCCCAACCTGACCGACAAGGACTGGCTGTACGGCGGCGCGCCCGACGTGATCAAGACCACCATCCTGCACGGCCGTAACGGCGTGATGCCGCCGATGGGCGCGGCGCTGGGTTCGGACAAGGACGTGGAAAACGTGGCGCACTACGTGGCCAGCCTGTCCGGCGGCGCGGCCGACCCGATCAAGGCGGTGTTCGGCAAGTCCAAGTTTGCCGCCTGCATGGCCTGCCACACGGCGGCCGGCACCGGCAACCAGGCGCTGGGCGCGCCCAACCTGACGGACAAGGTGTGGCTGCATGGCGGCGGCCTGGAAACCATCAAGGAAACCATCACCAAGGGCCGCAACAGCACCATGCCCGCGTTTGCCGATTTCCTCGGCGAAGGCAAGGTGCACGTGCTGGCGGCCTATGTGTGGAGCCTGTCCAATTCGCCCGCAGCGAAACCTGCAAATGAGGCGGCAGTGGCCGTAACCAACGATGAACGCCCCGGAACGAATCATTAAGATGTATGCGCCGCGCGAGGCGATCCACCCGCGCGAAACGCAAGGCTACTACACACGGCTGCGCTGGCTGTGTGTATGGCTGACGCAGATAGCGTTCTATGCGGCCCCGTGGCTGCAATGGAATGGCCGCCAGGCCCTGCTGTTTGACCTGGGGGCGCGCAAGTTCTACATCTTTGGCCTGGTGCTGTGGCCGCAGGATTTCATTTACCTGGCGGTATTGCTGATCATCTGCGCCTACAGCCTGTTTCTGGTGACGGCCGTGACGGGCCGGGCGTGGTGCGGCTTCGCCTGCCCGCAAACGGTGTATACGGAAATCTTCCTGTGGCTGGAACGCCGCTGGGAAGGTCCGCGCAGCGCACGCCTGCGCCTGGACAAGCAGGGCCTCACGTTCGACAAGGCGTGGCGCCGCGGCGGCAAGCATCTGTCGTGGGGCCTGGTGGCCCTGTGGACCGGCTACACCTTCGTCGGCTATTTCACGCCGATCCGGACCCTGAGCCAGCTGCAGTTCGGCCCATGGGAAACGTTCTGGGTCCTGTTTTACAGCTTTGCCACCTATGGCAACGCTGGCTGGCTGCGCGAACAGGTGTGCCGCTACATGTGCCCCTATGCGCGCTTCCAGAGCTCGATGTTCGACCGTGACACGCTGATTGTCACGTATGACGCCCAGCGCGGCGAGCCGCGCGCACCGATGGGCAAGCAGGGCGGCGCCTGCATCGATTGTTCGATGTGCGTGCAGGTCTGCCCGGCGGGGATCGACATCCGCAAAGGCTTGCAGTATGAATGCATCAGTTGCGCGGTCTGCATCGATGCATGCGACGGCGTGATGGACAAGATCGGCCGTCCCCGCGGCCTGATCCATTACGCCACCGGCAGCGGCAAGGCGGCCAGCTGGCGCAAGGTGTTGCGTCCACGCATCCTGATCTACAGCGCGGTGCTGTGGCTGATCATCGGCGCGTTTGGCGCGGCATTGTGGATGCGCACGCCGCTGAAGCTGGACGTGTTGCGCGACCGCGGCGCCATGGGCCGTGAAGTGGAAGATGGCGCGATCGAGAACGTGTACCGGTTGCAGATCATGAATACCACGGAACAGCCGCACCGTTACCGCATCACGGTCTCGGGAATGGAATCGCTGGCGCCCGTGACGGCCGACGTGGTGGCGGTGGGCGCCACGGAAACGCTGGCCGTGCCGTTGCGCCTGCGGGTGGCCGCCGGCCATGGCCAGAAAGGGTCGAACCGGATCGCCGTGGCGCTGACCGCGTTGGACGACCCGGCATTGCATGTGCAGGAAGAAGCGGTGTTCATCATACCGCGCCGTTGAAAGGAATCAAGATGGATACCACACCGTGGTGGACGCAACGCTGGCCCTGGCTATTGATGCTGGGCCCGTTCATCGTCCTGCTGGCAGGCTCGTATACCGGATGGCTGGCGTTTTCCCATCCGGACGCCCTGGTGGTGGGCGATTATTACAAGCAGGGCAAAGCCATCAACCAGGACTTGCGGCGCGACCGCGCCGCCGCCGACCTCGGCATTGCCGCCGTGTTGCGCTATGACGCGGCGCGCGGCATGCTTGCCGGCAAAATCGACAGCCGCGCCGCGATCCCGGCCACCCTGGTGTTGCGCCTGGCGCACGCCACGCAACCGTCCAAGGACGTGGTGCTGGAAGTGCATCCGGCGCCGGACGGCGTGTTCGATGCGGCCTTGCCGATGCTGGAACGCAGCCGCTGGCACGTGCTGGTGGAAAGCCAGCAGCGCGACTGGCGCCTGGAAGGGCGCTGGAACTGGCCGGAACAGCGCGAAATCAGCCTGGCGGCCGGCCAGCCGTAAGTGGCCCGTGGCGGCGGCCGCCGCCGTCACGGCACACCCTGCATTTCTTCCCTGGCAATGTTGCCAAGGGCCGCTTTTGCCATGGTATCCTTGCCACGGACATGCTTAATTTTTCAGGCATTCCTCAGCCAAGGACCACATGAAACCGCTCGGCATCAAAGTCAAGGTTGCGCTCGCCACCAGCATCACGTCGGTTGTCGTGGTGGGCTTCGTGACTGCGATGCAGATGCGCAAGCTGGAGGACGATTTCACACGCGTCCTGTTTGCCCAGCAGACCGCGCTCATCAACCGCACCGCCGAAGAACTCGACGACAAGCTGAACATGTTGCTGGGCATCGTCGCGCTGTCCGCCCGGATGCAGCCGCCCGGGATTGCGCGCGACCCCGCCGCGCTGCGCGCGTATTACGCCGGCCATGCGGTGCTGTCGCTGTTCGACGATGTGCTGGTGATGGATCCGTCGGGCCAGATCATTGCCGATTTGCCGGAAGTGGAAGGCCGCACCCGCGTCAATGCCGGCGACCGCGATTACTTCAAACGCGTGCTGGCCACGCGCCAGCCGCTGATCGCCGATCCCGTGATCGGCCGCACCGGCAAGCAGCCCATCGTGCAGATGGCCGCGCCCGTGCTGGACCAGAAAGGCGAGGTGCAGGCCGTGCTGGTCGGCGTATTGCGGCTGTACAAGGACAATGTGCTGGGCCACCTGCGCACGGCCAAGGTCGGCCGCACCGGCTATTATTTCGCCGTCACGCGCTCCGACGTACCGGTGTACGTGCTGTATCCCGACCCCGCGCGCCTGCTGAAACCGCGTCCGCCCAACGCCAATCCCGCCACCACGCGCGCGCTCAAGGACGGGTTCGAAGGCACCGTCATCAGTACCAACAGTTCCGGTTTGCGGGCGCTGAACAGTTTCAAGGCGCTGAAATCCGTCGACTGGCTGCTGGCCGCGTCGCTGCCGGTGGACGAAGCGTTCGAACCGTTCGAGGGCATGCTGTCGCGCGTGGCGGCGTGGGGCGTGCTGGCGTCGCTGGCGGCGGCCGCGCTGATCGGCTGGCTCACCATGAAACTCATGGCGCCGCTGGGGCGGCTGCACGCGGCGATTTTGCGCATGCGCGCCGGGCAGGCCGCCTTCACGCCGATCCCGGTGTCGGCCAGCGATGAAATCGGCGAAGTCACCGAAGCATTCAACAGCCTGATGCGCCAGCGCGAAGCGGCCGACCGCCGCCTGCTCGACATGATCGACCTGGCGCCCAACCCCATCATCGTGACCGATGCGGAAGGCCGGATCGAAATCTTCAACCGCGAAGCGGAGCGCTGCTTCGGCCATGCGCGCGAAGCCATCCTGGGCCAGCAGGTGGAAATCCTGGTGCCGCCCGAACAGCGCGCCGAGCACCAGCAATTGCGGGCCGCTTTCACGTCGGCGCGCATGTCGCCGGAACCGGTGCGCATGGCCGGCGGGCGCCCGCTGGAAGGCTTGCGCAAGGATGGCAGCCGTTTCCCTGTCGAAATCAACCTGAGCGCCATCCGCACCGGCGAAGGCAGCAAGGTGCTGGCCGTGGTGGCCGACATGACGGAACGCGAGCGCTTGCGGCGCGAAGCCGAAGCCCATGCGGCCGAGCTGGAACAGTCGCGCGACCGCGCCGAGGCGGCCAACCGCGCCAAGAGCGATTTCGTGGCCAACATGAGCCATGAAATCCGCACCCCGATGAATGCGGTGCTGGGCATGGCGCACCTGCTGGGCAATACGCCGCTGACCACCCAGCAGCGCAAGTACCTGAACATGGTGCAGGCGTCCGGCCAGACCCTGCTGGCCATCCTCAACGACGTGCTGGACTTTTCCAAGATCGAGGCGCGCCGCATGGAACTGGCGCCGGTGGATTTCGACCTCGATGAAACCATGAGCAGCCTGGCCACCACGATGACCATGAACGCCGGCGAGAAAGAACTGGAGCTGGCCATTGCGGTGGCGCCGGACGTGCCGCGCCAGTTGCATGGCGATGCGCTGCGGCTGCAGCAAATCCTCGTCAACCTGGCCGGCAACGCCATCAAGTTCACGGCCCAGGGCGAAGTCGTGGTGCGGGTCGCCGTGGCCACGCGCAGCGGCCAGCGCGCCCGCCTGCGTTTCGAGGTGGCCGACACCGGCATCGGCATCAGCGAGGCGCAACAGGCGCAATTGTTCAACGCCTTCACCCAGGGCGATGAAAGCATCACGCGCCGCTTTGGCGGCACCGGGCTGGGGCTGGCCATCACGCGCAAGCTGATCGAATTGATGGGCGGCGAGATCGCGATCGACAGCACGCCAGGCCAGGGCAGCCGTTTCTGGTTCACGCTGCCGTTCGACGTGGTGGCCGATGCCGCCAAGACCGCGCCGCAGCCCGGCAGCGCCATGCAGCGCGTGCTGGTGGCCGACGATAACGCGACCAGCCGCGAACTGGTGTGCGAGCTGATCCGTAGCTGGGGCTGGGAAGCGGAACAGGCGCCATCATTTGACGCGGCCATGGAACGCTTGCAGGCGCAGCCGCCATGCACGCTGCTGCTGGCGGACTGGCACATGCCCGGCATGGAAGGGCCGGGCGCGATCCGCCAACTGCGCAACGTTGCCGACCAATTGCCGGTGGTAACCATGCTCAATGCCTTTGCGCGCGACCGCATCGACGCGGCCGCCACGTCCGGCCGGCAATTACAGCCCGACGCGGTGCTGGTCAAGCCGGTCACGGCGTCGAGCCTGTACGATGCGTTGCACCAGGCCTTGCAGACCAAGGCCGGCGGCGCCGATGGCGCGTCCGCCCCCAGCGCCATTGCCGGACGGTTGCGGGACGTGCATTTCCTGCTGGTGGAAGACAATGTGCTGAACCAGGCCGTGGCGCGCGGCATCCTCGAACACGCCGGCGCCACGGTCGATATCGTCGGCGACGGCCAGCAGGCGGTCGACTTGCTGCGCACCGAGGCGGCGCACTATGACATCGTGCTGATGGACATGCAGATGCCGGTGCTGGACGGCTTTTCCGCCACCGCCATGGTGCGCCGCGAATTGAAACTCACGCTGCCGGTAATCGCCATGACGGCCGGCGTGCTGGCGTCCGAACGCGACCGCTGCGTCGAAGCCGGCATCAGCGATTTCATTGCCAAGCCGGTGGTGGTGGAAGACATGCTGGCCGTGATCACGCGGCATTTGCCGGCGGGACCGGGCGCGCGCCTGGCCAATGGCAAGCCGTCGCCGCAAGCCGGCGCAGCGGCGGCGCCCGCCGCACCCGCTGTATCCGCCGCCCCTGCTGCCCAGGCTGCGTCCCATGGCACGTCCGTCCCTGCCGCGTCTGTCGTTCCCGCCGCGCCAGCCGTCCCGTCCGCGCCAGACGCCGCCACGCCGGAACCCGAACCGCTGTTCAACATGTCGGGCCTGATGAAGGTCATGGGCAAGGATCCGAAGGGACGCGCGGTCATGTTCCGCATGGTGCGCGGCGCCGTCACCGCAGGCATGAAGCCGGCCGACGACGCCGACCTGGCGCTGCGCGAAAACCGGCCGGCCGACGCGGCGCGCATCCTGCACGGCTTGCGCGGCGCCATTGGCGTGCTCGGCGCCAAGCGCCTGATCCGCGCGACACTCGATGCGGAAAACGCCATCACCGAAGACCGCCGCGATGAATGGCCGGCGCATTTCGCCGAAGTGCGCACCGTGCTCGAGGCCACGCTGCGCGAAGCCGAGGCGTGGCTGGAGCGCGAGGAAAACGCCACCATTTGACCCGGCGCGGCCCGGCAGGGCCGCCTGCCACCGGTTCGCCGCACGGCGCGGCGCTTCGTCGCATCGCGCTTCCATTGCCGCGACGGCCGCCGTTACACTGCGTGCCTTTTCAATCACGTGCGGCAGTGACGATGACGGTGTTATGCAGAACAGGAGTGGCCACCCCGTTGGCTGCCGCGTTGGCCGCGGTATTGGCCCAGGCTTGCCCGGCGGCGGCCGGCGCCGAGCCCGCTTCCACTCCCGCTCCCGCCATGCAGCGGGTGGAAATCACCGGCAGCGCGGCGCAGGCGCAGCGCCGCGACGGCACGGCCGGGCGCATCACGGTGGCGCGCGACGAATTGCTGCAATATGGCGACGGCGCCCTGTCCGGCGCGTTGCAGCGGCTGCCCGGCGTGACGGTGTCCGGCAGCGACGTGCGCCTGCGTGGCCTGGGCAGCGGCTACACGCAAATCCTCATCAATGGCGACCCGGCGCCGCCGGGATTCACCATCGACAGCCTGTCGCCGGAACTGGTCGAGCGCGTGGAAATCCTGCGCAGCGCCAGCGCCGACAGCAGTGCGCAAGCCATCGCCGGCAGCATCAATATCGTGCTGCGCCGCGCCACCGCGCCGCGCACCGACGTCAAGCTGGGCATCGAATCGCGCCGGGGCCACGCCAGTCCCGGCGCGACCGTGCAGGCGGCCGGCCGCGACGGCGGCTTTGGCTACACGGTGGCCGCCACCCTGGCGCGCAGCACCGCCGATTGGATTGGATACGCCGCCACGGCCGATACCGGCGCGGATGGCATCGAGGGCACGGCGCTGCGCCGCTTCGATGAACGCTATGCCAGCCACACCACGCGGGCCAGCCTGGCGCCGCGCCTGGAATGGAAAACCGGTGACGCCAGCCTGGTATGGCAAAGCCTGCTCGACGCCGCGCGGCTCCACAATGGCGGCCGGACCGATGAAACCACGCTGCTGGGCGCTCCGACCGCGTCGCCCCATGCGCGCATGCGTTTTGTCTCGCATATGGAAACCCTGCGCAGCGACGTGGCGTGGAGCCGGCGTCTGGAGCATGACGGCAGGCTGGAAGCCAAGGGCGGCGTGGCGCTGAACCGGCGCCATGGCGATTACCTGTTCACGGGTTCGGACGCCGGACAGGCGCCGTGGCTGCTGCGCGCCGTGCTCTCAAGCGCCAGCGACGACAGCGCCACGGCCAGCGGCAAGGTGTTCGTGCCGCTGGGCGCCGGCCACGGCGTGGCGGCCGGCTGGGATGGCGGGTGGACGCGGCGCGGCGAAACCCGCACCCAGCACGACCGCACGCCGCAAGGGACGTCCCTGTTCGACCTGGACCAGCAATACACGGCCGACGTGCGCCGCCTGGCCCTGTACGTGCAGGATGAATGGGAATGGACGCCGCGCCTGCAGGTGTATGCGGGCTTGCGCTGGGAAGGGCTCGATACGTCGATCAGCGGGCGCGCCATGGCGAAAACCGGCGTGCGGTCCAGCGTCGTCAGCCCGGTGGCGCAGGCGCTGTGGAAAGATGGCGAGCGCCTGCGCTGGCGCATGGCGCTGGCCCGCACCTACAAGGCGCCCGCCACGGCCGACCTGGTGCCGCGCCGCTATACCGTCAACAACGATAACGGCCCGACCGCGCCGCACGTGCAGGGCAATCCGCAATTGCGGCCGGAACTGGCGTGGGGCGCCGATGGCGGCGTCGAATATTACCCGGGCGGGCAGGGCGGCGGGGTGATGGGCCTGTCGGCCTATGCGCGCCGCGTGACCGACGTCACGGCGCGGCGGCTGTTCCGGGACGGTATGGACTGGGTCGAGACGCCCGTCAACGACGGCACGGCGTCCGTGGCCGGCCTCGAATTCGACATGAAGCTGCCGCCGGTGGCCTGGCAAGGAGTGGCATGGACGTGGCGCGCCAACGCCGCGCGCAACTGGTCGCGGCTGGACAGCGTGCCCGGTCCCGCCAACCGCCTGGCCGAACAGACGCCGCTGTCGGCCAGCGTCGGGGTGGACGCCAGGCCCGGCGGCGCATGGAGCAGCGGCGCCAGCTTCACATACAAGGGGGGCGGTCCGCTGCGCCGCTCGGCCGTCCTCGATGGCGCCGCCGGGCCGGAGCGGGTGCTGGACTGGTACCTGCTGTGGAAACCCGCCGCCGGCCTCCAGTTGCGCATCGGCGTGGCCGATGCGCTGGCGCAGCAGCGCTACACGATGCAGCGCTACCGCGATGCGCAGCGCGGATCGCTGCGGGAAACCGTGGGGCGCGGCGCGCGCACGCTGCGGCTGGCGTTTGAATTGGCGCTGTAAATCGGCGCTGTAGCGCGCCCCCTCAGATCGCGCGCGCGATCAGGATCTTCTGGATATCGCTGGTGCCTTCATAGATCTGGCACACGCGCACGTCGCGGTAGATGCGCTCGACCGGGAAGTCCGACACGTAGCCATAGCCACCGTGCACCTGGATCGCGTCCGAGCACACCCGTTCCGCCATTTCGGACGCGAACAGCTTGGCCATGGCGGCTTCCTTCAGGCACGGCAAGCCCGCATCCTTCATCGACGCCGCATGCAGGATCAGCTGGCGCGCCGCTTCGATCTGCGTGGCCATGTCGGCCAGCTTGAATTGCACCGACTGGTGCTCGAAGATGGCCTGGCCGAAACTTTCGCGCTCCTTCGCGTATTTCAGCGCCGCTTCATAGGCGGCGCGCGCCATGCCGACCGATTGCGAGGCGATGCCGATGCGGCCGCCTTCCAGGCCGGACAACGCGATCTTGTAACCCTGGCCTTCCTGGCCGATCAGGTTTTCCGCCGGGATGCGGCAATTTTCAAACAGGATTTGCGCGGTATCCGAGGAGTGCTGGCCCATCTTCTGTTCCAGGTTGGCCACGATATAGCCGGGCGTATCGGTCGGCACCCAGAACGCGCTGATGCCTTTCTTGCCGGCCGCCTTGTCGGTCACGGCCATGACGATGGCGACGTCGGCATACTTGCCGCTGGTGATGAATTGCTTGACGCCGTTCAGCACGTAATGGTCGCCATCGCGCGTGGCCGTGGTGCGCAGCGCGGCCGCGTCGGAGCCCGTATGCGGTTCGGTCAGGCAAAACGCCCCCAGCATCTCGCCCTGCGCCAGGGGGCGCAGCCATTGCTGCTTTTGTTTGTCGTTGGCGTACATCATCGCGATGCTGCACACCGGGCAATTGTTGACGGAAATGATGGTGGAAGTGCCGCCGTCGCCGGCCGCGATTTCTTCCAGCACCACCGCCAGCGACACGTAATCCATGCCGGCGCCGCCCAGTTCTTCCGGCACCGCCACGCCGAACGCGCCCAGCGCGGCCAGCTCTTTCAATTCTTCTTTCGGGAAGTGGTGTTCCTTGTCCCACCGGGCCGCTTGTGGCGCCAGGCGCTCCTGCGAGAAGGCGCGCAGGGCGTCGCGGATCATTTGGTGTTGTTCACTCAGGATCATGTGGTGTCTCGTTTGTTGTCTGTAATCCGCCATTGTGTGCGGGATGCCGGCGTCTGGCGGATGACGGCGCGTTGCGCCTGATCCGCCCTGCGTCACTGTTTATGGGACTTACCAGCCGATTTCCGTGCCGTCGTAATTGCGGTAGGTGGCCTTGGCCGATACCGGCAACGCCGCCAGCGTCTCGCGGATGCCGGCGGCGCTTTCCTCGACTGAAAGATCGGCGCCGGCGCCGCCCATGTCGGTGCGCACCCAGCCCGGGTGCAGCGCCACGCAGGTGACGCCCTGCGGGCCGAACGTCAGCGACGTATCGATCAGCACGGAATTGAGCGCGGCCTTGCTGGCGCGGTACAGCGAACCGCTCGGGTTGTCGCGTTCGCTGAGCGATCCCATGTGCGACGACAGCACGGCCAGCTTGCCATTCCTGGCGCGCACCGACGCCACCATCGGCGCAATGACGGGCAGCAGCCGCATCGCGGCCAGCACATTGGTGTGCATGACCTGGTCGAAGTCGGCCTGCATGGGAAAGCCGTCGTGGCGCGGCCCGAATACGCCCGCGTTGAGGATCGCCACGTCCAGCTGTTCGCCGTCGAGTTTCCAGCCCAGGCCCGCCACGGCTTCCACGTTGGTCACGTCCAGGCCGTGGGCTTCCGCACCCATGGCGGCCAGGGCGTCCACGTCGTCCGGCTTGCGCGCCGTGGCGATCACGCGCCAGCCGTCGCGCAGGTACTGGCGCGCCAGTTCATGGCCGATGCCGCGCGATGCGCCGATGATGAGTGCGGTCGGCATCGCTTACACCATCTCGATGGCCATGGCGGTGGCTTCGCCGCCGCCGATGCACAGCGCCGCGACGCCGCGCTTGCCGCCGGTGCGCTTGAGCGCGCCCATCAGGGTGACCAGGATGCGGGCGCCCGAAGCGCCGATCGGATGGCCCAGCGCGCAGGCGCCGCCGTGGATGTTGACCTTGTCGTGCGGGATTTCCAGGTCGCGCATGGCGGCCATCGGCACGGCGGCAAACGCTTCGTTGATCTCGAACAGGTCGACGTCGGCGGTAGACCAGCCGGTCTTCGCATACACCTTCTGGATCGCGCCGATCGGCGCGGTGGTGAACCAGTTCGGTTCCTGCGCATTGGTGGCGTGCGCGAGGATTTTCGCGATCGGCGCCAGGCCCAGTTCCTTCGCGGTCGATTCGCGCATCATGACCAGCGCGGCGGCGCCGTCATTGATGGACGACGACGAGGCGGCGGTGATGGTGCCGTCCTTCTTGAACGCCGGGCGCAGCGACGGGATCTTTTCCGGCTTGGCCTTCGACGGGCCTTCATCCTTGTCGATCACCACGTCGCCGGCGCGCGAGCTGACCGTGACGGGCGCGATTTCCCACTTGAAGTAGCCTTCATTGGTGGCTTCCTGCGCGCGCTTGACCGAGGCGATCGCGAAAGCGTCCTGGTCTTCGCGCGAGAACTGGTAATGCGCCGAGCACTCTTCGGCGAACGTGCCCATCGAGCGTCCTTCGCCGGTTTTCTCATTGCGCGAATACGCGTCTTCCAGGCCGTCGTACATCATGTGGTCGAACATCATGCCGTGGCCGATGCGGTAGCCGCCGCGCGCCTTCGGGATCAGGTACGGCGCGTTGGTCATCGATTCCATGCCGCCCGCCACCACCACGCTGGCCGAACCGGCGGCCAGCGTGTCGTACGCGAAGATCGCGGCCTGCATGGCCGAGCCGCACATTTTCGACAAGGTCACGGCGCCGGTGGACGTCGGCAGGCCGGCCTTCAGCAGCGCCTGGCGCGCCGGGGCCTGGCCCTGGCCGGCCATCAGGCAGTTGCCGAAGTACACGTGCTCGACCTTGGCCGGGGCAATGCCGGCGCGCTCGACCGCGGCGGCGATCGCCACCGCGCCCAGGTCATGGGCGGCCTTGGCGGAAAAATCGCCCTGGAAAGCGCCCATCGGGGTCCGTGCGGCGCCAACAATCACGATTGGATCATTCATTTTCAGTAGTCTCCAGTAAGGTCGGCGCGACATGCGCCGGAGGGGTAGTGGGCAAGCCCTGGTACGAAAAACGCACGTCTTGCGGATAGGGGAAGATATCCTCGACTTCGCCGGCCAGGATGCGCTCCTTGCGCGTCTGCCAGAATTCGCGCGTCAGCAGGTCGGCGTGGTGCTGCAGGAAGTATTTGCGGATCTTCGCGTTCCCCAGCAGGAAACGGCCGAACTGTTCGGGGAACACGTCGTGCCGTCCGACCGGATACCACGGTTCGGCCGACATTTCATCTTCCTCGTTGCGGGCCTGGGGAATGTCGCGGAAATTGCAGTCCGTGATGTACTCGATTTCATCGTAATCGTAAAACACCACGCGCTTGTGGCGCGTCACGCCGAAGTTCTTGTACAGCATGTCGCCGGGGAAGATGTTGGCCGCCACCAGGTCCTTGATGGCGTTGCCGTACTCCAGCACGCCATGCTCGATGCGGGCGTCGTCGCCTTCCTGTTCCGCGTGTGTCAGCCAGATGTTGAGCGGCACCATGCGGCGTTCGATGTACAGGTGCCTGATGACGATCTTGTCGCCGTCTTCCTCCAGCAGCGACGGCGCGTAATGGCGGATTTCCGCGATGAGTTCTTCCTTCATGCGGTGACGCGGGAACGCCACGTTGGAATATTCCAGCGTATCGGCCATGCGGCCCACGCGGTCGTGGTGCTTGACCAGCAGGTATTTTTCCTTGATCTGCGCACGCGTGGTTTCCTTGGGCGCGGGATAGAAATCCTTGATGATCTTGAACACGTACGGGAACGACGGCAGCGCGAACACCAGCATCACCAGGCCGCGGATGCCGGGCGCCACGTCGAACAGGTCCGACGAATGCTTCAAGTGCTGCAGGAAGTCGCGGTAGAACAGGGTCTTGCCCTGCTTTTGCAGGCCCAGCACCGTGTAGATTTCACTGCGCGGCTTGCGCGGCAACAGGGTGCGCAGGAATTGCACGTATGCCGACGGCACTTCCATGTCGACCTGGAAGTAAGCGCGCGTGAAGGAAAACAGGATGATGATCTGTTCCTTGTCGAACAACACCGTGTCGAGGATCAGTTCACCGTTGCGGTTGTGCAGGATCGGCACCACGAACGGATATTCGCGCGCGCCATTGATGCCCTTGCCGACGATGTAGGCGCCCTTGTTGCGGAAGAACAGCGACGACAGTACCTGGATCTGGTGGTTCGGTTCGAGTTCCTCGCCGCCGAACAGCTGGCGCAGGCGCGCTTCCACCTGGCCGACGTCGCGGTCCAGGTTGGCGAACTTCGCGTTGAGCTGGAAGTTCGTGACGATGCGCTTGAGCGTGAAGCGCAAGCCGTCCACGCCCGGGTAATACGTGCGGTAGGTGGGCGCCGGCTCGTCGGTGTCGATGTATTCGGTCGACACCACCGGCCGCACGAAGATGAATTCGTTGTGGAAGTAGCTGCGGTGCAGGATATTGCAGCAGACCGAATTGAAGAACGTTTCCGCCAGTTCCGGCTGCTTGTGGCCGGACAAGAGGCCAATGAAATGCAGCTTGCATTCGCGCCACACGTCGTCGGTCAATTCGCGCGGGTCGTATTCGTCTTCCAGCATGTGCACGCACTCCTGCACCCGCTTGTCATAAAAGCCGATGCGCTCGCGCGCGGCGTCTTGCGCGACTTTCCACGCGCCGCGCTCGAAATGCACCTTGGCTTGCTGGCTGCTCTGGCGGAACAGCCGGTAATGCTTGTCGAAACCGTCGCGGATGGTGCGCGCGATGTCGAATGCTATCTGGGACGACAGCAGTTTGGGGAATGCAGCTTGCGTCATGAACAGGTCCGCATGGTCATCCGGGCGCCGGGCCTTCAGGCCGGGCGCCCGCATATCAGAGGGTTTATGCCGGCCACGCGCATTCCCCGCGCACGCGCTTACCTGGTTTCCGCGAACAGTTCGCGGCCGATCAGCATGCGGCGGATTTCGCTGGTGCCGGCGCCGATTTCATACAGCTTGGCGTCGCGCCACAGGCGGCCGACCGGATACTCGTTGATGTAGCCGTTGCCGCCCAGCGTCTGGATCGCCTCGCCGGCCATCCACGTCGCTTTCTCGGCACTATACAGAATTGCGCCGGCGGCATCCTTGCGCAGCTGGCGCACGGCTTCCGGCGTGGTGGCGCGGTCGCAAGCCTGGCCCACCGCATACACGTACGCCTTGCACGCCATCATGGTGGAATACATGTCGGCCAGCTTGCCCTGCATGAGCTGGAATTCGCCGATCGGCTGGCCGAACTGCTTGCGGTCGTGGACATACGGCACCACCACGTCCATGCACGCCTGCATGATGCCGAGCGGGCCGCCGGACAGCACGGTGCGCTCGAAGTCCAGGCCCGACATCAACACGTTGACACCCTTGCCCAGGCCGCCCAGCACGTTTTCCGCCGGCACTTCGCAGTCCTCGAACACCAGTTCGCCGGTGTGCGAACCGCGCATGCCCAGCTTGTCGAGTTTTTGCGCGATCGAGAAGCCCTTGAAGCCTTTTTCAATCAGGAACGCGGTCATGCCGCGCGGGCCGGCTTCCAGGTCGTTTTTCGCATACACCACCAGCACGTCGGCGTCCGGACCATTGGTGATCCACATCTTGGTGCCGTTCAAGACCCAGCGGTCGCCTTTCCAGTCGGCGCGCAGCTTCATGCTGACCACGTCGGACCCCGCGTTCGGCTCGGACATGGCCAGCGCGCCCACGTGTTCGCCGGAAATCAGTTTCGGCAGGTACTTGTGCTTTTGCTCTTCCGTGCCGTTGCGCTTGATCTGGTTCACGCACAGGTTCGAGTGGGCGCCATACGACAGGCCGACCGAGGCCGACGCGCGCGAAATTTCTTCCATGGCCACGATGTGCGCCAGGTAGCCCATGTTGGCGCCACCGTATTCTTCCGGCACGGTAATGCCCAGCAAGCCCAGCTCACCCATCTTGCGCCACAAGTCCATCGGGAACTGGTCAGTGCGGTCGATTTCCGCGGCGCGTGGCGCGATTTCCGCAGCGGCGAACTGTTGCACGGCTTCGCGCAGGGCGGCGATGTCTTCGCCGTGGTCAAAGGTCAGGCCTGGAAGGTGGAGCATGTCGTCCTCGTTGTTGTAGGGATGGTGAAGCGGTCATGATACGCTTAAGTGACGTTAACGTAAACGTCAAGTAGGCCGGATGCGCACATCCGGCCCCGTCCACATGGCGGTTTACGCCGGGGCGCCGGTTTTTTCCGCCAGCCCGGCGAGCAAGCGCTTGCACTCCTCCTCGTGGGCGGTGATTTCCGCCAGGGTCATTTCAATATCTTCGCGCTGCTGTTCCAGGGTTTCGCGGTGCTGGTTCAGCACGCCGAGGAAGCGGTGCATCTGCGCCGCGGTATCCTTCGGCGATTCATACATGTCGACCAGGCTTTTGATTTCCGACAGCGACAGGCCGAGGCGCTTGCCGCGCAAGGTCAGCTTCAGGCGGGTGCGGTCGCGCGGCGTATAGACGCGGTTGCGCCCGCCCGCGCCTTCGCGCGAGGGGCTCAGCAAGCCCTGGTCTTCATAAAAACGGATGGCGCGCGCCGTGACGTCGAATTCACGGGACAGTTCAGTGATGGTGTAAGTTGGCATGTCAGTGGCAGTTTCTGTGGAAAGACCCGGGCGGACAGGCCATAATGGCAAGCTTGCGCCTTTCTATCTTCCGTTTACGTAACGTCAAGCGCATTGTAGCGCGCCTGGACTGCTTGTGAACCTCATGGCATCGAATGAATCCACTTGAATCGCAACTGCATTACCCGTTTGGCGACACGGTGCCCGCCGCGGGCGAGGTCTTGCCGCTGGCGCCCGGCGTGGCGTGGCTGCGCATGCCGCTGCCGTTTGCACTGGACCACATCAACCTGTGGCTGCTGGAAGACTGTTTGGGCGAACAACAGGAACCCGGCTGGAGCGTGGTCGATTGCGGCGCGGCCACGGACGCCACCATGGCCGGCTGGGAAGCTGTGTTTGCCACAGGCTTGCAGGGCAGGGCGCTGCAGCGCGTGCTGGTCACGCATTGCCATCCGGACCACGTGGGACTGGCCGACTGGCTGTGCCGCCGCTGGCAGGCGCCGCTGTGGATGTCGGCTGCCGACTTCGGCTTTGCCCGCATGATGTCGGCCGCGCTGCCAGGCGTGGACGGCACATCGGCGCTGCCGCATTTTGAGCGCCATGGGCTGCAGGATGCGGAAATGCGGGAAAAGATGGGCAGCCGGCGCAATTACTATCCGTCGCTGGTGCCGGCGGTGCCGGCCGCGTACACGCGCATGCAGGATGGCGACGTGATTCCCATCGGGCGGCACGGCTGGCGCGTCATCACCGGCTTCGGCCACGCGCCGGAACACGTGTCGCTGTATTGCGCGGCATTGAATGTGCTGATTTCCGGCGACATGGTATTGCCGCGTATTTCCACCAACGTGTCCGTGTTCGCGGTGGAGCCCGAAGCCAATCCACTGGCGTTATACCTGCAATCATTATCGCGATATGACGACTTGCCGGAAGACGTCCTGGTGCTGCCGTCGCACGGCAAGCCGTTCCGCGGCTTGCACACGCGGATTGCACAATTGCGCGCGCACCACGAAGCACGCCTGGCGGAGGTTGTCGAAGCTTGTTCAGGACAGTGGCGCACGGCGGCCGACATCGTGCCATTGATGTTCCGCCGCCCGCTGGACGCCCATCAATTGAGCTTTGCCCTGGGCGAAGCGCTGGCGCATCTCCACAAGTTGTGGCGCGAAGGTATCGTGCGACGAGCCACTGGCGCGGACGGCATCATACGTTTCATAGTCTCC
This sequence comes from uncultured Pseudoduganella sp., assembly GCA_966211685.1. Classification (GTDB taxonomy): domain Bacteria; phylum Pseudomonadota; class Gammaproteobacteria; order Burkholderiales; family Burkholderiaceae_D; genus Rugamonas. The sequence continues at coordinate 61,150 of CBIHOX010000008.1, forward strand.
CCATGAGTGTCACATTTATGTGACAATTGGAGAGAAAGTGGCGCAAAAGCATCGTCCTGAACGAACGTTCAATCTATGATTGCCGCCGCTGAATACAATTTTCCGGATTATTCAGAGCTTGATACAAAGTTTGGATTGGGCCGAGAACTTCACGAGTTCAGGGAGCCCGTAAATGTTATATTTTGAATTCTCGATTGTCACAAGCTCTGAGAGACTGACAATTATGCCGCGACGTGAAATAGTGCAACCATGAATTCATCCAACGAACGCGAAAGCTTTAGCCAGCGACTCCAGCAGGCTCTTAAAAACGCACATTATTCACCCGACAGCCCCACCCGCCTGGCCAGGGAATTCAATATCCGTTTCGACGGCCGGCCGATTACCGTGCACGCGGCCCGTAAATGGCTGGTGGGCGAAGCGATTCCCACGCAGGAAAAGTTGCGCATGATTGCACAATGGCTCGGTGTTCCCGCCGACTGGCTGCGCTTTGGCGGGCCGGAATCGGCCGCGCCGGCCGAGCAAAACGGCAGTAATCTGTCCCGCTTCGAGTCGGCCGATGTCAAACTCATTGCCGATTTACAGCGCCTGGATGAACACCACCGCCAGATCGCCCGAGAATTTATCCGCATGCTGGTGCGGGTAAATTATCAGAAGTAACGTCTTTCCGGCGGCGGAAATATCCGCCGCCGCGTCCCCGGCACACTGTTGCACCCCGCTCCGTAATAAATCGTCATCAGCTCGACATGAAAATCAGGCACAATAACCATGCACGTGGTTTTCAAGGAGTCTGCATTGAGCCGTCTGATTCGAAACAATTACAGCAATTCCGCGCAATTGAAAGACTTGATGACTGCGCCGCCAATGACCGCCGAGCGCCATGCTGAAGTGCTGCGCAAAAGAATAGCGCAACGCCGGATGCTGGAAGAAATGCGGGAATTGAAACGGGCGGATACCCGGTTCGGCAAATAAACCCGCGCCGCGGGTGCTACATGCCGGCCCAGCGCGGCGCCAGCGTGTGTTCGACTGCAAACAGGTCGAGCACGCGCGCCACGGTGTGATCGACCATTTCCGCGATCGATTGGGGCAGGTGATAAAAGCTGGGCAGGGGCGGGAAGATAATGCCGCCCATTTCCGTGACGGCGGTCATGTTGCGCAAGTGCGCCAGGTTGAACGGGGTTTCCCGCACCATCAGCACGAGGCGGCGGCGCTCCTTCAGCATCACGTCGGCCGCGCGCGTGATCAGGTTATCGGACAGGCCGTGCGCCACGGCCGCCAGCGTTTTCATCGAACATGGCGCTACCACCATGCCGTCGCACTGGAACGAGCCGCTGGCAATGGCGGCGCCGATATTGTTTTGCTTGTGCACCACGTCGGCCAGCGCTTCCACCTGCTTGCGCTGCAGGCCGGTTTCCTGGTGCAGGGTCAGCACTGCCGCATCGGACACCACGAGGTGGGTTTCCACGGGCAGCGCCTTCAATACTTCCAGCAGCCGCACGCCATACACGGCGCCGGTGGCGCCCGTGATGGCGATGACGAGCCGCTTGCGTTCAGCCATTGTTGTCCAGCAGGGCCTTCAATTCACCGGATTCATACATTTCCGACATGATGTCCGAACCGCCAATGAATTCACCGCGGACGTACAGCTGTGGAATCGTTGGCCAGTTCGAGTATTCCTTGATGCCCTGGCGCACTTCCGGGTCGTCCAGCACGTTCACGGTCGCGATGTTTTCCACGCCGCACGCTTTCAGGATCTGGATGGCGCGGCCGGAAAAGCCGCATTGCGGGAACTGGGCGGTGCCCTTCATGAACAGGACCACTGGCGTGTTGGTCACGGTTTCTTTGATCCAGGTTTGTACGTCGCTCATAACTGCCTCGGGGGAAAAGATGAAGATGCCGACATTTTATAAGAAATCGACTCCACGGGTATCGGTCAGCCAGTAGAGTCTTGCGCCAAAGAAAAAAGGTGCCTGGCCCCTTTCGCACTATCGTACTAACAGCGGCCTATTGCGCTGCTCTATTAGTCGACATTTCGGGGCCAGGCACCAATTTGTATTTTGGCAATTTTAGCTGCGCAACTTGGCAAACGCGGCCGCCATCGAGCCCTGGATCGCCGGTTCGCGCTGCGGCGCCTTGTGCTGCTGCTGGCGCTGCTGGTCCATGGCGCGGCGGTCGCTGCGGTCGCCGCGCTGTTCGGGGCGGGAACCCGGCTGCGGCGCGCTGTCGCTCAGGCGCATGGTCAGCGCGATGCGCTTGCGCTTGACGTCGACTTCGAGCACCTTGACCTTCACTACCTGGCCGGCTTTTACCACCGTATGCGGGTCCTTGACGAAACTGGTGGACAGCGCGGAAATGTGCACCAGGCCATCCTGGTGCACGCCGATGTCGACAAACGCGCCAAACGCGGCCACGTTGGTCACCACGCCTTCCAAGATCATGTCGGGACGCAAGTCGCTGATGTCTTCCACGCCTTCCTTGAAGGTGGCCGTGGTGAATTCCGGACGCGGGTCGCGGCCCGGTTTTTCCAGTTCCTTCAGGATATCGGTCACGGTCGGCACGCCGAACTTGTCGTCGGCGTACTTGGCCGGGTTCAGCGATTTCAGCAGGGCGGCGGCGCCTATCACGCCCTTGATATCCTTTTTGATATCGGACAGGATTTTTTCCACGACCGGATACGATTCCGGGTGCACGGCCGACGCGTCGAGCGGATTCTCGCCGCCCAAAATGCGCAGGAAGCCCGCCGCCTGTTCAAACGTCTTGTCGCCCAGCCGCGGCACTTTCTTCAAGCCGGCGCGGGACGCGAACGCGCCATGCGCATCGCGGTAATTCACGATGCCCTGCGCCACGCTGGCCGACAGGCCCGACACGCGCGCCAGCAGCGGCGCCGAGGCGGTGTTGACGTCCACCCCCACGGCATTGACGCAATCCTCGACCACGGCGTCCAGCGTGCGCGCCAGCTGGGTTTGCGACACGTCGTGCTGGTACTGGCCCACGCCGATGGATTTCGGGTCGATTTTCACGAGTTCGGCCAGCGGATCCTGCAGGCGGCGGGCAATCGAGACGGCGCCGCGCAGCGACACGTCGAGCTCGGGCAATTCACGCGAAGCGAATTCCGACGCGGAATACACCGATGCGCCGGCTTCGGAGACGACGATCTTGGTGAGTTTCTGTTCCGGATACAGCTTGATCAATTCCTGCGCCAGCTTGTCGGTTTCGCGCGAGGCGGTGCCGTTGCCGATGGAAATCAGGGACACGTTGTGCTTGGCCGCCAGCCGGCCCAGCGTTTGCAGCGAACCGGCCCAGTCGTTTTTCGGCTGGTGCGGATAAATCGTGGCGGTATCGACCACCTTGCCGGTGGAATCGACCACGGCGACTTTTACGCCGGTGCGCAAGCCCGGGTCCAGGCCCATGGTGGCGCGCTGGCCGGCCGGCGCGGCCAGGAGCAGCGCTTTCAGGTTGGTGGCGAACACATTGATGGCGTCGGTCTCGGCTTTTTCCCGCAGCGCGCCCATCAGTTCAGTCTCCAGGTGCATGAAGCTTTTCACGCGCCATGTCCAGCGCGCCGTGTCGGCCAGCCATTTGTCGGCGGCGCGGCCGGCCTGCCTGATGCCGAAACGCGCGGCAATGCGGCTTTCGCACGGGTTCAGCGGCGCGTCCCACTTGGGTTTTTCCGGTTCCGAGTCCAGGCGCAGCGTCACGTCCAGCACCCCTTCGCGGCGGCCGCGCAACAGCGCCAGCGCGCGGTGCGACGGCACCGACGCCAGCGGTTCCGAATAATCGAAGTAATCGGCGAATTTTTCGCCTTCGTCCTGCTTGCCTTCCACGACTTTGGACTCAACTACGCCATGTTCCTGCACATATTCGCGCAGCGATTGCAGCAGGGTTGCATCTTCGGCAAAGCGTTCCATCAGGATCTGGCGCGCGCCGTCGAGCGCGGCCTTGGTGTCCGGCACGCCGGGATTGGCCACGCCGTCGGCATTGGTGAACGCTTCGCGCAGGTATGTTCCGGCGTGGGCGTCCGGGTTCAGGTCGGGATTGGCCAGCAGCGCGTCGGCCAGCGGCATCAGGCCCGCTTCGATGGCGATCTGCGCCTTGGTGCGGCGTTTTTGTTTATAGGGGAGGTATAAATCTTCCAGGCGGGTCTTGTCTTCCGCATGCATGACGGCGTCCAGCAATTCCGGCGTCATTTTGTTTTGCTCGGTAATCGACGCCACGATGGCGGCCCGGCGCTCTTCCAGTTCGCGCAGGTAGCGCAGGCGCTCTTCCAGCAGGCGCAACTGGATATCGTCCAGGCCTCCGGTGGCTTCCTTGCGGTAACGGGCGATAAAAGGCACGGTGGCGCCTTCATCCAGCAGGGCGACGGCGGCGGCCACCTGGGCCGGCTTGGCGGCCAATTCAGTGGCAAGGCGTTGTTCGATGGTGGGCAGCATGGCGTAATTCCTCAAAGACGAGCCCGGAATCATACGCAAAGCCGCCGCCATCGCCAACCTGGTTGGCAATCTTGACAGGCTGTCGCGACTATGGCACTTCCATATGTCTGACGTTTTAACCCGGTTATGTTCGAAGAAACACAAACCAGAATTGCTCTAAAACGGATAATATTACATGTTGCAGTTTTAGAACCGTCCACTTTCCAATAAAACAGCAGTTCTGCAAGCACCGCAAAGTAACTAAGTAAGAATTCGTTAAAGCTATGCGCACACTGGATTTGACCCGCGCCGAAACCCGCGAAACCACCCCGGCCCAGGCCCCGGCATCAGCGCCAGCGACCCAGCTGCCCTATGCCGTCGCCACGTGGCTGCAGCGGGTGGATGCTGCTGCGCATCCGAAGCCGAAACTGGCCGTCGTCCCAGAACCGGACCCGAAACAGCCGCAAACCCAATACCGATTGATTTACGTGCTGGCGCCGACCAGCGGCGGGCGCCATGTGGCGCTGTGCCTGTACAAGGCGCGCCTGCGGCCCAATGGCGACGTCGCCGCGGCCACGCCGGTCAGCGAAGTGTTTTCGCTGCTGTCGGCGCCGCCGTCGTTCCTGGAGCCGGCCGACGAAGACTTGATCCGCTTCTTCGTCGCCATGCGCAGCGGCCCGAATTCGCAGACCGGCAGCGCGACCGAACCGCGCGGCAAGATCGGCGCGGCGCTGCTGCAGATGCTGTCCGACCAGGACAAGCTGTTGTGGGCCAATTCGTGGTCCGACGTCGGCAACGGCCTGGTCTACCCGATGAAAGCCGGTCCGCTGCGCCAGGCCAACCTCGCCTGGCGCGAGGAAGGCAAGGGCTTGCGCCTGGGGTGGGCGGTGGAAGCGCCGGAAGGCGCGCGCCACCATGGCGCCGATTCCGTCGACTACATGTTGCCGACCGATCCGCCGTGGTACATCGACAACCTGTCGTGCGGCGTGCTGCAATTGAACCAGGGCGGCACCGATATCCCGCTGGCGGACTTGCAGGCGCTGGTGGCGCAAGCCCCGCTGTTGTCGGCCAATGACAAGTTGCGCGTCTCGCAATTGCTGCTGGCGCACGGCTTGCAGCAATTGATGCCGCTGCCGCAGCCGCTGCCGCAGCGCATCCGCAACGACGTGCTGCCCAAACCGATCCTGGTGCTCGATTCGGCCATGCTGGCCGATGGCGCGCACCAGCGCTGGAATGATTACGCGGTCCTGTCGTATGACTATGACGGCGAGCGCGTGTCGTTCGACCCGTCGCAGCGCGTGGTGCGCCAGCGCGGCGACGTCACGGAAGTCATCCAGCGCAATGAACAGGCCGAAGCCGATGCGCTGGCGGCGCTGACGGCGCTGGGCTTCCGCAAGCCGAGCGCGCTGCCGCTGTCGTCGGTGCGCGGCGGCCTGCTGCTGGCCAGCCAGGCCGACTGGATCCGCTTTGCCGCCGACGGCATCGCGGAATTGCGCGCGCACGGCTGGCAAGTGGAAAAAACCTCCAAGTACCGCTATGACATGGCGCCGGTCGATGGCTGGTATGCCGAAGTCGAGGAAGATGAAGCCGATGGCGGCCACGCCTGGTTCGACCTGGAACTGGGCATCATGGTCGGCGGCGAACGGGTGCCGCTGTTGCCGGTGCTGGTGCAGATGATCCGCAACGCGCCGAACGACTTCAGCCCGAAAGCGCTGGCCGTGCATGGCGAGGAAGACCAGATGCTGGCGACCCTGGCCGATGGCGAACGGGTCGCGCTGCCATGGAACCGCGTGAAACCCATCCTGTCCACCTTGGGCGAACTGTATTTCAGTGAAAAGATCCGCCATTCTGTGCGCATGGCCAGCCTCGATGCGGCGCGCCTCGATGAACTGGCGCGCACGGTGGACTTCGAATGGACCGGCGGCGAGGAATTGCGTGAAATGGGCCGCCGCCTGAACCAGTTCAATTCCGTCAAGCGTGTGCCGACCCCGGCCGGATTGCGCGCGACGTTGCGCGATTACCAGGCCGACGGCCTGGCGTGGATGCAATTCCTGCGCGAATACGGCCTGGCCGGCATCCTGGCCGACGACATGGGCCTGGGCAAGACCGTGCAGACCCTGGCGCACATCCTGGTGGAAAAGGAAGCCGGCCGCCTGACGCATCCGGTGCTGGTGATTGCCCCCACCAGCCTGATGGGCAACTGGCAGGATGAAGCGGCGCGCTTCGCGCCGGACTTGCGCGTACTGCTGTTGCAGGGCAAGGACCGGGCGCAATTGTTCGACCAGATCCCGCAGGCGGACCTGGTGCTGACCACCTACGCCCTGTTGCCGCGCGATGAGGAAAAACTGCACGATCACGAGTTCCACCTGGTGATCCTCGATGAATCGCATTACATCAAGAACACGCGCTCGAAGGCTGCGCAAAGCGCCAGCCTGCTGAAATCGCGCCACCGCCTGTGCCTGTCCGGCACGCCGCTGGAAAACCACCTGGGCGAATTGTGGTCGCAATTCCACTTCCTGTTGCCAGGCTTGCTGGGCGATGAAAAATCGTTCAATTCGCAATTCCGCCATCCGATCGAACGGCAGGACGACCCGCTGCGGCGCGCCTTGCTGAACCGCCGCATCAAGCCCTTCCTGCTGCGCCGGACCAAGGACAGCGTGGCCAAGGAATTGCCGCCGAAGACCGAAATGGTGCGCAAGGTCGAACTCACGGGCGCCCAGCGCGACTTGTACGAAACCGTGCGGCTGGCCATGGACCAGAAAGTGCGCGAGGAAATCGACCGCAAGGGCGTGGCGCGCAGCCAGATCGTGATCCTGGAAGCGCTGCTGAAGTTGCGTCAGGTGTGCTGCGATCCGCGCCTGGTGAAAACCCTGCCGTCGAAAAAGCAGGCCGCCGGTTCCGCCAAGCTGCAGGATTTGATGCAGATGGTGGAGGATTTGCTGGAAGAAAAACGCAAGATCCTGGTGTTCTCGCAATTCACGTCGATGCTGGAATTGATCCAGGAAGAACTCGATTCGCGCGACATCCCGTATGCAATCCTGACCGGCGAGACCAAGGACCGCAGCGCGCAGGTGGCGGCGTTCCAGCAGGGCGCGGTGCCGATCTTCCTGATTTCGCTGAAGGCCGGCGGCGTCGGATTGAACCTGACCGCGGCCGATACCGTGATCCACTACGACCCGTGGTGGAATCCGGCGGCGGAAAACCAGGCCACCGACCGCGCCTGGCGCATCGGCCAGGACAAGCCGGTGTTTGTCTATAAACTGATCGCCAAGGGCACGCTGGAAGAAAAGATCCAGGTCTTGCAGCAAAAGAAATCCGACCTGGCGCAATCGGTGCTGGCGGAAGGCGAATCGCAAAAAATGACGCTGACGCAGGAAGACTTGCAGCAAATCTTTGCCCCACTGGTGGATTGAGCCATGACCGATGCCGCGCTGTACCGACAGATCCTCGACAACAGCAGCGAAGTGCATTTCATGCTTGATTGCGGCAGCGGTCGGCTGCTCTACCTGAGTCCGGCCGCCGGGCGCCGCTTCGGCTATACGCTGGAGCAGGCGCAGCAACTGTCCGATGGCCTGGTCGCGGATTTGCCGCGGCGCCTGGAGCGCTTTGCCGCCGGCGACCAGAGCCGCCTGCGCGTGCAGCGCGAACTGGAGCTGCCGCACGCCACCAATGGCACCACCATCCCGGTCGACGTGGAATCCGTGCTGGTGCTCGATGAACTGGGCAGCGCTGTGGCGCTGACCGGCACCATCCGCGACGCCAGCGAGCGCCAGGAATGGCAGCAACAGCAAAAGAAATTCGCGTCGATGCTGTCGCATGAATTCCGCACGCCCCTGTCGACCATCGATGGCGCCATCCAGCGCCTGGAAATGACGGGCGCCCATCACGACGAAGCCACCCGCAAACGTTATACAAAAATCCAGACCGCGGTCGACCGCCTGCTGGCCATGCTCGATGAATACCTGTCGCCGGAACGGCTGGCGTCGATCGGCCGCAAGCGGCAAGCCAATGAAATTTCCCCGCTGGCGCTGCTGGAAACCGCCGCCGAACAGGCGCGCGCGCGCCGCGCCCAGGTGCGCGTGCAAGTCGAGGGCATGCCGCAATGGCTGCGCTGCGACCCGGCCGGCATGCGCCTGTGCCTGGACATCCTGCTCGACAATGCCATCAAGTACACCAATGATGACACCGCGATAACACTGAGCGGCAAAAAAGCAACAGAGGGCGGGATTGAATTTGCCGTCGCGGACCAGGGGCAGGGTATCGCTCCGGATGAGCTCGATAAGCTGTTTGAAAAAGGCTACCGGGGCCGCAATGCGAGCGGGATTCCCGGCTCCGGCCTGGGCCTGTACATGGCGCGCGCCGTGGTGGAAGTCCATGGCGGCACACTGACAGTCGAGAATTTTTCTGAAAGCGGCAAGAAATTCAGGATTTGGCTTCCAATCGCGGCGTGAGCCGGGAAAAGCCTTGCGCCATGCTGCATCAACCGGTGATAATTCTCACCATGTAGGCGCATGCTTACATCCAATTACATGGCGCTTCACACATGACGCAGATTTTGATCGTGGAAGACAATCTGGACTACGCCGAAGAAATGGCGGAGTTCCTGATGGAGCTTGAACACGAAGTCCACATCACCAACAATGCCGGCGAAATGTGGTCGGCACTGAGCCAGGGCAACGTTGGCGTGGTAGTGCTCGACCTGGGCTTGCCCGATGAAGACGGTTTCAATGTGATTCCCCGCATGCGCCAGCTGTATCCCCACATTGGTTTATTGGTATTGACTGGCCGTGTCGCGTTCGACAACCGCATCCTGGGCCTGCGCCTGGGCGCCGACCATTACCTGACCAAACCCATCAAATTCCCCGAACTGGCGGCGCACATCGAAGCACTGGACCGCCGCGTGGGACCGCAGGAAGCCGCGCCGGTGCCGGCCAAATGGACCCTGCGGCTGGCCGCCCGCCGCCTGGAATTGCAGGGACTGGCCATCACGCTGACGGAAAAAGAATGTAATTTCCTGCACTTGCTGACGATCAATACCCGCCCGGTGCCGCGCCAGGTCATCGTTGCGGGGATCGGCGGCGACGATCCCGATGCGGGCCGCCGCGTCGACATGCTGGTATACCGTTTGCGCAAGAAAGCCCGCAGCGGCCTGGGACAGGATTTGCCCCTGCGCAGCGCCTATGGCGAAGGCTATAGCCTGTCGACCAGCTTCAACCTCTCCTGAGCCACTTCCCGATTCCCGCTTGACCAGGTTGCGCTACCACTGCCAGTGGAAGGCGTCCTCTTGTTGCGCCCAGCCATATCGAGGCTTCGATACCGAAAAAATCTTCGAGATTGTGACAATTGGAGATTTTCTTAGCGCAATTATTTCCTAATATGAACACTCATGTTGGCAGGATATTGCGCAGGATCAACCTTGTTACAGGGAGTGTATGGTATGCAGGTCAAAGACTTGAGAATCGGTATGCGTCTTGGCGGCGGCTTCGGGATCTTGATGCTGCTGGTGGTATCCATGGCGGTGGCCGGGGTATGGCAGTTGCGTGCGGTGGGCGATCTGACCAGCCGTATGGTGAACGATGCCATGGTAAAGGAACGCTTGACTGCCGAGTGGCACCGGTTGACGGGTATTACCGGCACCCGTGTGCAGGGCATGGCGCGCGACGTGCAAATGGATGAAGTCCAGGCCAAAACCGACGCCGTGATCGCGGCGGCAACACGCGAGCGCGTCAACGCCATCCAGAAGCAGCTGGAAGCGTTGTTGACCACCCCCGAGGAACAAGCCCTGATGGCGCGCGTGGCCGAGGTTCGCAAGGATTACGCCGCCACGCGCGACCGCGTGTTTGCACTCAAGCAAGCCGGCGACCTCGATGGCGCCCGCGCCCTGGCCAACACGGCGCTGCAGCCCAAGCTCGACCTGTACCTGGAACGGGTCGGCGACATCGGCCGGCACCAGGCCGGGGTCAGCCAGGCATTGGCCCGGGAAGTGCAGGACGATTATCAAGAAGGCTTGCAAATCCTGTTGGGCGCGGCGCTGGGCGCCGTGGTGCTGGGCGCCTGGTTTGCCTGGCGCATCACCGTCTCGATCACCAGGCCCTTGCATCAGGCGGTGCAGGTGGCGCGCACGGTGGCGTCCGGCGACCTGGGCAGCCGCATCGAGGTGCACAGCCGCGATGAGACCGGCCAATTGCTGCAAGCGCTGAAGGAAATGAACGGCAGCCTGGCCAGCCTGGTGGGCCAGGTGCGCGGCGGTACCGATACCATCGCAACCGCGTCGGGCCAGATCGCCAGCGGCAACCTGGACTTGTCGAGCCGCACCGAGCGCCAGGCCAGTTCGCTGCAGCAGACCGCGTCGTCGATGGAACAATTGACGGCCACCGTGCGCCAGAATGGCGACAGTTCGCGCCAGGCCCACGCGCTGGCCCTGTCCGCGTCGCAAGTGGCACAAAAAGGCGGCGAAGTGGTTGGCCAGGTGGTCGACACCATGGGCCAGATCAATGCCTCGGCACAGAAAATCGCCGACATCATCGGCGTGATCGACGGGATCGCCTTCCAGACCAATATCCTGGCGCTGAACGCCGCCGTGGAAGCGGCCCGCGCCGGCGAACAGGGCCGCGGCTTTGCCGTGGTGGCGTCGGAAGTGCGCAGCCTGGCCCAGCGCAGCGCCACGGCCGCGCGCGAAATCAAGGAATTGATCGTCGATTCCGTGGAAAAAGTGCACAGCGGGGCCAAGCTGGTCGACCAGGCCGGCGCCACCATGGACGATATCGTCGGCCAGGTGCGCCAGGTGACGGAGCTGATCGGCGACATCACGCGCGCCAGTGCCGAGCAAAGCACGGGGATCGAGCAAATCAATGACGCCATCAGTGAAATGGACCAGGTGACGCAGCAAAATGCGGCGCTGGTGGAAGAGGCGGCCGCCGCGGCCGATGCGCTGCAAGAGCAAAGCCAGGCGCTGGCGCGGCTGGTCAGCACTTTCACGCTGGGCAGCCACGGGGCGCGCCAGCCGGCCAACCGCCTGGCGTTGGCGTAATGAAGGCACTGCCGCTGCGGTGACGGACTCTTGGTTTGACACGCCTCAGCGGCGCTATCCTCTTTACAATAATTAACACGATTAATTGCCTATTAGATATTTTCTTCCTGAAATAATTCCCTAAGATGAATCCTTGTGCCATGCAGCATTTTGCCGCGCGGCAAATATTGTCAGGGAGTTCACGGATGAAAATCAGGGACTTGAAAATCGGTATGCGGTTGGGTGGCGGGTTTGGCGTTATGATGTTGCTGGTAGTGGCCATGGCGGCGGCAGGCGCATGGCGTTTGCAAGTGGTGGGCGACTTGACCCAGACCATGGTCAAGGACGCTGTATTAAAAGAACGGTTGACGGCGGAATGGCACCGCCTGACGGGCATCACCGGCACGATGGTACTGGCGCTGGCGCGCGATCCGGATGCGTCGCAAAACCGCTCCAGTACGGAGTCGGCGTCGGCCATGGCGGCACGCGCGCGGATTACCGAAATTCAAAAACAGCTGGAAACCATGCTGGTCAGCCCCGAAGAACAAGGCTTGCTGGCGCGCGCCGTGGAAGTACGCAAGGTGTACATGGGCGTGCGCGACAAAGTGTTTGCGCTGAAGCAAAGCGGCGATACCGCCGGCGCCCGCGCGCTGGCCGACAACACGCTGCAGCCACAGTTGAATACGTATCTGGAACGGCTGGGCGACATCGGCAAGCATCAGGCGCAGGTGGCGGAAAATCTCTCTGTGCAGGTGCAGCAAAATTACCACAGCGGCCAGCGTTTCCTGCTGGTGGCCGCGGCCGGTGCACTGTTGCTGGGCGCCTGGTTTGCCTGGCGCATCACCGTCTCGATCACCGCGCCGCTGCACCGCGCCGTCACCATTGCGCAAACCGTGGCGGCGGGCGACCTGGGCAGCCAGATCGAGGTGCCCAGCCGCGATGAAACCGGTCAGCTGCTGCAGGCGCTGAAGGACATGAATGCCAATTTGGCCAGCATTGTTGGCCAGGTCCGCGGTGGTACCGATACCATCGCGACCGCATCCGGCCAGATCGCCAGCGGCAACCTGGACTTGTCGAGCCGCACCGAACGCCAGGCCAGTTCGCTGCAGCAGACCGCGTCGTCGATGGAACAATTGACGGCCACCGTGCGCCAGAATGGCGACAGTTCGCGCCAGGCCCACGCGCTGGCCCTGTCCGCGTCGCAAGTGGCACAAAAAGGCGGCGAAGTGGTTGGCCAGGTGGTCGACACCATGGGCCAGATCAATGCCTCGGCACAGAAAATCGCCGACATCATCGGCGTGATCGACGGGATCGCCTTCCAGACCAATATCCTGGCGCTGAACGCCGCCGTGGAAGCGGCCCGCGCCGGCGAACAGGGCCGCGGCTTTGCCGTGGTGGCGTCGGAAGTGCGCAGCCTGGCCCAGCGCAGCGCCACGGCCGCGCGCGAAATCAAGGAATTGATCGTCGATTCCGTGGAAAAAGTGCACAGCGGGGCCAAGCTGGTCGACCAGGCCGGCGCCACCATGGACGATATCGTCGGCCAGGTGCGCCAGGTGACGGAGCTGATCGGCGACATCACGCGCGCCAGTGCCGAGCAAAGCACGGGGATCGAGCAAATCAATGACGCCATCAGTGAAATGGACCAGGTGACGCAGCAAAATGCGGCGCTGGTGGAAGAGGCGGCGGCGGCTGCCGATGCGCTGCAAGAGCAGAGCCAGGCACTGGCCAGGCTGGTCAGCGCATTTAATCTGGCGGGTCCGGCGGCGCGCCGGATGGCGGCTCACGCGCCATTGCCGCGCCTGGCGGCATGATGAGCGTGACAATGTAAATAGGGACAGAGTCGGGCGATTTTTTACAATCGAAAAAATAATCAGGGACAGAGTGATCGAATCAAGGTACTATCGCATTTCTTGATAGCACTTTGTTCAGACTCCATGGCCCGGTTACCTCGACTCATCGTTCCTTTCCAGCCGCATCACGTGATCCAGAAAGCGCTGTCCGGCGTGCCGCTGTTCCAGGATGACGCCGACTATACGGCATTCCTCGACTGGCTGCGCGCCGCCGCAAACACCTGGAAACTGTCGATCCACGCGTATGCGCTGCTGCCGGACTGCCTGCACATGCTGGTATCGCCCACCGATGAAGAGGGACTGGGCCAGGCCATGCAATGGATAGGGCGCAACTACGTCCCTTATTACAACCGCAAGTATGGCCGTTCCGGCACCCTGTGGCAGGGGCGTTTCAAGACGTCGGTCATCGATGCCGAGTCATACCTGCTGCTCAATAGCCGCTATATCGAGTATTTGCCGGTGCGCGCCGGGCTGGCGCCGGAACCGGCCGGCTATCCATGGTCGAGCTATGGGCAGCATGCGGGGTTGAAGCCGGACCCGGTGGTGACCGATCATCCGCTGTACTGGTCGCTGGGCAATACGCCATTCCAGCGTGAAAACACGTATGCCGAGATGGCCGCGTCGGACTTGTCGCGGGACCAGATCGCCATCGTGGAAAAGTCCGTGTTGAAGGGGTGGCCGCTGGGGTCGGACAAGTTCAAAACCGACTTGCAAAACAGGATGCAGCGCCAGGTCTTGCCCGCCAAGCGAGGCAGGCCTTTCAAGAAGGTGATTGATTAAAAAGACAATTTTCTAAAGCAGCCCGGCCACGCGCCGGGTTTCTTTTTTACTGGATTCACTCTGTCCCTAATTAAAAATTATAACGATTTCGACGAAATTAATTTGACTCCGACCCTAATTGTTTTTGTTGAGTTTACTTTGGCATTGCACTATTCTGAGTTTTCGTTATCTAAATGCAGTGGAGAAAACATGGAATCGCAAGGTTTGTACAACCCAGCCAACGAACATGACGCGTGCGGCGTCGGTTTCGTCGCCCACATCAAGGGCAAGAAAAGCCATTCGATCGTTGAACAAGGCCTGCTGATCCTGAAGAACCTGGATCACCGGGGCGCGGTTGGCGCGGACGCGCTGATGGGCGACGGCGCCGGTATCCTGATCCAGATTCCGGACCAGTACTACCGCGATGAAATGGCCAAGCAAGGCGTGGAACTGCCGCCCCCGGGCGAGTACGGCGTCGGCATGGTCTTCCTGCCTAAAGAAAACGCATCGCGTATCGCCTGCGAACAGGAAATCGAGCGCGCCGTGCGCATCGAAGGCCAGGTCGTGCTGGGCTGGCGCAACGTTCCGGTCGACTACGACATGCCGATGTCGCCGACCGTGCGCGCCAAGGAACCGGTGATCCGCCAGATCTTCATCGGCCGCGGCCCGGACATCATGGTGACGGACGCGCTGGAACGCAAACTGTACGTGATCCGCAAATCGTCGGGCCACGCGATCCAGGCCCTGAAGCTGTTGCACGGCAAGGAATTCTTCGTGCCATCGATGTCGGCCCGCACCGTGGTCTACAAGGGCCTGCTGCTGGCCGACCAGGTGGGCGTCTACTATAAGGACTTGCAAGACCCGCGCTGCATCTCGGCCCTGGCCCTGGTGCACCAGCGCTTCTCCACCAATACCTTCCCTGAGTGGCCGCTGGCCCACCCGTACCGCCTGATCGCGCACAACGGCGAGATCAACACCGTGAAGGGCAACTTCAACTGGATGCGCGCCCGCGAAGGCGTGATGAAGTCCGCCGTGCTGGGCGACGACCTGCAAAAGCTGTTCCCGCTGATCTACGAAGGCCAGTCCGATACCGCCTGCTTCGACAATGCGCTGGAACTGTTGTTGATGGCGGGTTACCCGCTGGCCCAGGCCATGATGATGATGATTCCGGAAGCGTGGGAAAACCACACGCTGATGGACGACAACCGCAAGGCCTTCTACGAATACCACGCCGCGATGATGGAACCATGGGACGGCCCCGCCGCCATGGCCTTCACCGACGGCCGCTACATCGGCGGCACGCTGGACCGCAATGGCCTGCGTCCTGCCCGCTACATCGTGACCGACGACGACCTGGTGGTGATGGCGTCGGAATCGGGCGTATTGCCGATTCCTGAATCGAAGATCATCCAGAAATGGCGCCTGCAGCCTGGCAAGATGTTCCTGATCGACTTGGAAGCCGGCCGCATCATCGACGACAAGGAATTGAAGGATACCTACGCCAACGCCAAGCCTTACAAGGCATGGATCAACGCGGTGCGCATCAAGCTGAACGAAATCAAGCTGTCGGAAAGCCAGCTGGCCAAGAACGTCGCCAAGTACGACGGCAGCGCCCAGGGTGAAAAAGCCGTGCCGTCGCTGCTGGACCGCCAGCAGGCGTTCGGCTACACCCAGGAAGACTTGCGCTTCCTGCTGGCCCCGATGGCGGTGGCCGGCGAAGAAGCCACCGGCTCGATGGGTAACGACTCGCCGCTGGCGATCATGTCGAACAAGCTCAAGCCGCTGTACAACTACTTCAAGCAGCTGTTCGCCCAGGTGACCAACCCGCCGATCGACCCGATCCGCGAAGCCATGGTGATGTCGCTGGTGTCGTTCATCGGTCCGAAACCGAACTTGCTGGACACCAACAACGTGAACCCGCCGATGCGTCTCGAAGTGTCGCAGCCGGTGCTGGGCTTCGACGATATGGCGCGCCTGCGCAATATCGCGCAACACACGGGCAACAAGTTCAAGTCGTATGAATTGAACATCTGCTACCCGCTGGCCTGGGGCAATGAAGGTGTGGAAGCGTGCCTGGCCTCGCTGTGCGCGGAAGCCGTGGACGCCGTGAAATCCGGCCACAACATCCTGATCGTGTCGGACCGCTCGATCAGCGCCGACCGCGTCGCGATCCCGGCGCTGCTGGCCACGTCGACCGTGCACCAGCACCTGGTGTCGAAGGGCTTGCGCGCTTCGACCGGCCTGGTGGTGGAAACCGGCTCGGCCCGCGAAACGCACCACTTCGCGCTGCTGGCGGGCTATGGCGCGGAAGCCGTGCACCCGTACCTGGCGATGGAAACCCTGATGGAAATGGCGCCGACCCTGCAAGGCGACCTGACGGGCGAACAAGCGATCTACAACTTCACCAAAGCCATCGGCAAGGGCTTGATGAAGGTGATGTCGAAGATGGGCATCTCGACCTACATGTCGTACTGCGGCGCGCAGATCTTCGAAGCCATCGGCCTGAACAAGTCGCTGGTCGACAAATACTTCCGCGGCACGTCGTCGACGGTGGAAGGCATCGGCCTGTTCGAAGTGGCCGAGGAAGCCCTGCGCCTGCACGCGCTGGCCTTCGGCAAGGATCCGATCCTGGCCAACTCGCTGGACGTCGGCGGCGAATACGCCTACCGCGTGCGCGGCGAAGACCACCTGTGGACGCCGGACGCGATCGCCAAGCTGCAGCACTCGACCCGTGCCAACAACTACAGCACGTATAAAGAGTACGCGCAGATCATCAACGACCAGAGCAAGCGCCACCTGACCCTGCGCGGCCTGTTCGAGTTCAAGATCGATCCGACCAAGGCGATCCCGCTGGACGAAGTGGAACCGGCCAAGGAAATCGTCAAGCGCTTCGCCACCGGCGCGATGTCGCTGGGCTCGATCTCGACCGAAGCCCACGCCACGCTGGCCATCGCCATGAACCGTATCGGCGGCAAGTCGAACACGGGCGAAGGCGGTGAAGACCCGGCACGCTACATGGGCGAGTTCAAGGGCATCAAGATCGCCAAGGGCGAGACCCTGGCCTCGATCCTGGGCAAGGAACGCGTCGTCGCGGACATCCCGCTGGTCGAAGGCGATTCGCTGCGTTCGAAGATCAAGCAGGTGGCATCGGGCCGCTTCGGTGTGACCGCCGAATACCTCGCTTCCGCCGACCAGATCCAGATCAAGATGGCGCAGGGCGCGAAGCCGGGCGAAGGCGGCCAGCTGCCGGGCCACAAGGTGTCCGAGTACATCGCGTCGCTGCGCTTCTCGGTGCCGGGCGTGGGCCTGATCTCGCCGCCGCCGCACCACGACATCTATTCGATCGAAGACCTGGCGCAGCTGATCCACGACCTGAAAAACGTGAACCCGCGCGCATCGATCTCGGTCAAGCTGGTGTCGGAAGTGGGTATCGGCACCGTGGCTGCCGGCGTGTCCAAGGCCAAGGCCGACCACGTGGTGGTGGCCGGCCATGACGGCGGCACCGGCGCGTCGCCGCTGTCGTCGGTGAAGCACGCGGGCACCCCGTGGGAACTGGGCCTGGCGGAAACGCAGCAGACCCTGGTATTGAATGGCTTGCGCAGCCGTATCCGCGTCCAGGCCGACGGCCAGATGCGTACCGGCCGCGACGTCGTCATCGCCGCCCTGCTGGGCGCGGACGAAATCGGCTTCGCGACGGCACCGCTGGTCGTCGAAGGCTGCATCATGATGCGTAAGTGCCACCTGAACACCTGCCCGGTGGGCGTGGCCACCCAGGATCCGGAACTGCGCGCCAAGTTCTCGGGCAAGCCGGAACACGTCGTGAACTACTTCTTCTTCGTCGCCGAAGAAGCGCGCCAGATCATGGCCCAGCTGGGCATCCGCACGTTCGACGAACTGATCGGCCGTTCGGACCTGCTGGACAAGTCGAAAGCCGTCGGCCACTGGAAGGCGCAAGGCCTGGACTTCTCGAACATCTTCTTCCAGCCGAAGGTCGAGGACAAGCGCCAGCTGCTGCACACGGACGGCCAGGACCACGGCCTGGACAAGGCCCTGGACCACAAGCTGATCGCGCAGGCCAAGGCCGCGCTGGAGAAGGGCGAGCGCGTCTCGTTCATCTCGCCGGTGAAGAACGTCAACCGCACGGTCGGCACCATGCTGTCGGGCGAAGTGGCCAAGCGTTACGGCCACGCCGGCCTGCCGGACGACACCATCCACATCCAGCTGCAGGGCACGGCCGGCCAGTCCGCCGCCGCGTTCCTGGCGCAGGGCATCACGCTGGACCTGGTGGGCGAGGGCAACGACTACGTCGGTAAAGGTTTGTCGGGCGGCCGCATCATCGTGCGTCCGAACACGGAATTCCGTGGCTGGGCAGTGAACAACATCATCATCGGTAACACCGTGCTGTACGGCGCGATTGCCGGCGAAGCCTTCTTCAACGGCGTGGCCGGCGAGCGTTTCGCCGTGCGTAACTCCGGCGCCACCGCGGTGGTGGAAGGCGTCGGCGACCACGGTTGCGAATACATGACCGGCGGCACCGTGGTGGTGCTGGGCGCCACCGGCCGCAACTTCGCGGCGGGCATGTCGGGCGGTATCG
>CBIHOX010000009.1:0-77434 GCA_966211685.1 uncultured Pseudoduganella sp.
AACCACCTGCGCTGGGATTCGCTGGGCGAGTTCCTGGCGCTGGCGGTGTCGCTGGAAGACATGGGCATCAAGACCGGCAATGCGAAAGCCAAGGTGCTGGCCAAGACCCTGGACGAAGCCACCGGCAAGCTGCTCGACAACCGCAAGTCGCCGTCGTCGCGCACCGGTGAACTGGACAACCGCGGCAGCCACTTCTACCTGTCGCTGTACTGGGCCCAGGCGCTGGCCGCCCAGACCGACGACGCGGAACTGGCCGCCAAGTTCGCCCCGGTAGCCAAGGCGCTGCTTGACAATGAAGCCAAGATCGTCGAGGAACTCAATGCCGTGCAAGGCAAGGAAGTCGACATCGGCGGCTACTACTACCCTGACCCGGCCAAGACCTCGGCCGTGATGCGCCCAAGCGAGACCTTCAACGCGGTGCTGGCCGCGCTGTAATGCCGCGCCGCTGAGGCATCAAGGCTCGACCACGCAGCCCGGTGAAAGCCGGGCTGTTTTTTTTGCGCTGCGGCGCCGAAAGCGCGAATATGTTATCGTCCTGACATGAAAACATTCCTCGCCGCCGCGATATGCGCGCTTGCCGCCCCCGCATTTGCCCAATCCACGCCAACGAACTTCGTCACGCAAGTCCTGG
The DNA here is from genome assembly GCA_966211685.1 of uncultured Pseudoduganella sp. GTDB lineage: Bacteria > Pseudomonadota > Gammaproteobacteria > Burkholderiales > Burkholderiaceae_D > Rugamonas. Next base: position 632 of record CBIHOX010000009.1, read on the forward strand.
AACCAACCGGCGGCAGCATCCCGCGTCCGCGCGACTGGTTTTATGCCGAAGGACACAGGAACTCGGTGTACCTGTGGACATTGTCGCGTGAAGACACCAGCGGCAACCGCCCATACACCACCGGCGTGCGCATCCAGACCTTTGTCGGCGTCAAGGCCAACACCGGCAAGACCGCCCAGCAATTCGTCCTCGATTTCATTGCCGCGAAAAAGAAGGACGCCAGGGTGGTCAAAGATTGCCTGCCGCACGACCAGGAGCTGTTTACGCGCACCTGCCTGGAAACCGAGGAAGGCCCGCATCACATCCTGTATTCGCTGTTCTGGGGACGAAGCGGATTGGACATCGCCGTCGTGACCATCGCCGGAACCACCCGCGAACTGTGGCCCACGTATGCCCCCACCTTCGACCGGATGGCGCAATTTGAACTGATCGACATGAAACGTTTCGAGTAAGCTCGCGGCGCCCATGACGGTACGCCTTCCGAGGGATGTGCCCCCTGCCCGCCTATGGTAAAGTTGGCCGACCCCACAGAGTACAAGGCCGCATACCATGGACCCGCAATTGATGCCCCCGAACAGCGAAGAAGAACGGCTCGCCGCGCTGGAAAAGCTGGGCATCCTCGACACCCACACCAGCGACTACTTCGACGGCGTCACGCGGCTGGCCATGCAGATGTTCGGCATGCCGGGAGCGTACATTTCGCTGATCGACCGTGACCGCCAGTGGCTCAAGGCCAGCGCCGGCTTTTGCACGCCCGGCGATTCGCGCGAACAATCGTTCTGCAACCACACCATCCGCGGCGCCGAGGTGCTGGTCATCGAGGACACCCGGCTCGATCCGCGCTTCCGCGACAATCCGGCCGTCACCGGGCCGGACCGGATTCACTTCTATGCCGGCGCGCCGCTGCTGACCAAGGACGGCTACGCGATCGGCGCCATGTGCGTGATTGCCCAGCAGCCGCACACGTTTTCGGCGGCGCAGCGCAGCCAGTTGCAGGGACTGGCGTCGCTGGTGATGGCGCACATCGAATTGCGGCGCGCGGTCGGCCACGTCGACGCGGTCACCGGCATGCCCAACAAGTTCCAGCTCGAGGAAGACCTCGACGAACGGGGCGCCGTTGCCGGGGGCGAGCAGCGCGTGCTGCTGTACATCGACATGCCCGACGCATCCAAGGCGTTTGAAATCGCCAGCGTGCTCGGCATCACGGTCTACGATGAATTGATCCGCGGCGTGGCGCGCAAGCTGGCGCACCTGTTCCGCAACAAGGGCACCGTGTACCACATCACCGACGCGCGCTTTGCCGTGCTGTCGCACGACGCCGACGTGGAAGGATTCGTCGCCTATACCCATGGCCTGGAAGCGGCGCTGCAGGAACCGCTGATGGACTTGAACGTGCCGATGAACCTGGCCAGTTTCGGCGGCATCGTGCCGTTCAAGCTGTGCACCGGTTCATCGAAGGATGCGCCGCGCAAGGCTTCCTCCGCGGTCAACCAGGCCTTGCTGGCGCAGCAGCGCTGGCGCAGCTACGACACGCAATCGGACCAGGGCCAGCAGCGCGCCTTCCTGCTGCTCAACAGCGTGCACCAGAGCCTGGAGGCCAACGCGTTCCACCTGCTGTACCAGCCCAAGCACGACGCCGTCACCGGCGCCTGCCAGGCGGCGGAAGCGCTGCTGCGCTGGCGGCATCCCGAACTCGGCATCGTGTCGCCGGCCGAATTCATTCCCCTGGTCGAAAAGACCGCACTGATCGGACCGCTGACGGCGTGGGTGATCCGCACCGCGATACGGCAGGCCGCCGAATGGCACCGGCAGGGCCATCGCATCAAGGTGGCCATCAACCTGTCGGCCTTCAACTTCGAGGAGCCTGACATTTGCCAACGCCTGCACGATACCTGCGCCGAGGCCGGCCTCGATCCGCGCTACGTGGAAGTCGAATGCACGGAAGGCGTCTGGATGGAAAGCCCCGCCATCCTGGCCACGCTGGACGCCATCCGCGCCATGGGCATGAGCCTCGCGCTCGACGATTTCGGCACCGGCTACAGCAACTTCGCGTACCTGCAAAAGGTGCCGGCCACCGTCATCAAGGTCGACCAGTCGCTGATCCGCAACGTCCACACCAATGAACGGGACCAGCGCATCGTGCGCTCGCTGATCGCGCTGGCGCGCGAACTTGGTTATGACGTGGTGGCCGAAGGCGTGGAAACCGCGCAGTCGCTGGACCTGATCCGCGACTGGGGATGCCAGGTGGCGCAGGGTTACCATTTCGCCAAGCCACTGGCCCCGGAAGCATTCATCGCGCACGTGCGGGCCTGCGCCGCCAATTGACCAGCGGCCCGCTTCCGGGGCGCGCGCATCGGCGCGCCAGCGCCGCCGCCCTGCCGGCACGGCGCCCGCCCGGTTACAATGGCGGGCAAACAGACCGTCCGTCATCCCGATGTCCAACCTGCCCACCCGTTCCCTGTACATCATCAGCGCCACCTGCATCCTGGCGATCCTGTATTTCGGCCGCGACGTGCTGCAATCGCTGGCGCTTGCCGCCATCCTCAGCACCGCTGTCGCGCCGGTCACGCGCCGCTTCGCGCGCCTGGGACTGGGCCGCGCGCCGGCCACCCTGGTCACCGTGATCCTGGCGGCGCTGTGCCTGGCCAGCCTGGGCGCCGTGATGGTGGGCCAGTTCGCCAGCCTGACCGACGACTTGCCCAGCTACCGCAAGGAATTGCGCGCCAAGACAAGGCAATTGCAGCGCCTGGCCGAACGGCCGCTGGCCACGCTGGAAGCGCGCCTGCAGGTGGTGGACGCGCCGGGCGCACTGTATGCGGCCACCACGGCCGGCGCGGCCACGGCGGCCCATCCGCCGCAAGGCCCGGCCGGCGCCACCGGCGCGCCGCGCGCCAGCGTGCAGGATACCGCCACCCGCCTGCTGGCGCAGGTTTCCGGCCCGATCGGCAAGGCCGGCATCGTGCTGGTGCTGTTCATCTTCATCTCGCTGGAACATGAATCGCTGCAGGACCGCCTGATCCGGCTGGCCGGCGATACCGCCATCAGCCGCACCATGCAGACGCTGGCCGATGCGGCGCAGGGCATTTCACGCTTCTTCTTCGCGCAAATCGTGGTCAATGCGGCGTTCGGCCTGGCGGTCGCGCTGACACTATGGCTGCTGGGATTGCCGCACGCGTTCCTGTGGGGGATGCTGTCCGGCGCGCTGCGCTTCGTGCCCTACCTGGGCATGCTGATCGCGGGGGCGTTCATCGGCCTGTTCGCGGCCGCAGTCGGTCCCGGCTGGACGCTGCCGCTGACGTGCATGGCGCTGTTCCTGGTGCTGGAAGTGGGCGTGGCTTACCTGGTGGAGCCGCGCGTCTATGGCCACAGTTCCGGGCTCTCGCCGCTGGCCGTGATCGTGGCGGCGCTGGTGTGGGGCACCTTGTGGGGGCCGGTGGGGCTGATCCTGTCCACGCCATTGACGTTATGCCTGGTGGTGGCGGGCCGCCACGTGCAGGCGCTGTCGCCGCTGACCACGCTGCTCGGCGCCGCGCCCAGCGTCGGGGCGGCACAGCGCTTTTACCAGCGCGCGCTGGCCGGCGACATCGCCGCCATCGTGCGCGACGGCCAGGCGCGCCTGAAGCGCGCCAGCCTGGCCGCCTATTGCGACAAGGTGCTGATCCCCGGCATGGCAATGGCCGTGCCGGAAATCGAAAGTGGACGTGTCGAGGAAAACCAGCTGGACCAGCTGCGCAAGACCGTGGTGGAAGTCACCGAGGCGATTTCCGCGCCGGCTGGCAGCGGCCCCTGCAAGCGCAAGCGCGTACCGCTGATGGACAAGAACATCGGTTCGCATTTGCGCAAGCTGCGCCAGGCGCGCACCGGCCAATGGCAAGGCTCGCTCGACGTGCCGGAACGCTCCGTGGTCCTGTGCGCGGGGCTGGGCAGCGACCGCGAAGACTTCCTGTGCGAATTGCTGGTGCGCGCGCTGGCCGAGGGCGGCGCCGACGCGCGCAGCGTGAACCTGAACCAGCCGGACGACCATCCCGGCGAGGACAAGGCCGCGCTGGTCTCGACCGTGATCCTGCCCTACCCGGAAGACAGCGCCGTCGACGCCTGGCTGCAGGCGGTGGCCGGCCTGCGCGCCGGCATGCCGCACGCATGCATCGTGGTGTTGAAGCTGCCGCTGGACCGCAAGGCCGCGCGCCAGGCCGAGGTGGAAAAAACCGTGGACCTGGTGGTGCAATCGTTCGAGCAGGCGCGCGCATTCGTGGAGAGTGCAACATGACCCAGCGCCCTGTCCTGCCGCCAATGCCGGAAGATACCGAAGCACTGCGCCTGGCGCGCGAACGGAAAGCCGCGCAAATCCGCGGCGTGGCGTCGATCCGGCAGATGCGCGACGCAATCAGGCAGGCCAGCAGCGTGGCGCCGGCCATCACGTCCATACCGCGGCTGAAAAAGCCCGGCGCGGCGGCATTCCGCGCGCGCGCCGGCGAAGGCTTGCCGTTCCTGATCGAAGGCATCGTCGACCGCTGGCCGCTGTGCGGACTGACCCCGCAACAGTTGCGCGAGCAATATGGCCACCTGCAGGTGCGCGCGCGGGTGGGTGATTACGTCAACACGGCGTTTGCGCCGGACCGCGCCATGCATGACATGTCGATGCTGGATTACCTGGCTTTGTCGTCGGAGGCTGCGACGCAGTCACCGCCTCAGTTGCCACCTCATTTGCCCCCCTACGTCGGCAACCTCGAACTGCGCGAACTGAACCACCTGTGCCACTGGCCGACCTACTTCGGCAAGATGGGACCGGCCCGCTTCTGGATCGGCCCGGCGAACACCATGACGCCGCTGCACTGCGATTACGACGACAATATCTTCGCGCAAATCCAGGGCGCCAAGCGCATTTTCCTGGCGCCGCCGCACCACGACGCCTTCCTGTATCCGCGCGAAGCCAACGCACTGCTGTTCGGCTCCCCGTTCGACCCGGAAGCGCCCGACTATGACCGCTTCCCGCTGGCGCGCCAGGCCACGCTGATCGAATGCATCGTCCAGCCGGGCGATATGCTGTATGTGCCGGCCGGCTGGTACCACCAGGTGCGGGCGCTGACGTTTTCCCTGTCGGCCAACCGCTGGGCGCGCGGGGTGCCATTCGTGCTGCAGGGCGATCCGTCCTTCGTCACTTCCCGCTGACCGGTTTGGCCTCTTCCTCCTTGGCGCACGCCTGCACGCAGCGCAGGTATTGAGCGTCGCATGTGCGTTGCAGCTGCACGCGGCGGCTTTCATGGCCCTGGCGCGTTTGCGCAACGGTCGGCTTGCCCGACATTTCACGCGAGACCCGCGCGTTCGGGTTCCTGTCCGCTGTCGGCATCAGCGGCAAGGTATCGTCATCGGCTTGCGACGCCGCATCCTTGCGGCATTCGCGCTTGTCACTGTCGCACAGCGGCTTGCACAAGCCGCCGTCCCCGGCCTGCGCCGCGCCCGCCAGCAACAGGGCGGCTGTCAGCATCAATGGTTTCATGGTCAATCGTCGCTTAATCGTCGCGACCGTTGCAATAGGGAATTCCGATTGTAGCGGCGATTTGTTTTTTTACAGGCAGCGACATAAACAGTTACAACTTCAGGCCTTACGCCACGGTGGCCCCGCCGAATTCCACCATGCCTACCTGCGCGGCCAGGTGCATCAGCTTGAAATCGTTGTCGACCGCGAGTTTTTGCCGGATCAACGTCAGGTAATTGAGCACGGTTTTCGGGCTCAGGTGCATCGCGGTGGCGATGTCATGCGCGGATTCCCCATGCACCAGCTGGCGCAACACTTCGAATTCGCGCGGCGTCAATTGCCCCAGCGCGGCGGCCCCGCCGCCGGCACCGCTGCCAGCGCCGCTGCCGCGCGCACCGGCCATGGCGGCCATGGCGGCCTGCCGCACATCGCTGGAAAACGGCCGGCCACCCCACATTGCCGTGCGCACCGCGTCGATCACGTCTTCCGGTTCACTGTGCTTGGTCAGGTAGCCATGCGCGCCGGCCTTCAACGCCTGGCTCACGTGGCCATGGCTGCTGTACATCGACAGCACGACAATGCGCAGGTCCGGCCGCCGCGCCAGCATGCCTGCAATCGCTTCCAGCCCGCTGCTGCCTTTCAGGCTCAGGTCCACCAGCGCCACGTCGGGCTGCACCAGTTGCACAGCGGCGTTGGCTTCGCCGGCGCTGGCCGCCTCGCCCACCACGTCCAGGTCGGGCTCCGCCGACAGCAGGCGGCGATAACCGTTGCGCACCACGGCATGGTCGTCCACCAGCAGTATGCGGATCATGCCGGCGCTCCTTCATGCACGGGCAGCACGGCGGCCAGCCGCAGGCCACCGCCGCGATTGGGCGCCAGCGACAGCGCGCCGCCCGCCATTTCCACCCGTTCGCGCATGCCCAGCAGGCCGCCGCGCCAGATCGCGCCATCGGGGCCGTCAGGGCCGATGGCGCAAAGGGTCGCACCGGTCCCATTGGTCCCATCGGTCCCATCGGTCCCCTTGTACCGGCTGGCGCCGTGCATGGGCAAGCCAATACCGTCATCGGCCACTTCCACCCGCAAGCGTCCGTCCTCGCAAGACAGTGCGACTTCGCAACTGCCGGCGTGGCTGTGGCGCACCACGTTGGTCAATGCTTCCTGCACCACGCGGTACAAGGTCAGCGCCGTCATGTCGTCCACCTCGGGCGCCTCGTCCGGCAGCGACATGGTGAACGCGATCCCGGTGCCCCGCCCCTGCCAGCCCTCGACCAGTTCCGCCAGCGCCCGGGCCAGCCCGCTGGCGTGCAGCCCGTGCGGACGCAGCGACTTCAGCATGGCGCGCAACTGTTCGCCGCTGGCGCGGATATCGTGGCGCATGTCGTTGGCGCATTCGGCCACTTCGGCCGGGCGCAGTTTCGCCGCGTTGCGCACCAGGTGGGCAGCCGTGGCGTTCAGCGCGGTCAGCGTCTGGCCCATGTCGTCGTGCAGTTCGCGCGCCAGCGCCTCGCGCTCGTTTTCCTGCACCCGGATCAAATCGCGGGCCAGCGCATGCTGCGCGGCGCGCGATTCCGCCAGGGCACTGGCCAGCCGCTCGATGGCGCCGGCCACCTGGCGGAATTCACGCAGCGCAAACGACGGCAGGCCGGGGTCGGACTCGCCCCTGGCCAACCGCCGCAATCCTTCTTCGAGCGCGCGCACCGGGCGCAACGCACGGTCGGCCGCCCACCAGACGACCAGCAAGGTTGTACCGGAAAAGAACAACAGGGTGTTCCAGATTCGCACAGTGTCACGCCAGCGCTCGCTGATTTCCGAGCCGGGATTCGGCGCGATGTACAGGGTCCGGCCGCCAATATGGATTTCCCGTTCATGCTGTTCGGGCGGCGCCAGGCCGAGCCTGGTCAGCACCGGATGGGGTTCCGGCTGGAGCGCGGGCTGACCCGCCGCACGGATGCGCAGGTGGCGGATGCCCGGTTCCGGCAACAGCGCGGCCATGGCGCCGCCACCGCTGTCGGCCGCCAGCAGCACGTTGACCACGCTGGCCGACGCGCTGATTTCAGCATCGACATCGGAGCGCAGCGAATAAAACTGCATCACCGTGGCCACGGCCATCAGGCAGGCCAGCAACAGGCCCAGGGTCCCGGTCAGGCGGCGGCGCAAATCCATGGCATGTCTCCTTTGTGGTTATGCCAACAGCAGGTGCAACTTCCATACCAGGCCAACGCCGGGAAATTTTCCCTAGCGGGGACCGCGTCCGCGCCGGAATAATCGGCCCATAACCATGGCGCCGGTACCGCGCGGAACACCCGCGGCGGCCACGGCGCCAGATCCACCGGGAGACTCCACCATGCAACGCATCACGCTCGACGGCCGCCTCCGGCCCATCTTCCTCGCCGCCGCGGTGGCGGCCTGCTGGCACGTCAGCGCCGCACACGCCGAGGATGGCGCGCCACCGGATGCCGCGTTCGGCGGCGCAATGGCGTACGCCGCCGCGTTTCCGTCGGGCGCCGGCGCCGATACCGGCGCGCTGGCCGCCGTGGTCGTGGTCAGCGCCACTCCGCTGTCGGGCGGCGCGCTGCCGCGCCAGCAGGCCGCCGCCAATGTCCAGCGCCTGGCCGGCGCGCAACTGGAGAATGACGGCGGCGCCGGCTTGCCGGACCTGCTGAACCGCCACCTGGGCAGCGTCGTGATCAACGATATGCAGGGCAATCCATTCCAGGCCGATGTCAGCTACCGCGGCTTCACCGCATCGCCGCTGCTGGGGACGCCGCAAGGCTTGTCGGTCTACGTCGACGGCGTACGCCTGAACCAGCCGTTCGGTGACGTGGTGAGCTGGGACCTGGTTCCGCGCGCCGCGATCGCGTCGGTCGAGCTGATACCCGGCTCCAATCCCCTGTTTGGGTTGAACACGCTGGGCGGCGCGCTGGCGCTGCAAACCAGGGATGGCCGCGGACAAAACGGCGGATCGGCGCAGGCCACGCTGGGCGGCTTTGGCCGCAAGGCCGTGGAGTTCGAACAGGGAGGACACGACGCGCAAGGCTGGCACTGGTTTGTGACCGGCAACGGCTTCAAGGAACGGGGCTGGCGCGACGATTCGCCGTCGCGCGTGGGCCAGCTGTTCGGCAAGGCGGGATGGAGCGATGCCGCCACCGACGTGGCCTTGACGATGGCGCTGGCCGGGATGCGCCTCAATGGCAACGGTTTGCAGGAACAGCGCTTGCTGCAAGCCAGCTACCGCAGCGTGTACACGAAGCCGGATACCACCCGCAACCGGTCCGCCCTGGTGAACCTGACGGCCAGCCGGCGCTGGAGCGACGAACTGCAATGGTCGGGCAATGCCTATGCGCGCCGCATCCGCGCCTCGACGTATAACGGCGACATCAATGACGACGCGCTCGATCAGTCGCTCTACCAGCCCAACGCCGCGGAGCGCGCCGCCCTGGCGGCGGCAGGCTACACCGGCTTTCCCGCCAGCGGCGCCAATGCGGCCAACACCCCCTTTCCCTACTGGCGCTGCCTGGCCAACGTGCTGCGCGGGGACGAGCCGGCGGAAAAATGCAATGGCCTGATCAACCGCACGGCAAGCAGGCAACAGCAATATGGCTTCGGCGGCCAGGCGGCGTGGCAAGGCAGGACCGGAACCGTGCAGCACCGCCTGGTGGCCGGCGCGGCCTACGACGCCAGCCGCGCAGCTTTCCGCCAATCGACGCAGTACGGCTACGTGAAGCCGGACCGCGGCATCGAGCCGGTGGATTTCTACGCCGACGGCACGGAAACCGGCGACGACGGCAAGCCGGTCGATACCCGGGTCGACATGCAGGGCAGCACCCGCACGTGGAGCCTGTACGCCACCGACACCATCAGCGTGACCGACCGCCTTGCCGTCACCCTGTCGGGACGCTACAACCGCACCGGCGTGCATAACCGCGACCACATCACGCCGGGCGGCGGCAGCGGTTCGCTCGATGGCGACCACCATTTCAGCCGCTTCAATCCGGCGGTCGGCGCGACTCTGCAATGGCTGCCGCACGCCACCATCTACGGCGGTTACAGCGAAGGCAGCCGCACACCGACCGCCGTGGAACTCGGTTGCGCCGATCCGGATACGCCGTGCAAGCTGCCCAACGCCATGGCCGGCGATCCGCCGCTGCGGCAGGTGGTCACGCGCACATGGGAAGTTGGCTTGCGCGGCAAGGCAGGCCGCAGGTTGCAGTGGCAGGCCGGCCTGTTCCGCGCCGTCAACGCGGACGACATCCTGTTCGTCGCCGACGATGCGGCGGGGTTCGGCTATTTCCGCAATGTCGGCAAGACGCGCCGCCAGGGACTGGAACTGGGCATGGCAACCGAAGCGGGGCCGGTGGCGTTTTCCGCCAGCTACACGTGGCTGGACGCCAGCTTCCGCAGCGCGGAACTGGTCAATGGCGCGGCCAACAGCAGCAAGGATGCCGATGGCAATATCGCGATCAGCCCCGGCGACCGCCTGCCGCTGGTTCCAGCCCATGTGTTCAAGGCGCAGGCGGACTGGCAAGTGACGCCGGACTGGAAAGTGGGCTTCGGTATGAACGCCGTCTCCGGCGCCAATGCGCGCGGCAATGAAAACGGCTTGCACCAGCCGGACGGCAAATACTTCATGGGCGCGGGCCGCTCGCCGGGTTACGCCGTTGTCGACTTCAGCACGCACTACCGGTTGGCGCCCCGCCTGAGCGCTTTCGCGTCCATCAGCAACCTGTTCGACCGCCGCTTTGCCACCGCGTCCCAGCTGGGCGCAACGGGTTTCACCGCCAATGGCGCGTTCATCGCGCGGCCGTATGCGGCGCAGGGCGACAACGCAACCGTGACGTCATCGACGTTTTACGGGCCCGGGGCGCCAAGGATGATCAAGGCCGGCTTGCGTTATGAATTCGGCAAATAAAATGCCTTGCCCTGCTCCCGCAACAGCTGCACGACCCGCTCCGCCACCGGCGGCAAATACCCGCGCCGCCGGTACACCACGCCAAAGCGCCGCCGCAACTGCGCTTCCGGCACGGCCACTTCCCGCACGCGGGCCCGCTGCGCCAGCAAATTGAAGCGCGACGTAAAGCCCAGCAGCGACGTACGCTCCAGCACGGGCATGATCGTGTTCAGCACATTCGATTCGATCTGCACGCGCGGCCGCGGCAGGCCGTGGCGCTCGAACGTCTGTTCCAGCCATTGGCGCGACGCCACCGTGGTGGCCGGCATCACCCATTGATATTGCAATAAGTCCGACAGCGTACAGGGCGACGCAAACACGGGATGGTGTTCGCTGGCCATCACCACCATCGTGTCTTCGGCAATCTGTTCGCAGTGCAGGGCGTCATCCCCTTCCACCATCGGCCCCACGGCCAGGTCCACTTCGCCGTCGCGCAGCCAGTTGACCAGCGTGTCATTCATGGCCACCGCCAGGTGCACGGAAATGCCCGGCGCATCGGCCAGCAATTGCGCAAAGACGGCCGGCATCATGTGTTCCGCCAAGGTCGCCATGCAACCGATCCGCACTTCGCCCTGCATGCCGCCCGCCACGTCGCGCATTTCCCGCTGGGTTTCCTCCACCATCAGGGCCATCTGGCGCGTGCGCCGCAACAGCACATGGCCGGCCGCCGTCAGGCGCATGCCGCGCCCGTCTTTTTCAAACAGCGGCGTGCCCATGTCTTCCTCCAGCCGGTCGATGCATTTGGTCAATGCCGGCTGTGTACGGTGCACCTTTTCCGCCGCGCGGGCCAGGCTGCCTTCCGTGGCAATGACTTCAAAGTACTTCAAGTCGCGGAAATCCACGATACATTCCTCAAAGTTTAAAAAACTCAAAAATAAGTGAATATACATTATAGATCGTGCTTCCTATACTCGGTTCACCAGCTGTAAATCACCCCATTAACTGAGCAATAACTAAGCAATAACTGAGCAATAACTGAGAGGAGCACACATGAGCCAGTCCTACCAACCCGACGTGATCCGCGACATCGAGCGCGTATCGCCGGAACTGATTGCCAAAGCCAGCCAGTACCCGTCGTCCATCCTGGCCGACGTGGCGGGCCGCCGCGGCGCCCTGTCGAGCCGCATCGCGCCGCTGGCGCCATCGATGCGCATTGCCGGTCCCGCCGTCACGGTCGACGTGCGTCCCGGCGACAACCTGATGATCCACGCGGCCATGGCCATTGCGAAACCGGGCGACGTGCTGGTCATCGATGGCAAGGGCGATGAAAGCTGCGCGCTGATGGGGGAAATCATGGTGTCGCAATGCATGGCCATCGGCATTGCCGGCATCGTCATCTATGGCGCCGTGCGCGATACGGAAGCCATCCGCGAACTGGGCTTCCCCATGTATGCCATCGGCGCCAACCCGAACGGCCCCACCAAGCTGGTGCCGGGCCGCATCAACTGGCCCGTGTCCGTGGGCGGCGTGACGGTGCGGCCGGGCGACTTGATTGTGGCCGACGCGGATGGCGTCGTGGCGGTGGAAACGGCCAAGGCGCCGCTTGTGGTCGAACTGGCCAAGAAAAAGCTGGCCGATGAAGCGGCCCGCATCGAAGGCATCCGCAGCGGCCAGCAATTGCGTCCGGCGTGGCTCGACGGCGCGCTGCGCAAGGCAGGCGTGCTGGCCGAAGGAGAAACGCTGTGAACGCCGTATTGCAGCCGCAGCGCGGCGTCATCCTCGTCACCGGCACGGACCTGGCGCCGCAGGCGCTGGATTTACTGTCGCAATTCGACATCGTCTACGCGGGCGCCAAGCCCGATGAAGAACAGCTGGTGGCCCTGTGCCACCAGCACCAGCCCATCGCCATCATTGTGCGCTATGGCCGGATCACGGACCGCGTGATGGCGGCCAGCAGCAACTTGCGCGTCATTGCCAAGCATGGCGCGGGGCTCGACACCATTGCCCTCGATGCCGCAGCGCAGCGCGGCATTCCCGTCAAGGCCGCCGTTGGCGCTAATGCCGCCGCCGTGGCCGAACATGCGTGGGCCCTGATCCTGGCGTGCGCCAAGAACGTCACGCAACTGGACCAGCGCATGCGCGCCGGCCACTGGGACAAGGCAACGCACAAGAGCGTGGAAATGAACGGCCGCACGCTGGGCCTCGTGGGGCTGGGCGCGATTGGCGCCCGCGTGGCCACCATCGGCACCGCCATGGGCATGACCGTCATTGCCCACGATCCCTATGCGACATCCGCGCCGGACGGCGTGACGCTGCTGCCGCTGGCCGACGTCATTGCCGGCTGCGACGTGCTGTCGCTGCATTGCCCGCTGACGCAAGACAACGGCAACATGCTCAATGCCGCCACCCTGGCCACCATGCGCCCCGACGCCATCGTCGTCAACACGGCGCGCGGCGGCCTGATCGACGAAGCCGCGCTGGCGGACGCGCTGCAGAGCGGCGCGCTGCGGGCGGCGGGCCTGGACAGCTTCCAGGAAGAACCGTTCCGCGCCGGCCACCCGTTCGCTGGCATCCCCAACGCCATCCTGTCGCCGCACATCGGCGGCGTATCGGCCGATGCCTACATCAGCATGGGTGTGGCGGCAGCGAACAATGTTATCAACGTGTTATCAGCCTGACACAGAAATTTAATACATCAAGCGCGCACCAAGACGCGCTTTCAGGTTTAATGTAACGGAGGACGACAATGACTAGTCAAGAACACAACACCCGCCTGGAAGCGGAAACCATCCGCAAGGTCACTTGGCGCCTGATCCCATTCTTAATGGTGTGCTACCTGCTGGCCTTCATCGACCGGGGCAACATCGGCATGGCCGCGCTGCAAATGAACCATGACCTGGGCATTACACCCAAGATCTTCGGTTTCGCCGGCAGCCTGTTTTTCATTTCCTATTTCCTGTTTGAAGTGCCCAGCAATCTGGCGCTGCAAAAATTCGGCGCCCGCAAGTGGATCGCCCGCATCATGATCACGTGGGGCCTGATCACGGCCTGCACGGCGCTGGTGCAGGGCCAGACGTCGCTGTTCGTCATCCGTTTCCTGCTGGGCGCCGCCGAAGCGGGCTTCTTCCCCGGCGTGCTGCTGTACCTGACGTACTGGATTCCCGCCGCTTACCGTGGCCGCATCATTGCCATCTTCATGGTGGCCGTGCCGATGGCCAGCTTCGTCGGTTCGCCGCTGTCGGCCATCCTGCTGGGAATCGACGGCACGCTGGGCTTGCGCGGCTGGCATTGGCTGTTCATCCTGGAAGGCATCCCGACCGTGCTGATAGGCCTCGTGTGCCTGTTTTACCTGACCGACAAGCCGGAACAGGCGCGCTGGCTCACGGCAGAGCAGCGCGAATGGCTGTCGGCCCGCATGGAACAGGAACGCGCCGCCAAGAAAACGTCGGGGGCCCACCTGACGATCTGGCAACTGTTCCGCAGCAAGGAAGTGCTGGGCATGGCGCTGATCTGCTCGACCGCGTCGTCGGCCGGCACCGTGCTGGGCATCTGGCAGCCGCAATTGATCAAATCGTTTGGCCTGACCGTCATGCAGACGGGCCTCGTCAATTCCATCCCGTACGTGATTGCATCGGTGGCCATGGTGTGGTGGGGCCGCCATTCCGACAAGCACAATGAACGCCGCCTGCACACGGCCATTCCGCTGGTGCTGATCGCACTGGGCATGCTGGGCACGTTGCTGACGTCGTCGCTGGTACCGACGATGATGCTGCTGACCTGTGTGCTGATCGGCGCGTACTCGTTCAAGGGTCCGTTCTGGGCGCTGAGCTCCAACTGGCTGTCGTCCGCCACGGCGGCGGCAGGCCTGGCTGCCATCAATGCCGTATCGAACCTGATCGGCGGCGGCTTGATGGTCAACGTGTATGGCTGGATCAAGGAAGAAACCGGCAGCCACGCCATCGCGTTGACGCCCATCGCGGTACTGGCCGTGGCCAGCATCATCACGTTGCTGACCCTGAGCAGCAGCAAGCGCCAGTCGGCGCGCGGCGCGGCGACCAAGGCAGCTGCCTGACCACAGCCACGAAGATGGCCGATGACGGCGGCTGCGCCACCTGATCGGCCCTGCGATCCGATCCGTCCGGCATCTTCATTCAACAAAAACTATCCGAGACAACCATGAACAAATCCCTGCTGGCGCTGGCCCTGGCCGCCGCCATTCCCTCTGCTTTTGCCGACACCGGCGTCCAGTTCTACGGCATCGTCGACGCCGGCCTGCGCTACCAGACCCACGTCGATGCGGCAGGCAATGGCGTGTTTTCCATGGGCTCCGGCCAATATCTGTCGAACCGCTTCGGCGTGCGCGGCACCGAAGACCTGGGCGGCGGCATGACTGCCCGCCTGACACTGGAGGGCGGCTTTAACAGCAAGACCGGCGCGCTCGACAACACGAACAATGTGCTGTTCAACCGCACCGCATCGGTCGGCCTGGGCGGCGCCTGGGGCGCCGTCGACCTGGGCCGCCAGTACACCATCGGCTTCCGCACCGAACTTTTCCTCGACCCGTTCAACCACCACTACACGGGCATCGTGCCGCTGTCGTCCGGCGCCGGAACGTCGCTGCCGGCTGCCGCCACGGCGGCCGGCCTGGGCGCGTCATCTTCGTCAGGCACCCGTTTCAACAACGATATCCAGTATTCCGCCACCGTCAACGGCCTGACGCTGCGGGCGGAATATGCGCCCGGCGAAGTGGCCGGCGACAGCGCCAAAGGCACGGCCCGCGCCGCAGGTTTTGCCTATACGGGCCACGGCCTGTTGGCGGCGGGCGTGTATACGCACAAGCAAACCGCGGCAGGATTCGACAACAACGCCGTGCTGCTGGGCGGCGGCGTCAAGTACGGCCCCTTCACTGTCAAGGGCGGCTGGTCGCGCGAACGCCAGCAGGCTGCAACCTCTGTCTACCAGAACCGTACGGTATTCGGCGGCGCCAGCTACCAGTTGTCGGCGCCCGTGGAATTGACGGCCGCGATTTACCGCTCCGACTACGACGGCGCCAAGGCTGAGGGCGCGCGCACGCTGTACCTGCTGGGCGGAAGCTACCACTTTTCCAGGCGCACCAACCTGTATGGCGAGATCGACATCAACCGCTACCACGGCGCGTTGGTTCCCGCCTCCAAACAAACCAGTCAGCGCGGCGTGGCGATGGGCATCACGCACATGTTCTGACGGGGATGCGCTGGCTGCGAGGCTGGTTACAGCGCTGGTTGCAGGTATACTGCACGCCAGCGCATTTCCTAACATTCGAGGCAGAACATGAAAAAAATCGTCGTGAAATTCGGAGGCTCCAACCTGCGGCGCCCGGAAGACATCGACCGCGTGGCCGGTGTCGTACAAACCTACAACCGGCCGCTGGTGCTGGTGGTTTCCGCCTTTTACGGCATCACCAATGCACTGATCGATTGCGTGCAGGCCGCCCGCAAGGGCGCCGGCACCATTTCCGCGCTGGCGGAAAGCCAGGATTACACGCTGTCGCTGCGCGCACTGAAGAAGGAAATCCTCGAAGCGAACATCAAGGCTCCGGCGCAGCGCGCGAAAACCGAGGCGGCGCTCAATGCCCGCCTGGACCAGCTGACGCGCTACCTGACGGGTATCCATTACATCGGCGACGTGCCGGACTTCGTCAATGACGCCATCCTCAGCTACGGCGAGCGCCTGTCGAGCCTGCTGCTGGCCGACGTGCTGCAAAGCCGCGGCATCGACGCGCGCGAAGCGCTGCCGGAAGATATCGGCCTGGTGTCGGACGGCGTATTCGGCAATGCCGCCTGCGATTTCGAGGCCAGCACGGAATCCGTCGCCAGGGCGCTGGCCGGCGATGGCGTGATCGTCGTGCCGGGCTTTTATGGCGTCAGCCGCGACGGCAAACCAACGTTGTTCGGCCGTGGCGGTTCCGATTATTCGGCCGCCTCGATCGCCCGCTGCATCGGCGCGGAATCGCTGGACGTGTGGAAGGATGTGGACGGCTTCCTCAGCGCCGATCCGGGGGCCGTCAGCGCGCCGCAGCCGATCGCCCGCCTGCACTACCTGGAAGCGGCGGAACTGTCGTACTTTGGCGCGAAGATCCTGCACCCGCGCACGGTGGAGCCGCTGTTCGACCAGGGCATCCCGATCCGCATCCTCAACATCACGAAACCGGAACTGGGGCTGCATCCATTCACCGTCATCGACGCCGAGCGCACTGTCACGCACGATGTCGTGAAAAGCGTGTCGTCCAGCGACGACGTGGCGATCCTGAAACTGCACGGCCCCGGTGTCGGCTTCAAGCCGGGCATCCTGGCCGAAGTCACGTCCACCCTGGACCGGAACGGCATCAACATCAAGAGCGTGCTGACGGCACAGACTGCAATCAACGTGCTGCTGGCGCGCGACCACCTCGACGCGGCCTATCAGGCGGTGGCGGACCACCATATTCCGGGCGTGGTGGAAGTGAGCCGCAACGACGCGGTGTCCATCGTTGCCGTGGTCGGCGACGGTGTGCTCGATGCCTCCAACGTGGGCAGCGCCATTGCCAGCCGAGCCCTGTCCGCCGCGCTGTCGGGTGGCGTTCGGGTGACGCTGGCGGCTGCCGGCGCCAGCGAAGTGGCGGCTTACATGCTGGTGGACCGCCGCGACCGCAAGCTGGCGCTGCAGGCGATTCATGATCATTTCTTTGGCAATGGAAGTTAACCGCCACCGGTTACGGGGATAAGGGCGCATGGTCGAGCGAAGGGCGCGTTCGGGCCGGCACCGCATAAATTCGCCATGCGCCCACGCCTGCCGCACCTCGAATTGGTCACGTGAAATGAATTATCGACCTTTTTAGCACCGCGCCATTGGGCTTGGGACCATTGTAGATTTTCGACATGGGTTTCTAGATCGATTTCGCGATGACGCTGCGGTTTTTCGCCCAGTCCAGACTTTGGCGGCCCGAAATAGACTGCACTAGACCGTCCGCTTCGGGGGAATGCCGCCCCGCCCCCCGCTACGCTACAGGCAAGCAAGTGGTGAAAGCGGGATGCCTGGGCGGCAACATCGATCCGATTCCTCTCATTGACCCCTACTTCAGCAAATCAATGATGCTGGAAAAATCCAGAGCACCGGCGCCGCGCGCGCTGTGCAGCGCGTACAGGTTGCGCGCCAGTTCGCCCAGCGGCGTCGGGGACTTCGCGCTCATCGCCGCTTCCGCCGCCAGTCCCAGGTCTTTCAGCATCAAGTCCACACCAAAGCCGCCGCTGTAGCCGCGCGACGCGGGCACGTTGTCCATCACGCCCGGCACGGGGTTGTACAGTTCCAGCGCCCAGTTGCGGCCGGAACTCTTGACCATGATGTCCGACAGAACGCGCGGATCGAGCCCGTTGGCCATGCCCAGCGCCAGCGCTTCCGCCGTGCCCGCCATCATGATCCCCAGCAGCATGTTGTTGCACACCTTGGCGGTCTGGCCGGCGCCGTGCGCTCCGGCATGGAAGATGTTGCGGCCCATGGCCAGCAGCACGCCGCGCGCCCGTTCCAGCACGCCGGCAGGCCCGCCCACCATGAACGTCAAGGTGCCGGCCTGCGCGCCGCCGGTACCGCCCGACACCGGGGCATCGAGCATGTCCAGTCCCGCCGCGTGGGCCGCCTCCGCCACGGCAAGGGCCGATTGCGCGGCGATGGTGCTGCAATCGATGACCAGCGCGCCGGTACGCAGCGCGCCAATGACGCCGTCCCGGCCCAGGTACAGCTGTTCCACGTGGCGGCTGGCCGGCAGCATGGAAATCACGATGTCGGCCCCTTCGACGGCGGCGCGCGCCGATGGCGCGACCCTGGCGCCGGCGTCGCCCAGCGTTTTCATCGCCGTGAGGGACAAGTCGAACACCGTCAGCGCGTGGCCCGCCTTGACGAGATTTTGCGCCATCGGGCCGCCCATGTTGCCCAGGCCTATGAATGCAATATTGCTCATATCTAGTCTCCTGATGATTCAAAGATCCGCCAGCGGATGCGCCGCCGCGTTCCACGGGCTGTCGAGGAAAGTGTCGCTGGCGCCGGCCGGCAGCCAGCACGGCGACATGTCCTTGTCGATCAGCAGCGCGCGGATGCCTTCGGCGAAATCGCCGCGCGCCGCGCAGTGCAGCGCCACGCCATATTCGAGCCGGAACACGTCGGCCAGTGGCAGGCGCCGGGCCGCTTCCTGCATGCGCCACGCCAGCCGCAGCGCCCCGGGCGACGCGCGCTGCGATGACGCGGCTGCCTTGTCCAGCCAAGGGTCCCCGGTCTCCAGCGCAGCCAATGCGGCCAGCGTTTCGTCCGCCGTGGCGCGGCCGCACAGGTCATCGATCACGTCCCGATGCTGGCGCAACGGGCAGGCCTGCATCCAGCCCTGTTCGCCCTGCAATGCTTCCGCGCGGCGCAGCACATGGCCGGCCAGCGCATGGTTGGCGTCCTGGTTGCCGCTCCAAGGCTGGACCAGCAGCGCTTCCAGCACGTCGGCCAGACACGCATGAGGCAACACATAATCGGCCAGGCCCACGTAACGGGCGTCCGCCGCCGCGATGTTCGCGCCGGTCAGCGCCAGGAAGCGCCCGGCGTGACCCGGCATGCGGTTCAGGAACCACGAGCCGCCCACGTCGGGAAACAGCCCGATGCCCGCTTCCGGCATCGCCATGCGCGTTCTTTCCGTCGCCACGCGGTGGCTGGCGCCCGCCATCAGGCCTATACCGCCGCCCATGACGATGCCATGGCCCCAGCACAGGATGGGCTTACCGTACGTGTGGATCTGGTGATCGAGCCGGTATTCGCGTTCGAAGAATTCATTCGCATAATCGTTGCCCAGCACGTCGCCGCTGCGGGCCGAATCGCGGTGTTCCCGCATGGCGCGGTACAGGCTGTGCAAATCGCCGCCCGCGCAAAACGCCTTGCCGCCGGCGCCCTGCAGCACCACCATGGCGACGCGGTCATCGCGGGCCCACGCCGTCAGGTGATCGGCCAGCAGTGTGATCATCGGCAGCGACACGGCATTGAGGGTCTTTTCCGCATTCAGCGTCAGCCTGCCGATCAGATACCCGTTGGCGGCGGCCAGCGTTTCCGCCAGCACTGGAACGCTGTCCTGCCGCAGGTCCCTCGAACCGTCCATCATCCATTCCTCCAGTTCGCGACGCGTTTATCCAGGAAAGCTTGCACGCCTTCCTTCTGGTCGTCCGTATCGAACAGGTCGACGAACATTTCCCGTTCGACCGGCAGCCATTCGGACGGTGCGCCATGGCGGGCGCCCTGGATCAGTTTCTTGCAGGCCGCCACGCTGGTCGGGCTTTGCCTTTCCGCCGACCTGGCCAGCGCCAGCGCGGCCGCCAGCGCTTCGCCTTTCGGCACCACCTGTTCCACCAGGCCGATGCGCAGCGCCGTATCGGCATCAACCCGCTCGCCGCACAGCACCATGCGCTTGGCCCAGCCCTCGCCCACCAGCCATGCGAGGTGCTGCGTGCCGCCGGCGCACGGCAACAGGCCGACCGCCGCTTCCGGCAGCGCCATTTGCGCGTGGCTCTCGGCAATGCGGACGTCGCAAGCCAGCGCGCATTCCAGGCCGCCGCCCATGGCATAGCCATTGATGGCGGCGATCGACACGCCGCGGAAGCGCGACAGCGTTTCGAATGCTTCCCCGAAACGGCGCGCCATCGCGCGGGCCACGGCCTTGTCGCCATCGGCAAACACCTTGAGGTCGGCGCCGGCGGAGAAGAATTTTTCGCCCTGCCCCGTCACCACCAGGCTGTAGATTTCACGGTTGGCGTTCAAGTCGTTGACGAGCCGCGTCAACGCGGCCAGGCTGTCGGCCGTCCATGTGTGGGCAGGCGGGTTGGCCAGTGTGACGATGGCCGTATGGCCCGTGAATTCGAGCTGCAAATTGGTATAGCTGTTC
Source organism: uncultured Pseudoduganella sp. (assembly GCA_966211685.1). Taxonomy (GTDB): domain Bacteria; phylum Pseudomonadota; class Gammaproteobacteria; order Burkholderiales; family Burkholderiaceae_D; genus Rugamonas. The sequence goes on from CBIHOX010000009.1 coordinate 20,918, forward strand.
ATCGCAATTCCTCCGCGCTGGGTTGTTCGAGCAAGTGGCGCGCGACGATCACGCGCATGATTTCATTGGTCCCTTCCAGGATCTGGTGCACGCGCACATCGCGCAGGTAGCGTTCGAGCGGGTATTCGCGGATATAGCCATTGCCGCCATGGATCTGCAGCGCCTGGTTGCACACCTTGAAGCCGATATCGGTCGCCAGCCGCTTGGCCATGGCGCAATAGACGCTGGCGTTCGGCGCCTGCGCGTCCAGCTTCGACGCGGCCAGCCGCACCATCTGGCGCGCGGCCACCAGTTCGGTCTGCATGTCGGCCAGCTCGAATTGCAGATGCTGGAACGCCGCCAGCCGGTTGCCGAACTGGCGGCGCTCCGTCATGTACGCGCGCGCCGCGTCCAGCGCGGCCTGGGCCGCGCCGACCGAACAGGTGGCGATATTGATGCGGCCGCCGTCCAGTCCCTTCATCGCGATGCGGAAGCCCTCGCCCTCGCTGCCCAGCAAGTGGCTGGCGGGAATGCGCACGCCGTCGAAACTCACGACCCGCGTGGGCTGGCTGTTCCAGCCCATCTTGACTTCCTTGCGGCCGTAGCTGATGCCCCGGGTGTCGGCCGGCACGGCAAAGGCGCTGATGCCTTTGGGCCCGGCGTCGCCGGTGCGCGCCATTACCACCAGCAAGTCCGTGGACCCGGCGCCCGAGATGAACGCCTTGTTGCCATCGAGCTGGTAACAGCCATCCCTCAGCACGGCGCGCATGGCCAGCGATCCCGCGTCCGATCCCGCGCCCGGCTCCGTCAGGCAATACGAGCCGAGTTTCTCGCCGCCGGCCAGCAGCGGGGCCCACTGGTCGCGCACTGGGGGCCGTGCCCACGTAGCCACCATCCAGCTCACCATGTTGTGGATCGTGATGTAGGCCGTGGTCGATGGGCAGGCCGCCGCCAATTCCTCGAACACAAGCGCCGCATCGAGCCGCGACAGGCCCAGGCCACCCATTTCATGCGGCGTATACATGCCGCAAAAGCCCAGTTGCCCCGCCTTGCGGATGGTCTCCAGCGGGAATTCGCAGTCGGCGTCCCAGCGCGCCGCGTGCGGCGCCATTTCACCTGCGGCGAAATCGCGGGCGCTCTGCTGGAACGCGCCCTGCACTTCGGACAATTCGAAATCCATGATGCCCCCGTTAACTGAATGCCGGATTCACTTCAGCGAGATCGTGGTGTTGACATTGCCCGCCACGCCGCCATCGTCGAACCAGCGCGCCGTCACGGTCTTGGTCTGCGTGTAGAACAGGATTGCCTGCTTGCCGTATGGGCCCAGGTCACCGAGCTTGGACGCGCCGGAACCGGTGAACGAGAACAGCGGGACCGGCACGGGAATCGGTACGTTGATGCCGACCTGGCCAGCTTCCACTTCTTCCTGGAACTTGCGGGCCGCCGCGCCGGATTGCGTGAAGATGGCGGCGCCGTTGCCGTTCGGGTTTTGGTTGACGAAGCCCACTGCATCATCCAGGCTGTCGGCCGCCACCAGCGACAGCACGGGGCCAAAGATTTCTTCGTCGTAGATAGCCATGCCGGGCTTGACGCCGGAAAAGATCGTGGGGCCGACGAAATTGCCGCTGGCATAACCCGGCACGTCCGGCCGGCGGCCATCCAGCTCCAGCCTGGCGCCCTGCTCGATCCCCAGCCCGATCAGGCGTTCCACGCGGGACTGCGCGGCGCAGGAGATCAGCGGGCCGACGTCCGTACCCGGTTCCATGCCGCCGCCGACCTTCATGGCGCGGGCTTTTTCCACCAGTTCGGGAATCCAGTGGTTGGCTTCCCCCACCAGCACCACGACCGGCAAGGCCATGCAGCGCTGGCCCGCCGCACCGAACGCGGCGCCCAGCACATTGTTCAGCGCCTGCTCCCTGTTTGCATCCGGCAGCACGATGGCGTGGTTCTTGGCGCCCATCATGCACTGCACGCGCTTGCCCGCCAGCGAGGCGCGCTGGTACACATGGGTGCCGACGCGGGTCGAGCCGACGAACGACACCGCCTTGATGTCGCGGTGGTCGCAGATGGCGTTGACAGCCTGCTCGCCGCCATGGATCACGTTCAACACGCCGGCGGGGATGCCTGACTGCAGCGCCAGTTCCACCAGGCGCATGGTCACCAGCGGGTCCTGTTCCGACGGTTTCAGGATAAAGGTGTTGCCGCATGCGATCGCCATCGGGAACATCCACAGCGGGATCATGGCCGGGAAGTTGAAGGGTGTGATGCCGGCGCACACGCCGATCGCTTGCTGCAAGGTGTAGGTATCGACGCCGGAAGCCACGTTGTTGGCCATTTCCCCCATTTGCAAGGTGCCGATGTTGGCCGCGTGTTCCACCACTTCCAGGCCGCGGAAGATATCGCCTTCCGCGTCCGCCAGGGTCTTGCCTTGTTCCGCCGTCAGCAACGCGGCCAGTTCCTTCATGTTTTCGCGGATCAGTTGCTGGTACTTGAGGAAGATGCGCGCGCGCGCGCCGACCGGCGTGCGCCGCCACGTCTTGAAGGCGTTCCGTGCGGCCGCCACGGCGGCGTCGATTTCCGCCGCGGTGGCCAGCGGCACGCGCGCCAGCACTTGCTGCGTGGCGGGATTGACCACGTCGCGCCATTCAGTGGCGGACGACTCGACGAATTCGCCGTCGATCAGCAGTTTGACGGTAGGGATGGCGGTGCTCATGGCGTCTCCTGTCAGTGTGGTGAACATGGAAAAACAGAATACGCACCGGGGCGCGCCGCGCCTATGCCGGAAACAATCAAACTTGCTGCGAGAATTTGCCACTATGCCAATTGCGCGCAGGCTGTTTATACTGCAAGCGCTACGCCTGCTGTAGCGCGGATTAGCCGAAGGCGTAATCCGCCGTTGCCCGCGCACCGGCGGCTCTGGCACGGCGGATGATGGCCGTACCTGATCCGCCCTACAGCTTTACCCCACGCAGTATGAGGCTCTCTTTCAACCCGAACAGTACTTTTTCATGGAAAAAGGCAGCATCTCCGTCTATTTCGTGCAATCGGCCCTGGACTCGCTGCGCGCGCGCGGCATCGATCCCGGCCCATTGTTGCTGGACGCCGGGATTGCGCCGGCCACCGTGCAATCGGCGAGCGGACGGGTGACGCCGGAGAGTTTCAGCAAGCTGTGGCTGGCCGTGGCGGCGGCGCTGGACGATGAATTGTTCGGCCAGGACAGTCGCCGCATGAAGGTGGGCAGTTTTGCCATGCTGGCCACCATGCTGACGGACTGCCCGACGCTGGGTGATGCCTTGAAGCGCATGGCGCGCTTCTTCAACCTGCTGCTCGACGATTTTCACTGCGCGCTAAATGCCGAAGGCAGTGAAGCGCTGCTGACGATCCGCCCGTCCGGCCGGCATGAAGCGCCGCGCGTGTTCGGCTTTGAAACCCTGCTGATGCTGCAGCATGGCCTGGCGTGCTGGCTGGTGGGGCGCCGCATTCCCGTATTGGCGGCGGCGTTCTGCTACGCGGAAGCCCCGCGCAGCGCGGAGTACCACCGCATGTATTCGGAAAACCTGCGCTTTGGCGAGGACGCGACGGCGCTGTACTTTTCACGCGCGCTGCTGGACTTGCCCGTGATCCGCGACCAGCAGGAAGCCCGCGCCTTCGTGCGCAAGGCGCCCGGCAATATCGTCATCAAGTATAAAAACACCGATGGCCTGGCGGCGCAGATCCGGCGCCGCCTGCGCGCGTCCAGCGCCAGCCGGTGGATCGGCTTCGATGACGTGGCTACGCAATTGAAAATGACCCCGGCCACGCTGCGCCGGCGCCTCGAAGACGAAGGACAAACGTTCCAGCTGATCAAGGACCAGCTGCGGCGCGACATGGCGGTGGACTTGCTGTGCCATTCCACGCGCAGCGTGGCCGACATTGCCGCGCAGCTGGGCTTTGCGGAGCCCAGCGCCTTTCACCGGGCCTTCAAGAAATGGACCGGCGCCAATCCGGGCCAGTACCGCCTGCAGGGGACCGGTCCCGATTGACGCCGAGCCGCCCGGTCGCGCCGGTCACTTCAAGCCGTAACGCGACTGGATAGCCTTCCATGCCGGGTCGCCGCGCATGCCGGCAAGGACCGCGTTCAACTCCTTCAGCAGCGGAGCGTTGTCCTTGCCGACGAACAGGAAGCGGTCATATTCGGCGTGCTTCTTCGACGACACGTGCAGGTTGCCGCCGGCCGCCCCGCTCTTGGCCATCTGGCCCAGCAGGTAGTTGTAGGTGCTGGCCGCCATGATGGTGACATCGGCCTTGCCGCTGGCGACTTTCTTGATGTTGGTGAATTCCTCGGCCACGTCTTCGCGCTGCACGTCTTTCTCGACCGCCTCCATGCCCGCATAGCGGTTGCCGATGACGCCGCCGAACTTCAGGCCTTTCAACGCATCCATGCCCGTGTATTCCACGGGCTTGGACGCGTTGGAAATCACCACATTGGCGTCGCTCATCAGCGGCTGGGTCCAGCTGTATTTCGACTTTGGCACATCGTCGACGAACATCGGGTTCAGGAACAGCACCACGCCCTTGAAGTTCGGATCGCTGATGACGTTCTTGTTCAAGGCGTCGCGCCGCAGCTGGTTCAACTTGAACTGGTACTTGCCTTTGAGCTTGTCGTTCAGGTAAGCCACCAGGTCCGCAGCCAGGCCGCCGTCGCCGACCACGAAGGGCACCGACTGGTAGGTGTTGTAGGCGGGAATGGTTTCCTGGGCGGCGGCATGGCCGGACAGCATTGCCATGGTTGTCACCGCGGCCAGCAATACAGGCTTGTTCATGGAGCCTCCGTATAGTTGACGGCTGAGATGACAGCATACACCAGCACGCCACGCGGCCGCGAACCGGACATGCGTGGTGTGGCCCGCCGCCCACACCACGCGGGACGTGGCCTGGCTACCGCGCCGCGGCGCGGCGGCGTGCCAGCATCAACCCCAGGGCCGCGGCGCCCAGCAGCGCCGGCGACGACGGCTCCGGCACCTGCGCGCCGCCATTGACCAGCACCGTCATGTCGTCCATCGCCCATTGCGTGCCGCTGCTGTTAAAGATCAGCAGCGTATCGATGCCGGTCCAGCCCAGTTCCACCCACTGCGGCGTGACGGTGTCGAGCGCGAACGAGGTGTCGGCCACATACCGCAACTGGCCGCCGAGGTAACCCTCAAAGGCGATTTCCTGCTCCAGCCAGGCCGACGTGAAGTACGCGCCGATGAAATCAAAGGTGCCCGCGCCGGTTTTGGAAATCGCCACCGCGCCGCCATCGCGGTTGTACGCGGTATTGTTTGGCGAGACCGTGCCGGCTTCGTAGCCGCTGCCGGGGAACGCGTCCGAGCGGATGGCGCCCACGTTGTCCCAGTTCAGCCCCTGGTAGCCGGCGGCGATCACTTGCGTATAGTCGCCCGACAGGTCGTCGAAATCGATCACGGTGGCCATCGCGCTGGCCGAACACAGGCCCAGCGCCAGCGACGCCACGATTTTCCTGAATTGCTTTTTCATGTTCATGCTCCTTGTATCGTGTATCCGCGCAGATCAGCGCGCCAGGCTGGCGATTTCGCCATCGCTCAAGGCCGCGCCATAGATGCGCAAGTCATCCATCGCACCCTTGTACGGCGTATCCCACCAGTTCACGCCCAGCGCGAACACGCCATTGGTGGTGGTGAACACGTTCGGGAAATTCACGCCGCTGAAGCGCTTCGCGCCATTGACGTAGACGTTGACCGCGCCGTTCCCGACGGTGAAGGCCACGTGCGACCATTGCCCGGTGGGGATGTTCATGCCCAGGCCGGCGTCATACCATGCGGTGCCCGACCACAGCATGCTGGCGCCGCCGACGAAGTCATGCCCCTTGGGCAGGAAGCTGATCCAGGCATCGGTGGTGCGGGCGCCGAAGAACGTGGTGGTGAAGGCCGTCAGCTGGGCCGGTTTCAGCCACATCGCCACGGTGTACGAATTGGTCGAGATCAGGCCGTCCGGCAGGCGCACGCCGGTGGCGCCATTGAACACGGCGGCGCTGCCCTTCATGCCGGCTTCGTACGTGAGGCTGCCGCCGGCCATGCCGATCTTGGCGCCGATGACGGCGCCCGCGCCAAAGGCGCCGGTGGCGTCGGCCAGCGTGCCGTCAAACGTGTAGTTGGCCAGCAGGCTGCCCGGCTTGCGCACGGTGACGGTGAATTGCTTGACCAGCGAGGTCGTGCCCTTGGTGATGGTGGCGGTCAGCATCAGGGTCGTGTCGCGCGTCGGGCTGGTGACGGCGCCGGTATTGCTCAACACGGCCGGATTCGACGACACCCAGGTAATGGTGGCGTCGCGCGCGCCGCTGGTGGGCAGCACGATGTCACCGGTGACGGCGCTGGTGTTGCCCAGGCTCAGTTCATTGTAGATGGCGGTGACCACCTGCGCGTCGGTGCGCGGGATCAGGCGGCTGCCCATGATGGACACGCCTTCGCGCGAGGTGGCGGTAAACGTCATGACGTAGCTCTTCGACGTCTCGTCCCACTGGCTGAGGAACACACCCTTGAACGGGGAATAGCCCGGCAGGCTCATTTCCACCTGGTTGCCGCCCACCAGCGCCCAGGTGCCGGACACCGCGCCGCTGACCGTGCCGTTGGAGTTGAGCGTGATCTGGCGCGACTTCTTGATGGTGGCGGAGATATCCTTGGCGTGATTGACGTAGAGGTAATCGCCCAGCACGAATTCACGGCGCACCGCGGCCAAGGTTTCATTGGTGTTGCGGTAAGGCGCCACCACGGGCCAGCCATCGGCGTTCATGAACATCTGGTGCACGCGGATTTCGTGCTGTTCGCCGCGCTCGGGGAAGCGGCTGTGGAAAATCAGGAAATGCTTGCCGGTGGCGGCGTCGTAATACGCGGAATTGTGGCCTGCCGACACGTAACCGGTGCCGATGCCGGCGCCCGCTTCGCCGATCCTGCGCTCGAACAGGAAGTTGCCCATGATTTTCACGCCATATGGCGCGATCGAGGCGTCGTCGAACAGCGGCTTGGCCGGATCGGATTTGACGTTGGCCATGTTCACGCCCTGCGCATCGTAATACGGGCCGTCCGGCGAGGTGGCGCGCGCCACGCGCATGTTGTAGCCGCCGTTGGCATCCAGGCCGCCGAACGACGAGAACAGGTAGTAGTACTGCGTGACGGGGCTGTACATCACGTACGCGCCTTCGATCCGGCTGTGGTTGCCGCCCATCAGGCGCTTGCCATAGCCCTGCCCCGGCAGCGGCATGCCGTTGGTCGGGTTCATCTGCAGGATGAAGATACCGCCGGAATACGAGCCGTAAACCATCCACAGGCGGCCGCCGTTGTCGAAGAAGACATTGGGGTCGACCGTGTTCGGATGCTTGAGCGCATCGTAGACAGTGCCGTCATAGCTGGCCTGGCCCCACATGCCGGACTTCAGGATGATGCCCTTGTTGACGTACGGCCCCTCGATCTTGTCCGCCACCGCCACGCCCAGCGCGGAGCGCGGCGAATCGCCCTTGCACGCGTTGTAGTACATGTAGTACTTGCCGTCGGCCAGCTTGATCACGTCCGGCGCCCACAAGGTGGAAGTCTGCGCCCAGCTGAACGTCTCGGCCAGTTCGGTATAGACATTGGCGGCGCCGTTGAGGAACAGCGGATTGGTGGCGCTGACGGAATCGGTGATCTGGGTCCACTTCATCAGGTCGGTGGACTTGGCGGACGCCAGGTGCGAGCCGAATACGTAATACGTGCCGCCGGACTTGATGACCGAAGGGTCGTGCACGGAAGCGTTCTGGAAGCTTACTGGCGTATAGGCGGCTTGCGCCATGGCGTTGGGGGCCAGCATGCACGCAGCCAATGCGGCGGCAGCCCCCCACAGCGGGAAGGATCGGTTCACGGTCGTCTCCATTGATATTGTTGTATGCCGCGACTGGATCGCGGTCAGGGTGGCACGATATCGTGGAGACGGAAGCCGCGTCCAATGACCTTTTACGGGACTTTGATAACAGAATGAATATCAGCCGTAATATGGCGTGTATTCCATCCCGTGGCTGATGACGCCAATCAGCGCGGCCTGGTTTTCCGGGCTTTCACTGAACGCCAGCAGCACGTTGGCCACCGAGCCCGGATGTTCGTCGAGCATCCTGAGCCAGAAATCAAAACCCGCCTGTTCGGGCGCGCGGTGCAACACGTGCTGGTACAGCGACGTCACCAGGCTGGCGTGGTCGGGATTGGCGCCGAACAGGGTCTTGAATTCCGGCGAAGCGGTAAACGCTTGCGCCACCTGCAGCAGTGTGACGCCACGGTCGAGCTGGGTGATCCAGAAGCCCAAGCCGCCCAGGTCGGGCTTGCGGTCGAACGCGGCCTGGTAGAGGCGGTACGCCTGGCCGCCGGCGCCGTCGGTATCGATGGCGTACATCGTGCCGCTGGCCTGGATGCGTTCGATACCGGTCAGCACGTCCGATGCGCCGCCGGCAGTGAAGTCATTCACGTACGTCTTGCCGCCTTCCGTGCGGATGCCGAGCGTGTTGGGATAAAACACGGAATACAGCGCGACGTCCAGCCCGTCGCCCCCATCGAGGATGTTGGCGCCCTTGCCGCCCATCAGCACATCGTCGCCGCCCAGCCCGAAGATCGTGTCGTTGCCGTCGCCGCCATTGATATCTTCCGGATTGGCGGAGCCGGTCATGACGTCGTCCCCCGTGGTGCCGTTCACCAGCAACGACTGGACGCTGAAATACACCTTGGAGGCGCCCGTCGACAGCTGGCCGCCGCTGTCCATCACGCGGTACGACACGTCATCGTAGGAAACCCGCAACTTGGGATTGAACGGCATGTAGATGACGTGGCCATCCTGGATCTCGGCGGCAGTGACAGTGACGGGGCCGGTGATGGCCTGGCCATGCACCTTGATGATCCCCTGGCGCGGCGGGCCGTCGAAGCGTACCGCGGTCAGCACATCGCCGTCTTCGGCGTCATGGAAACCGAAATCGGCCAGCGCCAGCGTGACCATGCCGCGTTCATATACCTTGACGGAGGACCCGGTGGCATAAGGCGCATCGTTGATGCCGACCAGGTTGACGGTGGTGGCCCCTGCCGCGCTCAACGCGCCGCCCGCGCCCTGCGCGCCGGTATTGCCATCGCTGAAGAGCCAGTCGATCTGCACCGTGCCCGAGCCCTGCTCGTTGGCGTTCATGTACGACAGCGATTGCAGCAATGTATTGATATTGTCCTGGCGGGCGCCGCCCAGGAACAGCAATTCCAGCTGCCCGGCGCCCGGCTTGACGACTTGCGCCACGCCCGTGCCTTCGATGAACAGGGTCTCGCCTTGACGCAGGAACGCGCCCTTGGGCCCGAGGAACAGGTCGCCGGATTGCACACCGCCGTGGCGCTGCAGCACCAGGCTGGCGCCGGCGTACGACGAGGCGGCCAGTTCGGCGTCGAAGATGCGCGCATGCGGCTCCAGCACCACGGCGGCGCCATCTTCAACGGCGGTCTTCACGCTGCCCAGGGTATAGCGGCCGGCCAGTGCGGTATCGAGGCCGCCGTCCGCCAACAGGCGCTCCAGCACCAGGCTGCTGGCGCCGGACGAATCCGAACCGGACTGCCCCGCCACGACGATCTTGCCATCGGCCTGCAGCGCCACCGCCATGCCGCTGTCCACGCTGCCGAGGTTATGTTTCACCAGGCCCTGGGCGCCGAAGCCGCCATCGAGGCTGCCATCGCTGTTCAGGCGCAGCACGGCCAGGTCGGTTTCGCCATACGTACCCGTCACCGCGCCCGTGATGACGATCTTGCCATCCTTTTGCAGCGCCATGGCCATGCCGTCATTGCGGCCCTCGCCCTGCACGTAAGTCTGGGAACCCTGGACGCCGAAGCTGGTGTCCGGCGTGCCGTTGGCATTGAAGCGCATGACCACCAGCGAACTGCCCCAGCCGGTCGCCCCGGCCTCCAGCGAGCCCATCACGACGATCTTGCCATCTTTTTGCAACTGCGCGTCTTCGACAAACAGTACTTGCCCCACGTCGACCTTGATGGTGCCGGTGCCGCCAAAGCTGGTGTCGAGCTGGCCGCCGGACAGCACGCGCGACAGGTACAGCACGCGGCCGTTGCCGGTGCCATTGTCGCCTGCGCCGACCAGCACCACCTTGCCGTCGGCCTGGACCAGCGGCGCCACGCCCCACTCGATTTTTGTCACGCCCAGGCGCACCGTGCCATCGGTATTGAAACCGGTGTCGGGACGGCCATCGCTGAGGAAACGCTGCAGCAGTTGGTCATATTCGCCGGTCACGAGGTTTTTCGTGTAGCCGGCCGTGACGATTTTCCCGTCCGACTGCAACGCCAGCTGCATTCCCATCTCGCGCCCGCCCAGGTCCACGCTGAGCCAGCCATCGCCACTGAACGTGGTATCGAGGCTGCCGTCGGCATTGAGGCGCGCGACCGCCAGGTCGCGTTTGGCGTCGAGGCTGTCGACATGGGTCCCGCCGACAATGACCAGCTTGCCGTCGGCTTGCAGTTGCACGTCCGCCGCCAGGTTAAAGCCCAGGCCGTTCAGCGCTTCCGTGCCGCTGGAGGAAAATGCGGGGTCGGCCTGGCCGCTGGCCAGGAAGCGCTGCACCAGCAACTTGCCGTCCGCGATCCCCACCACCACGATCTTGCCGTCGGCTTGCACGGACACGGCACTCGGCGATACCTGCGCCGCGTCCAGGCTGGGAAAGACGGTACCGTTACTGGTATGGAAAGTGGGGGCGGTATTCGGCATGGCAGCAGCTAAAAAAAATTTACGGGCTGCAAGTATAGCATATGAAGTTACTAAATTTGCAATACCGCGCCCGATCCGCCAGTCATTCCGGCCGCGACAGCATAGCTATTAAATATCACTAAAAACATCGCAATCTTTGGCAACATAAACTGGAAAACCAATCATAAGATAGCAAAATCGTCTACCAACCAGAGCTGTCACGTGAATATTCCTGAAAGCCGCGCGGGCGCGGTGCTGACCATCGACCTGGGCGCCATTGCCGACAATTACCGCCTGCTGCAAGGCCGGTTGGGCGCGGCTACCTGCGCCGCCGTGCTCAAGGCCGATGCGTATGGACTGGGCGCGGCGAAAGTCGCCCCTGTCTTGCGGCAGGCCGGCTGCCGCCACTTTTTCGTCGCGCACCTGGAAGAAGGCATCGCGCTGCGCCAGGCGCTGCCGGCCGCGCGCCATCCCGACGTGCAAGTGTTCGTGCTGCACGGCGCCCCGCCCGGAGCGGAAATGGACATGCTGGAATTCCGCCTGACGCCGGTGTTGAACAGCCTGCAGCAAGTCACGGCATGGCAGGCGGCGGCGCGCGAGATGGGCGGCGCGCTGCCAGCCATCGTGCAGGTCGACAGCGGCATGTCGCGCATGGGGATGCCGCCGGCGGAAGTGGACGCGTGGCTGGCGCAGGCCGCCCCGTTTGCCGGCCTGGCGCTGCGCTACGTGATGAGCCACCTGGCGGTAGCCGACGAACCGGACCATCCGATGAACCGCGTCCAGCTGGCGCGCTTTGCCGCGCTGCGCGGGCGCCTTGGCGGGCTGCCAGGATCGCTGGCCAATTCGTCGGGCATATTCCTGGGACCCGATTACCATTTCGACCTGGCGCGTCCCGGCGTCGCGCTGTATGGCGCCAACCCGCAGCCGGGCCAGCCCAACCCCATGCATCCGGTGGTGACGTTGCAGGGCAAGGTCATCCAGACCCGCACCATCGCCGCCGGCGACTACGTCGGCTATGCGCTGTCCTACCAGGCGCCCGCCGAGCGCACCATCGCCACCGTGGCGGTCGGCTACGCGGATGGCTGGCTGCGGCACCTGAGCAACCAGGGCCACGTGCTGGTGGGCGGCGTGCGCGCGCCGGTGGTGGGAAGGGTATCGATGGACAGCATCACGGTGGACGTGACCGGCCTGGCGCAGGACAGCGTGGCGCCGGGCGCGCTGGTGGACTTGCTGTCGCCGCGGCAAACCGTGGACGACGTCGCGGCGCTGGCCGGCACCATCGGCTATGAAATCCTGACCAGCCTGGGGAACCGGTATCACCGGCGCTATGCGGGCGGCGCTTGAGGCACTCCGCCAGGAGTGCCCGTATCAAGACGCTTACTTGAGTTTTACTTGAGTTTTTCCAGGATCACCGCGGCACCGCCCGCCACCGACAGGCGCAGCTGCAGTACATCGGACGCGGTCACGATGCGTTCCGCGCGGCGCACCTCGTTCGGCGTCTCACCGTCTTCCCACACAGTGGCGCGATAGCGGCCGGCAGGCAGGAAGCGCAGCGGCACGCTGGCCGCGCCGGCCTTGTCGGCGGCGGTCATGGCGCCCACGTACCAGTTGGCGCCGTTGCGGCGCGCCAGCACGATATCGCGGCCCGGCTCGCCCGACACGAAGCGGGTTTCGTCCCAAGCGGTCGGCACGCGCTGGATGAAATCGAAACCGGCCGCGCCGCGGTACGCTTCAGGATCGTCGGACACCATCTGCAGCGGGCTGTCATACACCACGTACATGGCCAGCGCCTGGCCGCGCGTGGTCTGCGTCATCGGGTTGACTTCGCGCACGGCAAAGGTGGACGGCGTGCCGTTATTGAAGCCGCCGGGCGTGTAATCCATCGGCCCGGCCAGCATGCGCGTGTATGGCAGCATCAGGTTGTGCGCGGGCGTGATGGTATTGGTCATCTTGTTCCATTCGGCGCCCTTGACGCCTTCCTGGGTGATGAAGTTCGGGTAGGTGCGCTGCAGGCCGGCCGGCACGTACGCGCCGTGCAGGTCCAGCAACAGGTGGCGCTTGGCCGTGGCCTCGGCCACGCGCTGGTAAAACGCCACGACTTCCTGGTCGTCGCGGTTCATGAAGTCGATCTTGACGCCCTTGATCCCCCAGCGCGCATAGGTATCGAGCACTTCATCCATGCGCTGCGCCACGTGTTCCCAGTGCGCCCACAACATCAGCCCCACGCCCTTGGCGGCGGCATAGCGCACCAGTTCGGGCATGTCGACGCCGTCGGCCGCGCGCGTGATGTCGGTGCTCGGCAGCGCCCGCCAGCCCTCATTGTTCGCGCCCAGCGCCCAGCCGGCGTCGATCAGGTAATAAGGCAAGCCGCTGGCGGCGGCAAAGTCGATGAAGCGCTTGTAGTTGTCCGTGGTGGCGGCCATGCCGGCCAGCGGGCCCGAATACCAGTCCCATGCGGCCTTGCCCGGCCGTACCCAGCTGAAGTCGCCCGACGGCGCCGGGTTCAGGTTGCCGACCAGGTGCGAGCCGATCAAGTCGCCCGCGCGGTCGCCCATCATCACCACGCGCCAGGCCGTGGTCAATCCGGCGCGCGATTCGAAGACCGGCGCCGGCCGCTTGGGCGAGGCCGACAGGCGCACGCGCAGCGTGTCGCCGTCACGCAGCAGCGACGAGCCGGTATAACCGGACAGGTTCGATTGCAGGATGGCGTACGTGGTGGCGCCGGATGGCGTGGCGCAGACCACCGGCACGTCATACGCCTGGCCGGCGCGCAATTGCGAGACCTTGACGCGCTCGAACGGCACTTCATGCGCACCGTCGGCCACCGACACCAGGCATTCGGGGTCGCCCGCCGGGGTGAACGCGGTGCGCTCGCCGCGCAGGCGCACCGGCTCGGCGCTGTCGATGCGGTAGCGGAACGCCACCCCGTCGTCGTAGGCGCGCACGTCGAGCAACAGGCGGCGGCCCGCCGCGGCATTTTCCCGGAACACCAGGGTGGCGCCGCGATAATGGTCGCGCGCCGAGGCGGCCTTGGTGGCCACCAGCGGAATCACGCGGTCGACTTTCACGTCGGTGCGCTTTTCCAGTGTCAGCGGACCGAAGTCCGGCGCGCCATCGAGCTCCAGTCCCAGCGGGGACGATGCAATCACGGCCTGGCCGCCGCGCGTCACGGTATAGCTGGCGCCATCCTGTTCGATACGGACCGCGATCCGCCCGTCCGGCGACGACACGGTGGCCGGCGCCGCGGCGACGCAGACGGCGGGCGACAGGATGGATGCGGCAACGGCAACACTGAACACGGTTTTATTCATGGGCTTCCTGGAATGGTGGGCGCCGCCTCCCGCCTCGGAACAAACAGGCGACTGGCGGCAAGGCTGGCACGCCGGGCATGCACGCGATGGACGCGGCATGGCTGATCATCGGTCGATTGTGCGGGCGGCCTGGCGGGACCGGCAAGTGCAAAAGTCACCAAGGCCGGAAATGAAATTTCTCAACCGGGTCCAGCCGCTTGGCGCGGGGCAACCTCTCGGCGCGGCGCGGATCGGGCGTACGACCGTTCAGCCAGCCAGTCGCCAGGGTTGACGACCTGGTAGCGGTCGTCGCTGCGCAATAGGTCCAGCGATGCCTGCGCCAGCGCCGTCAATGCCGGATAGACCCGCTCGAAAAACAGTTCCCACATGTGTTGCGGGTCAACACCGCTGGCCAGGCGGCCGACGGCATACCGGGGATTGAAACCGTGGCAGACGGGGACCAGCAAACCGTCCGGCGTCATTGCCAGCACGCGGATCGCTTGCGATGGCAGCGCTGCGTTGGCGGCGCCGTGCGCATCGGGTGCGGCGTGGATCAGGGCAGGATGCCGCAGGATGGTATCGCGATGCAGCAAGTCCACTCGGATCTCGATGGTGTGCCGCCGCGCCGCCGCCAGCAGGGCGCCTGCCGCATACAGCACCAGGCGCTGTTGCGGCGTCAGGAACAGTGCTGGCGGCAACGCGGCCGCGCGGCCTGCCGGTTCGACCTGGTGGAACGTGATGCCGTGCGCGCCCCAGCAAGCGGCGTTGGCGGCCAGTTCCTCCACGTCATCGAGATTGGCCGCGGTCACGCCGCAAGCCACCCATACCGTGCCGCCGGCGTCGGCCAGGCGCCGGACCGCGTCAGCCGCGCCCTGATAGGCGCCGCTGCGCCCGCGCATCTGGTCATGCCTGGCCGCCAGGCCGTCGAGGCTGACCGTCACGGTATCGGCGGCCCGCAAGGCCTCGGCATCGCGCCGGGTCCGGCACAGCAAGCCATTCGTTACCAGCGAGGTCTGCATGCCGGCGCCGGCGGCGCAGCGCAGCAAGTCAGGCAAGCCCGGGTACAGCATCGGTTCGCCGCCGGAAATGGCGAGCGCGCGGTAGCCCCAGCGCGCCGCCAGCGCCACTGCCGTGCGGGCGTCATCCAACGGCAGCAAGGCGGACGCCTGGGGCGAACTGTCCGAATAACAATGCAGGCAACGCAAATTGCAGCGCTGTAGCGGATGCAGGTGAAACACGGACAGGGTGGACATGGCGGCGTCAGCGCTGCAAATTCACGTGCATGCGATACCGTTCGGGCGCTATGATTCCACGGGGAAAAATGCGGTAATCCCTGACGCCTGCCAGCTTCGGGATCATGTCGCCCAACCGGTTCAATTGCTCGGCCGTCAAATGGCCGCGGATGGAAATGCCTTCCCACGGCTGGGAAATACCGTAGGGAAAAACGTCATCGACTTCGATGCCATTTTCCGCCAGCGCCGCGATCAGTTCCGCCAGCTGGCTGATTTCCTGCCCCTCCAGCCGGCTCGAAAGCTGCCTGGTCAGGGTTGCTTCTATCTGGGTCTGGTCGATAGCCACGATATCCTCCCGGTTTCAGTTGGTAAAAACAGCGAGCCGGCACGTGCATTAATACCGGAGCGTAAATAACAACGACAATAATTTTTCCCGTTCAAACGTCTGGTCCGGCGTGCCGCGCTCATAGCGCAATACCACGGCTGCATAACCTTGCTGGTCCAGGCGCATTTCCAGCGATTGCGATGCATGGCTGACATCGCCTTGCCCCTTCCAGTCGTTGAGTTTCAAGTAGCGGTAGGAATACCGTATGCGTTCATCCGCCTTTGCAAGGGAAAAACCCGCTTCGGCGCCGGCCCGGCGCGCATGTTCCTGCTTTTGCGCCACCTCGGCAAACAGCGAGCGCCGGCCGTAATGGATAGCGTCCAGGCGCAATGTCAATAAAGGACGGATGTACAGCCAGTCGTTTAAGAACACGGCGCGGTTGACATACCAGATATAGGGCTTGAATGACACGCTGGCAGTACGCCGGCGGGTGTGATCGACACGGTCGCTGCTGCCCTCCAACCCGGCAATGAGGCGGTAACCGCTGGCCATGCCGCCGATGCCGGACGGCGTCCGCCAGAAAATATCGGCCGACAAGCCGGCAATGCGCCGGTCCGTGGACTGTGCCGCGTCAAACACGCCGGCCGCGTCCACCCTGGATTTGACCAGCCCCACATAGGGAATCACGGTAGCCTGCCCGGCCAGGTGGACCGGCAACAGATAACCGGCAAACGCCTCGGCGGTGCTGGTTTCCGTGTCATTCAGGCGATCGCGCTGGATCGACAGCGAGGCCGGTACGCTGTCGGGAAAATCCTGGTCGCTTTGCGCGATCGCCAGGTCGGTGGCGGTGCCGCGCAAGCGCCACCGGGGCGCCGGCGCATCGGCAACCCTGGGCGGGGCGCCCAGCGCCTTTTCCAGCACCGGTTGGTTGCACGGCAGCTCCGTGACGGACGCGCCGCCAAACAAGCCGTCGCGCTGCTCGACGGGAACGCCGCTCTGCGCCACGATCGCATTCAACCGTATGCGCATCTGCTCGAATTGTTCCCGATCGCTTTCCGAACAGGCGGGACAGGGCTGGTCCTGCTGCTTGATGCGGTGTATTTTTTCCCGGTAAGACGACCCGCCAAGATCGCCCTGGCCGGCCTGCGACACCGGATACCGCTCAAACAGCAGGCTGGCGAGCTTTTCCTTGTCAACCGTGCCCGACGCCGTACAGACCCTTTCAGCGACTGTCTGCGCCGATACCGGCGGCGCCATGTCCAGGCCGGCCAATAAACCCGCGGACGCCAACACGGCCCTGGCGCCACCCCGTTTATTTGGTGTGCGCATTGATGGCTCCGATCAAGTCCATGATCGACAGTTGCAATGCATCGCCGGCAAACTCATCGGTCCACGTGAATTTAAAACTGGGATTTCCTTCTTTTAATATTCTTTCAACTGAAACCAGGAATAACTGGATCGTATAATAATCGTATTTAAGGTCGCGCCCCATTACCAGCGTCCAGTCATCGGCCCGTTTCTTTTCAATACCGAGCTGGACACCAACGGCGAAATTCACATATTCCATTTTCGACAGCATAAAACCTCCGGTTTGAAATTTACCTGTCCGTACCGGTTTTGATGCTATCAAAAATAATCAAAACAATGACTTGATGTGGCGGAATGGATTAATGCCGATTGACTGAGATCAAAGCGGCATTTATTTAAATAAAAACAGCTTTCGGAAATGTTAGGCGGCCGCGCCAGCGGCCACTGCACCAATGGCGCCGGCACCGCGGTGGGCGCGGGCCGGCGTCCTGCGGCGCGCGGCTTGCTCCGGCACGCACGCGGCCGCGGGCGCCGAAGTTGATGCGCGCAAGGCATCACTGATGTCGCAAAGAAATAACTGACAGCAACTATCAATAGTGTAGACTACGAATATTAAATTTCTTTCCTGGCATTTAATTTTCATAACTAAAATATATGCTACTAAATGAACCACTTCACGGCTCGGTCCGCAAAGGACCGCCACGGCCACAGGATGCGACGGAGCCCATCCTGTCCACAGCCAGCTCGCACGAGATGGCGGACATCGACGACATCGGTGACGCGTTGACCCTGCTGGCCGCCAGTGGCGACGCCATTTCCATGTATGCGGCGGGCAGCCGTGAAGCGGTGCTGGGACGTATCCTGTCGGTCGATCCGGAACTGCCGCATTTCGTGATGGAGTTGAACCAGGGCGCGAAGCTGCCGCCCGGACCCGTGACGTTCGTCGCGTGGCTGCGCAACGCCAAGCTGCAATTCAAGCTGTCCGACCCGGCCTGGGCCTGTGTTCCCGGCCAGCCGCACCTGATCCCGATGACGTTCCCCGAGACATGCGACGTGCTGAACCGGCGCGAATCGGCGCGCTGGGAAACACCGCTGGGCGTGATTTACCTGGCCTCGTTCGTCCTGAACGGCAATCCCTATGAATTGCCGCTGTACGATTTCTCGCTGGGCGGGGTCGGCCTGCGCTGCGCCAAGCACGAAGCCAAGGGCTTGTTCAAGGGCCGCAAGCTGACCGACGTGCGGCTGGACCTGGGGCCCGACACGGCGATCATGGCGGAACTGGAAGTGCGGCTGTCGCGCCCCTACCGTTCCTTCCTGCTGGGCGAACAGCTGCACATCGGCTGCAAGTTCATCAACCTGTCGCCCGAGATGGAGCGCGAGATTGCCGCCCTGGTCGAAAAAATGAACAAACCCCAGCGCGGACGCTGATCCCCGCCGCCGCGGCCCCGCGCCGCGGCATGGCTGTTTCCCGCCTTCCTGTCCGCCCCCGTGTCGCGGGCGCCCAACACGGCCTTTGCAGGCCGCCTCCCTTCCCTGCGCCGCCGCTGCCCTGCGCCGCCGTGGCCTGACTCGCGCAGTCATGTTTTTGGCTCGTCAAAACACTTCGAACTTGCCAGCCGCTGCCCGGTTTGGCCCTAAGATCGACGTCATGCGGTATGAATCTTTTGACACCATTGACCTTTTCCACACCGATCGGGCCCCTTGATGAATGGCGCTTCGCAGGACCAGCAACCAGCTCAGCATACAGCGCAACCTCTGCAATCAATGCCCCCGGCGCAGCCGGTGCCGCCAGCGGCGCCGTCGCTGAGCGTGCACGACGCGCTGGCCGGCAGGCGCGTGCTGATTACCGGCTGCACCGGCTTCCTGGCCAAGGTGGTGCTGGAAAAACTCATCCGCACGGTGCCCGGCATCGGGCGCATCGTGCTGCTGATCCGCGCCGCCGACGGCATGGATGCGCGTGCACGCTTCGAGCGCGAAGTGGCCGCATCGTCGGTGTTCGAGCGCCTGCGCGCGGAACGGCCCCTGTTCCTGCAAAACTTCCTGGCTGAACGCATCGACTGCGTCACCGCCGACGTGACGGCGCCCGGCCTCGGCCTGCCGCCCAGGGAGTTCGCCGCGCTGGCGCGCAGCGTCGACCTGGTCATCAACGCCGCCGCCAGCGTCAACTTCCGCGAAGCGCTGGACGTGGCGCTGGCCATCAATACGCTCAGCGTGCGCCACCTGGCCGAACTGGCGCGCGCGGCGCACGCGCCGCTGCTGCAGGTATCGACCTGCTACGTGAACGGCTACCACAAGGGCGACATGCATGAACAGGTGGTCGCCCCGGCGCGCGGCGCGCTGCCGCGCCACGCCGGCGGCCACTATGACCTGGACGGCCTGCTGCAGCGCCTCGAGCACCGCATCGGCGAGACCAGGGCCGCGACACCCGACCCGCAGCGGCAGGCACGGCGCCTGACCGGCCTGGGGCTGGCCGAGGCGCATTATTACGGCTGGAACGATACCTACACCTTCACCAAGTGGATGGGCGAACAGCTGGCCATGCACCACATGCGCGGCCGCGCCATGACCATCGTGCGCCCCTCCATCATAGAAAGCGCGTTGCAGGAACCGGCGCCCGGCTGGATCGAAGGCGTCAAGGTGGCCGACGCCATCCTGATGGCCTATGCGCGCGGCAAGACCACCTTCTTTCCCGCCCGGGCCGGCGCCGTGGTCGACATCATCCCGGCCGACCTGGTGGCCAACGCCATCGTGCTGGCCGCTGCCGAGGCGCTGGCCGCCCCGCCCGCGCACCGCATTTACCAGTGCAGCACCGGGTCGAGCAACCCGGTCACCGTGGGCGGCGTGATCGAGCGCTTCACCGGCGAGGCGCGGCGCAACTGGCGCCAGTACGACCGCCTGTTCTACCGCGCGCCCCGGCGCGGCTTCACGGTGGTGAGCCGCCCCGCTTTCCTGCTGATGCTGCGCGCCGGCGGCGCCGCGGCCGGCGCCTGGGACGCGCTGCGCCGCACACTGGGCGCCGGCCCGTCGCCGGCGCTGGACAAGGTGCGCACCACGCGCCAGCTGGCAGCCACGTTTTCGTTTTACACGGCGCCGCAATACCGCTTCCACAACACGCGCCTGATGGCGCTGGCGCAGCGCTTCGGCGGCGCGG
This sequence comes from uncultured Pseudoduganella sp., assembly GCA_966211685.1. Taxonomy (GTDB): domain Bacteria; phylum Pseudomonadota; class Gammaproteobacteria; order Burkholderiales; family Burkholderiaceae_D; genus Rugamonas. The sequence goes on from CBIHOX010000009.1 coordinate 40,934, forward strand.
ACCGCGAGCGCTACCCGGTCGACGCCGCCCTGATCGACTGGAACGATTACCTGTGCCGCATCCATATGGCGGGCCTGAACCGGTATGCGCTGCGTCCGCGCGCGGCCGGCGGCGCGCAGGCGGCGCCGCGGCCGGCCGCCGCCGTCGGCCCGGCCTGACGCCACGCAAGGACACCTATTGACAACAACAGCCGACGCGGCACGCCAGTACATACGATAAGCCGCGCGGCCAAGGAGACCGCAGCAATGAACCGACAGTGGCAACCGGCCGCGCCCATGACCCGGCGCGACTATGCGTGGCACCGCATGGACACCGACAACAACATCATGGTCATCAACAGCATCCTGCTGTTCGAAGGACCGGTGGACATGGCGCGCCTGGTCTCGACCATCGCCCAGCGCCTGCCGAACTACCCGCGCTTCACGCAGAAAGTGCAACTGCTGCGCGGCCGTCCGCACTGGGTGGAAGACGAGCGCTTCAACATCGAGGCCCACATCCGCCTGGAACAGATGGAGCAAGACGTCAGCCGCGAGGCGCTGCAGGAGCACTTGACGCGCCTGGCGCACCTGCCGCTGGAAGGCGGCCGCCCGCTGTGGCACATGACGGTGCTGGACCGCGTCAACGGCGGCCACGCGATCGTGTTCCGCGTGCACCACTGCATTACCGACGGACTGGGGCTGGTGCACGTGCTGAACCACCTGACCGACGACAATGGCCTGCATTGCCGCGCGCCCTCGCCTGCCGACCATCCGCACCGCGCGTCGGTGGTGCAGAACGCGGTGTGTTCGGCGGTGGCGCGCGCCGTCTCGCACGTGAAAATCGCGTTCCACGTGTCGCGCCTGTCGCTGCTGTGGCCGGACGCGCGCACGCCGCTGAAGAACCGCATGTATGGCGAAAAGCAGCTGGTTTGGCTGCCGCCGCTGCAGATGGAGCGCGTGCGCGCCATGAGCAAGCGCATGGGCGTGACGCTCAACGATGCGTGGGTAGCCGCGGTTTCCGGCGCGCTGCGCACTTACCTGGAACAGCGCGGCGAGCAGGTGGACGGCCGCGCGCTGCGCGCCGCCGTGACCTTCAACCTGCGGGAAAAGGCCAACGCTTTCCAGCTCGGCAATGAGTTCGGACTGGTGGCGGTCGACCTGCCGACCAACGTCGGCGATCCGCTGCAGCGCCTGCGCCAATCGAGCGCACGCATGACCGCCATCAAGCGCTCGCACCAGCCGCGCGCCACCATGGCGTTCCTGTCGATCGCCGGCTGCCTGCCGGCGCCGCTGCAGCGCTTCGCCCTGAACCTGTTCACATCAAAAGGGTCGGTGGTGCTGACCAACATCGAGGGCCCGGGCGGACGCCGCTACCTGGCGGGCTCGCGCATGACCGACCTGATTTGCTGGGTACCGCAGGCCGGCCGCCTGGGCGTCGGCCTGGCGTTCATTTCCTACGCCGGCCAGATCCAGCTGGCGCTGTTCGTCGACAAGCAGCAGGTGCCCGATCCGGAACGCTTGATGGCGCTGACCTACGCGGCCTTCGACGAACTGGAACAGGCCACGTGCGCACAGGCGCCGGTCCCCGAGATCGCGCCGGCCATTACCGCGACCTCGATGTAGTTTAACTACCTTGTCGACTGATCCACTGAAGGTCTTAGCAAACAAAAATAGCGTTTACTTAACAACATTTTAGTAGTTAAACTACGCGCTATGACGGAGACAATCAGAAAGGATCACCATGGACCTGCAATTCCGCGCCGACCCGGCCCTGTTGCCCCACGCCGCGTCCGGCGGCGTGCGCTTTGTATTCGACGCCGCGCCCGAGGTGCGCAGCGTGGCGCTGGCCGGCACGTTCAATTGCTGGGCCGGCGACGTTTGCATGCTGGAGCGCGTATCGGCCACGCGCTGGCAAACCACGCTGCCGATACCGGCCGGGCGCCACCTGTACAAGTTCGTGGTCGACGGCGCCGACTGGATCGCCGATCCCGCCAATCCATGGATTTCCGAAGATGGCCAGAACAATTCCTGCCTGACCGTCGATGAAACCGGCGCGGTGCTGATGCGCCAGCCCGGCACGGGCGCGGCGGCGCCGGGGCCGCTGCATGCGCGCGCCGCGCTGGCCAGCCCGCAATGGCTGCGCGACGGCGTGATCTACCAGTTGTCGGTGCCGGCGTTCGGCGGCGACTTCGACGGCGTGCGTGCGAAGCTGCCGTACCTGGCCGAACTGGGCGCCGACGTCCTGTGGGTCATGCCGTTCCACCCGGTCGGCATCGAAGGGCGGCGCGGCGCATCGGGCGATCCGTATGCGGTGCGCGATTTCGACGCGATCGACCCGGCCCTGGGCGACGCCGCGTCGCTGCGCGCGCTGGTCGACGCTGCCCATGCGCGCGGCATGCGCGTGATCATGGACTGGACCCTGAACCGCAGCAGCGTGGACCACCGCTGGACGCGCGCGCATCCGCACTGGTACACGCGGCGCGCCGACGGCGCCATTTATTACGCGGTGCCCAACCGCGATTATTTTGCCGGCTTCGACTTCAGCGACCGCGCACTGCGGCGCACCCTGGTCGACAGCATGCGCGGCTGGATCGAGCGCTTCGGCTTCGATGGCTTGCGCTTCGACGATTCCGACATCACGCCCTGCGATTTCCTCGACGAGATCCGCGTAGCGCTGGCCGCGCAGCGCCCCGACATCGCGCTGATCTCGCAGTCGTACGACGAATTCCATCACCTCGCCGCATGCGACCTGACGTATGAAGGCGGCACGCGTGAAATGCTGCGCCGGGTGGCGTGCGGCCAGGCCGACGGCGCGGCCTTTGCGCGCTACTGGAACGAATCGGCCTACAGCTTCCCGCGCGGCGCCCTGCGCATGCGCTGGCTGGAAGACAAGGAACAGGGGCGCGTGGGCGCCTTCCTCGGCCGCGAAGCCCACCGCCCGGCGGCGGCCGTGCTGCTGGCCATGGACGGCGTGCCGCACATCCTGATGGGACAGGAATTCAACGAACCGACGTGGACTGGCTGGCAAGTCCTGTTCGACCCTTACCGGCTGGACTGGGACGCTTTCGACGCAGCCATGTTCGCGCATTACCAGGCGCTGATCGCGCTGCGCCGCCGCGAGCCCGCCCTGCGTGCCGGGGCCACTGCGTTCCTCGACGGCTTGCCGCCCGGCGCGATCGGCTTTTCCCGCAGCGACATCAAGGGTTGCGTGGTGGTGCTGGCCAACCTGTCGGCGGCGCCGGTGGCGTTCGACGCCAGCCTGGCGCATGCCCAGCCGCTGTATGCGCAAGGCTGGCAGCGCGACAGCGCGACATTGGCGCCGTACGGCTGGATGATCGGCCGCTAGCCGCGCAGGCGCGGCCGGCGCCGGTCGCGCTTACCGTACGTCCAGCAGTTCGACGTCGAAAATCAACGTGGCGTTGGGCGGGATCGGCCCGGCGCCGCTGCTGCCATAACCCATGCTGGCCGGAACGATCAGCGTGCGCTTGCCGCCGACCTTCATGCCCTGCACGCCTTCGTCCCAGCCGGGGATCACCTGGCCGGCGCCCAGCGCGAAGCTGAACGGCCCGCGCCCCACCGACGAATCGAATTGCGCGCCGTGCTGCTGCGGCGCGGTCGGCACGTACAGCCAGCCGGTGTAATGCACTACCGCGGTCGCGCCGCTGACGGCTTCCTTGCCGCTGCCGGTCACGCTATCGATTTTCTGGAATGGCACGGCGGCCGCCTCGGCAGGGGCCGGCGCCTTGGCGCGTTCGCAGCCGGGCAAGGTTACGGTCAGGGCCAGGCCGATCAGGCAGGAAGACAACAATCGGTTCATGCAATGCTTTCGTGAAGTAGCGCAGCCGCCTGCTCCGTGCGCGCCGGACAATGGCGCGGGCAACAGGACTGCATGGGATGGGAAGTAAAAGGTGGGGAATTTTACCCTACGCGGCCGCCTGCGCAGCCGTTCCGCAGCACGGTTGTTCCCCGGAGCCCGGCCGGGGTAGCCGGCAGGCTTCATCGAGTGTCGATGCGCCCGGGCCGGCGCCGTGGGGAGACCGATCCCCGGCGCCGGCCCGGCCAAGTCAACTACCCGCCACGCACATTACTGCGGCCGGGCTGCGAACAACCCGACTTCCGACAGGTCCGTGAAGTAGGCGTCGCCATTATTGGCCGTGATATTGAGCCGGTAATAGCGGTAGGCGCCCGGGTTGGCCAGCGTATAGCTTTTCAGTTCGAAGCGCTGGGCAAAGGCCTGGTTGCTTTGGGTATCGAGCGTGGTCCAGGCGACGCCGTCGTTGGAACCCTGGAATTGCCAATCCTTCGGATCGCGCGGCACACGGTCGTTGGCGCTGGCAACCGTGTAGCGCAGGACCGTCTCGGAGTGGCCGAGGTCATAGCGCAGCCAGCCCGTGGCGCCCGAGTAGAACCAGTACGATCCCGTGTTCCGGTCGAACGCGTGCTGCGCATTGGCGGCATTGTTGGCGCTGTCGGTGGCGGCGCCGCCGGTGGCAACGTTGACCAGTGGCTGGAATGGCGTGGCGCTGCCCTCGGGCGAATTGGCGCCGGTGCCGGCGGCGTTGACGGCGGCGACCGTGTAATAGTAGGTCGTGCCGTTGGCCACCCCATTGTCCGTGTAGCTGCCGCCCGTGACGTCCGTCGCGATGGTGGCGTATGGGCCGCCACTGCTGGTGGCGCGCATCACGTTGTAGCTGGTGGCGCCGAACGATTGCTGCCAGCGCAGCGGGACGGCGCCATCGCCCGGCGAGGCCAGCAGGACTGCCGGCGCGGCCGGGACGGCGGCCGGGGCGCCGCCGTCGCCGCCGGTGATCTGTACGTTGCTGAAGGTGGAGGTATTGAGCGTACCGTTGGCATGCGAGCACACAACGAGACCCACATAAATCGTGTCGGGCAGCGGGCCGTCGATGCGGCCGACGTCGGTGGCGGCCCAATTGGTGCCATCCGGGGAAATGTAACCGGTGATCATGTTGCCGATGCGCTCGAGCTTGACCCAGTACGAGGGCGTGGCGCTCGCGATCGGCAGACCCTTGTTGCCATAGTTGGTGCCGCCATACACGGCAAGGTTCGGCATGTTTTGCTCGACCTTGACCTGGTTGGTCACGACCATCAAGGCGCGGGGAGCCCCCTGGGCCAGGCTGGTGCGCATCATCACGCCAGCCTTGGCGTAGATGCTGGTGTTCTGGATCGATTCGACTTTCGCAATGATCGCGCCGTCGCCGGTCAGGGCCTTGTACGTGAAGTGACTGCTGTCGCTCGCGGCCCAGGTGTCGGCGCCCGCCCCCGTCACGGTCCATGTGCCGTTGGCGTAACTGGACGAGCCGGCCGGGGCCGCGCCGCCGATTTCAATATTGCTCAATCCCGAGGTGACCGACGCGGTTGATGGGATGGCAAGCGGCGGCGGGGGCGCCGCCGTCGACGCATCGGCATCCTTCAGGAACATGAAGCTGGTGCTGTCGACCGGCATCCACTGGCGCCGTTGCGCGATGTACGGCGCCGGCAGGCCCTTGCGGTTCACATACGCGTTATAGATCTGGTTGAGCGCGATGTTGCCGCCGCCGGCGCCGCCCCATCCGCGGTTGGTGTTGTCGGCGATGTAATAGGCGTCCGTGGTGCCGAACGGCAGCGCCGTGGTAGGCACCAGTTCATTGACCCGCGCAAAATATTCGCCAGCCGCCAGCAGCCGGTTGTCGAGGTCCGAATACACGTCGATGCCCTGTTTCCACAGCACTTCGGCCAGCATGGTCAGCGACTTGAGCTGGCCGTGGGCGTGCCCCTGATCGCGCAGGTAGTCGCCCAGCATGCCGATGTCGTTGGAACTGCGCAGGCCGATGTGGGCCAGCGAGCGCACCTGGTAGACCACCTTGTCCAGTGTTTCGGCGTCATCGTTGTAGACCGCCATCAAACCCAGCGCCACCAGCGCCAGCGCGCCCTTGTTGGCGGCGCCGAACATGTTTTCGCCGTACGGGTTAGATGCCGGCATCAACACGTTCTTGAAATAATTCTTGACCGTGGCAGTGTCTTCTTCGCTCCAGCCCTGCCAGGTGCCGCGCAAGATGTCGGCGCCTCCCACGAACAGGTACGCGTAATCGCCCAGGTCCAGCATCGATTCTCGGCCCGAGAATACCGTCTGCGTGGTGGCCCATTGCAGCAGGATGGTGCGCGCCTTCTTCGCGTACTCGTCGTTGCCGGTGAAATGCCACATGCGCGCCAGGTTCCAGATCGCCACCATGTCGTTGCGCCACGCCCAGAGGTTGACGTCGGGACTGCGGCCCACTTCCGCATACGGCCCGGCCATCACATAGGTGAGCTTGGCCTTGCCATCGTTGGCCAGCTGGTCATAGGCGGATTTCCATGGCTCCTTGCCCTGGACAACATACGACTTGAGCGTGTCGAGGTCCGACAGCGTCAACGGCGCGCCCGGGTGGGCGAACACGCGGGCGTCGGCCGCCACGCTGTACGGCGGCGCGGCGGCTGTGCCCAACAGCAGCAATGCGGCGCCTACGCAGCGGCGTGGCGCCGGCATGCGCAGCGACGGTCGGGTCTTGGGCAGGAACTTACGGATTTGCATCGGTCATTCTCCAGGTTGGGGTGGTGCCGTTGGTCGAGGTGCGGCATGAAATTATTAACGAAATATGCACGTTAAATTAATGCACACCGGCGCAGTCTATGGCGCATTGTTGCCGCGTGTCAACAAAAATAATTGCCACACGGAAACCAACCGCCCGCCTGAAAATGGCTTAACTCCGGGATTTTCCTCGCGATAGAAGCCAGCGTGCTGCACGCTTTTACCGTCCACGTCGCGCGCCGTCACACATGTTCATCACGGCGGACACGAACAAACATTAACAATATAGGCAACGATTATTAATCTTTGACCACGATTGCGCGGCCGCCGGGCGGCATCTCAATGGCGCTGCCCAAGCGGACGACGCGCGGCGCCAGCCGGCATGCGCGGTGCTATACTCGATGAATTAGGAGTTGCTAGTAAGCACTGATTCGGCAGGCTACGCACCCGCCGCATTCATCGTCATGACGGACAGGTAAGGAAGAAATGTCGCATCCACGCCGTGTAATCATCGTTGCCTTCCCGCCGGCGCAAATGCTGGATATCGCAGGACCGCTCGACGCGCTGGCCGCCGCCAATACCGCGCTCAGCGAATCGGGCAAGCCGCCCGCCTATGAAGTCTTGCTGGCGTCGCCCGATGGCGCGGCCATTGCCACCACGTGCGGGATTTCCATCAACGCCAGCCTGGACCTGTTCCAGCCCAACCTGCACGCCGATACCGTGATCCTGGCCGGCGGGCCGGGCGCCCGCCACATGATCGGCAATGCCCGGCTGATCGACGCGGTGTCGACGCTGTGCCGGCATGCGCGCCGGGTGGCGTCGATCTGCACCGGCGCGTTTGCCCTGGCTTCCACGGGGGCGCTGAAGGGCGAGCGCGCCACCACCCACTGGGCGCATTTCGATGAATTCGAAGCAGCGTTCCCGCAGGTGGAAATCGAGCGCGACGCGCTGTACCTCAGCAGTGGAAAATTCCATACGTCGGCCGGCGTGTCGGCCGGCATCGACTATACGCTGGCGATGATCCAGCACGACCTGGGCAGGAGCATTGCGCTGGAGGCGGCCCGCAACCTGGTGGTATTCCTCAAGCGGCCCGGCGGGCAGTCGCAGTTCAGCGCCCACCTGGCCGCGGAAGTCCGGGCGGACGACCCCGACCGCTTTGGGGAATTGAGCCGCTGGATGGAAGCCAACCTGGCCGACGATATCTCGGTCAGCATGATGGCCGACCGGATGGCCATGAGTCCGCGCAATTTCGCGCGCCGCTTCAAGCAGGCCATGAACGTGACGCCCACCGTGCATTTGCAGATGTTGCGCGTCGACGCCGCGCGCCGGCTGCTCAGCGAAAGCACGCTGTCGATTGCCCGCACGGCCAAGCGCTGCGGCTTTGCCTCGACAGCGGCCATGCGCGCGGAATTCCTCACGCACGTGCGGGTCACCCCGGAAGAATTCCGCGCGCGCTTCCAGAGCGCCGGCGGCGTGTTCACGGCGCGCGGCGAGGACATGGGCGACAGCGCGGCCGACAGCGGGGTCGACCAAGCGCTCGCCTGAGCGCGGCGCGGTCCCGCGCCGCGCCCGGCACGACTTTCTCCCTACGGGCGATCCGCGCACGCCGCGCGCGACGTCCGCATATCCCACATTTTTGGCCGTTGCGCCCACGTTGCGCGCCCCACAATACGACTGCCCTCGATACCGGGGGCTGTTGCATTGTCATCTCCAGTTTGGCCGGCGCCCGTGGCCCGGCCCTTTTTTCCCAGTCCATCCCATGCTTATTTCCAAACACACCTTTCTCCCGCTGGTCCTGCTGGCCAGCGCCGGCGGCATCGTCCACGCCGCGCCCATCGAACCGCCCATGGCGGCCATCCCCGGCGGCAGTTTCCTGATGGGCAGCAACGACAAGCCCGGCAACCAGCCAGTCCACACTGTGGTGATCAAGCCGTTCAAACTCGGGAAGTTCGAAGTGACAGTCAAGGAATTCCGCCAGTTCTTCGACGCCACCGGCTACGCTGGCGGCAACAGCTGCGTCCAGATGCAAAACAAGCGCTGGTTCGCGGACAATCCCGGTAATTGGCAAACGAACACCCTGCCGTCCAGCGCCTACCACCCCGTGACCTGTATCGGCTGGCGCGGGATCCAGGCTTACATTGCGTGGCTGGCCAGGGAAACAGGCAAGCCTTACCGCCTGCCGACCGAAGCCGAGTGGGAATACGCCGACCGCGGCGGCGCCACGACCCGGTATTTCTTCGGTAACGACGCCAGCGTGGCCTGCCGGTACGCCAATATTGCCGACCGCTCGGCCGAAGCCGCGGTACGGCGCGATTATGGCCTGGAGTCCGCCGGGCACGTCGGTGTCGCGCCGTGCGACGACCAGGCGGAATATGCCAGCATGGTGGGCATGTACGCGCCGAATGGCTATGGCCTGTATGACACGTCGGGCAACGTCATGGAATATGTCGCCGATTGCGCGCACAAGGATTACACGGGGGCGCCGGCCGACGGCGCGGCGTGGGTCGAAGCCGGCTGCACCAGCCACGGCGTACGCGGCGGCTCCTGGCATTGGCAAGTGTTCGGCAACGCCGCGCGCGGCAGCAACGACGACGATTTTATCGGCTCGCTGGAAGGATTCCGCCTGGCGCTCGATGCCGACCATCAGCCGGACAGCGCCGCCACGGCCGCGTTTGAAGCGGAACTGGCCAGGGCGCGTCAACTCGAACGCGCGCGCCGCCAGGCAACGCCGTTGTTGAAATAAGCCGCCGCCCTCCCCGGCAGACGCCGGGGCGCGGGGCGGGCCCGGAACCGCGTCGACGCGTTCCCGGGTGATCGATGCATTGAGCTACCCGCGCTCCCGCTGTCGCAAAAGACATCACGCTTCCCGCGGCGCCGTCATTGCCCTGCTTCCTCGATGGCGCCGGACAGCGTGCCGAGAAATTTGACCAAATCGTCGATTTCCCCTTCGCTCAAGGCCACCGGCCGGCGTTCGTTATGGCCGATGGCGGCCCTGGGCGCCCGCGCGTAATGGCGCACCACGTCGTGCAGGGTCGCGATCTGCCCGGCGTGCATGTACGGCGCGCGGCCGGCCACGTTGCGCAAGCCCGGGGTCTTGAAGGCGCCCACCATGTGGGGATCGTCGCCGGCAATGAATTCCAGTTCCTGGCAGCGTACGCGCGGCGCGTCGCTGAACGGCCCCAGGCAATTGAATTCATCGCGCAACACCTTGGCGATGGCCGCCGCACGGCCCTGGTCCGGCTGCGCGCCGTCACGCGGGGGAACGCCGGTGTTATGGAAATGCTGGTCCGTGAACAGCGGACCGTTATGGCACGTCACGCACTGGGCTTTGCCGATGAACAGGCGCAGCCCGCGCTGTTCCTGCACGCTCAATTGCTGCCGCGCCGCCGGGTCGCCGCGCAGCGTGGCGGCCACATAGCCGTCGAAGCGGGAAGGGGCATGGCGCAGGGTCCGTTCATACGCCGCGATGGCCTTGCCCATGTTGGCGTAGACTTGCGACACGGCCTTGCGCTGCGCATCGCTCATCTTTTCCCATGCCGCGCGTTCCGTGGCGGTGCCCAGCGGGCCGGCATTGTCCGGCAACCCTTCCAGGCCGGGCATGGCGTGGAACACGGCCTGGTAATCGGCCTGGTAATGGCGCGCAATGAGCCTGGCGTAGGCAGTGCGGTTGCCGCCGTGTTCGAGCGCATCTTCGAGCGGTCCCAGCGCCTGCGACCAGACGCTGTCCTTGCGTCCGTCCCAGAATTGCCACGGACTGCGGTGGCCCTCGACGATCGGCATGGTGCGGCGCAGCCCCGTCCCCATGCCCTGCCCCAACGGGCGGCCATCCTGGAATTGCCGCTCCGGCAAATGGCAACTGGCGCAGGCGACCTTCTGGTTGGCGCTGAAGCGCGTATCGAAAAAGATTTTCTTTCCCAGCGCGGCGGCGCCCGGCGCGCGTTCGTAGGCATTGGACGGATCGGGCTCCGCCGGCGGCAGGCTGTCGAGGTGCAGGCTGCGCAACACTTGCAGTTCAGCCGCGCTCCACTGCGCATGCGCCTGTGCTGCCTCATTGCCGGACACCATGCGCGCCGCCAGCAGCGCGGCGCCCGCCGCCAGCACGCCCAGCAACCGCAGCGGCTTGTTCATGGCGCGGCCAGCGTGGTCGATGCCTGCGGCAGCACCAGGTTGAAGGTGACCTGGTCGCGGCCTTGCGCGGCCTGGACCTGGACCTTCATTTCCCACCACCCGGTCATGCTGAATTTCACGCCGTCGAGCCGGTAACGGCCGTCACCGAGTTCGGCGGTGACGCGCGGCTGGGTCGGCAAGCCATGGCCATGCTGCGGCATGCCGCCGTCGAATGCGATCGTGGCGTGGGTGACCGGTATCCCGGCCGGGTCGGTGACGCGGATTTCCCACGGATGGATCTTGTTGACGTCGATCTGCGGCGCCAGCGGGCGCATGGCCACCCGGTACGTATTGTGGTCGGTGGGACGCGCAAGGCTGACATTGAGCTCCGCTGGCGGCGCCATGAACATGCAGGCGCTGAGGAGTAACGGGACGGTGGCAACGATGGCGTGGCGCAGGCGGATAGACATGTTCGCTCCATTGAAAAATTCCCGCCAGGGCCGAATCGCCCTGGCAGGAACCAGTATGGAACGTCGCGCCGGCCCGGCACGGACAAGAAGCGGCGTTTTGCTGCCAACATGGTGGCCGCGCGGCGACGGCCGACTATCCGCCGTTATCTGGCCCGGCCCCGCAGCGGTTTGCCATTCACATCGTAGACCGCCGCTTCCAGGTGGATCCTGGTGCGGACGGCCTTGTCGTCCGCCGCACTGGCGGCCAGGATGACCTCATAGTCGCCCTTGGCGACCTTCCACGTTTTCGTGGCCGAGTCGAACATGGCCAGCAGGCGCGGATCGACACGGATCGACGCGTGCGCGGCCTCGCCCGGCTTGACGTCGAGCTTCTGGAACCCGACCAGGCGCTTGGGCGCTTCCCACCTGGTCTTGAGCGGCGCCACGTACACCTGGGCCACTTCCTTGCCCGCCGCCTGGCCCACGTTTTTCACCGTGAACGAGGCTTGCAGGACGCCGTCCTTGACGCCGGCCGCCAGGCCGGACAGGGTAAATTCGGAATACGACAGGCCATGGCCGAACGGGAACAGCGGCGTGAGGCCCTTCCGGTCGAACCACTTGTAACCGACCGCCGCGCCCTCGTGGTAATCCACGTCGAAGCGTTTGCCGTCCTCATGCGGATAGCCGTCGAGTACCGGGCGCGGCAGTTGGGATTCCGATGCCGGGAACGTGACGGGCAGGTGGCCGGAAGGGTTGACCTCGCCGAACAGCACGCTGGCGATCGCCTCGCCGCCGCTGGTGCCGGGATACCAGGCTTCCAGCACCGCGCCCACCTTCGGCAGCCAGGGCATGGTCACCGGGCCGCCCGTTTCCAGGACCACGACGGTCGCGGGGTTCGCCGCGGCAACAGCCTCGATCAATTCATCCTGTTTGCCAGGCAGCGACAAGTTCGGCACGTCCATCCCCTCGCCCGTCCACTGGGTGGCGAACACCACGACAACGTCGCTGTCGCGCGCCAGCCTGGCCGCGCCGGCGCGGTCGGCGCCATCGTGATAGCTGACCACCGCGCCCGGCAGTCTTTCCTGTATGGCTTTCAGCGGCGACGATGGGAAGATCATGATTGGGCCGGGCCAGGACTTGGGCTCCAGGTCTGGCATGGCATTGCCGCCCGCCGGATAGACCACGGAAGAGCCGCCGCCCGCCATCACGCCCTTGTCGGCATAGCCCCCGATCAGCGCCACCCGCTTGAGGTTATTTTTCAGCGGCAGGATGCGCGCGCTGTTCTTCAGCAGGACCATGCCTTCCTGCGCATCCTTGAGCGAAATGGCGGCGTGTTTTTTCACGTCGATCGTCTCGGGCGCCGGCGTGACCGGGTCATCGTTCACGCCGTGCTCGAACATGGCGTGCAGGACCCGGCGCGCCATATCGTCCAGCCGCTTCTGCGGCACCCAGCCATTCAATACGGCCGCCTTCAGGGGCGCCCCGAAATAGTCGGCATCATCGAACGGCATGCCCGATTGCTGGTCCAGCCCGTTGTTGGCCGCCGGAATGGTACTGTGGACTCCGCCCCAGTCCGACATCACCCAGCCTTTGAAGCCCCAGTCCTGCTTCAGCACTTCATTGAGCAGATAGTTGTTTTCGCAGGCATGCACGCCATTGACCCGGTTGTACGAACACATGACCGAACCCGGATTGCCGTCTTCCTTCGCAATCTGCAAGGCCAGCAAATCCGACATCCGTGCCGACTGGTCGTCGATTTTCACGTTGAGCGTGGTACGGCCGGACTCCTGGTCGTTCAAGGCATAATGCTTGAGCGTGGAAATGACGCGGTTCGACTGGACACCCTTGATTTGCGCGCCCACGATCCTGCCGGCCAGCAGGGGATCCTCTCCGCCATACTCGAAGTTGCGCCCGTTGCGCGGTTCGCGCACGAGGTTGACACTACCGGCCAGCAGCACGTTAAAGCCATAGGCGCGCGCTTCGGCGCCGATCATGGCGCCGCCGGCATAGGCAGTCTGCAGATCCCAGGTAGCTGCCGTGTTCATTCCGGACGGCAGTGCCGTCGCAGGGCGCGCGTCCGGGCCGGCCGCGCTGGACACGCCCAGGCCGGCGTCGGTTTCCCACAAGTGCGAAATGCCCAGGCGCGGCACCCCGTAAATGAACCCGGCCGAGCCCTTGCGCGACTCCGGCGGCCGCTTGCTCCCTTGTTTCCATGTCAGGTCGCCGCCGACGTAACCGAAGACCAGCTTCAATTTTTCATCAAAGGTCATTTCCTTGAGCGCCATGCTCGCACGTTCGGCCGCGCCAAGTTGCGCGTTCATCCACGGCTTTGCCGCTGGCGCCGCGCCAACGGCGTCCGCTTCCGCGGCCAGGGCCGGTCCGCAGCACAATGCCGCCGCGGCCGACAAGACGCTAATTTTTTTCTTGAATCTCATGTAAGTTTCCGCTGTTTTTTGGGGTGGCCGATACGTCGGCCTACGCGGGACATGATGAGAGCAAGCCTGCGGCGCCACAATTGTGAAAACCGCCAAGTTCAAGAATGAATTTCGCCAGTGGCATGTCCGGCGGCCGCCGCCAGCCGTAACCGCGCAGGCGGCGGCGGGTACCGAGGCGGGACGTGCGGGTCCGCTGCCCCCGGCGCAGGCTGCGTCGGCGTGGCGTCGGACTCCAGCTGGAAGGCCGATACCGCGGCAAGTAACTCCTGTACCTGCTGCTGCAGGCTCGCCGACGCCGCCGCGGCCTGTTCCACCAGCGCCGCATTCTGCTGCGTCATGCTGTCGAGGTTCGTGACGGCGCCGTTGACGGCAACGATGCCGGCGCTCTGTTCCCGCGCCGCGCCGGCAATCTCGCCCATGATGCCGGCCACGGTCCGGATAGCCTCCACGATCCGCGTCATTTTCTGTCCCGCCTCCCCCGCCAGGCGGTTGCCGGCATCGATTTTTTTCTCAGCATCGCCGGTCAAAACCTTGATTTCCCGGGCGGCGCCGGCGCAGCGTTGCGCCAGGCCGCGTACTTCCGTCGCCACCACGGCAAAGCCGCGGCCCTGTTCACCGGCGCGCGCGGCTTCCACCGCCGCATTCAGCGCCAGGATATTGGTCTGGAATGCAATACTGTCGATGAGCCCCGTGATGTCGGCAATCCTGCGCGAGCTGGCCGTGATCGACTCCATGGTGTCCACCACTTGCGCCACCACGGCCCCGCCGTCGGCGGCCAGCAATGCGGCGGACTCCGCCAATCCCAGCGCGTGGCCGGCGCTCTCCGCGGTCTGTGTCACGGAAGACGTCAATTGTTCCATCGAGCTGGCGGTTTCTTCCAGCGCGCCTGCCTGGACTTCGGTGCGCGACGACAGGTCGGCATTGCCGCCGGCGATTTCGCTGGACGCCACGTCGATGGTGGTGGCGCTGCGGCGCACCGCCGAAACCGTATGGACCAGGCGGTCGTTCATGTCCTTCAACGCACGCAGCAGGACGCTGGTCTCGTCGCGCCCCTGCACGGGGGCCAGCACGCCGAGCCGCCCATCGGCCACCTGGCGGGCGATGGCGACCGCCCCGTGTAGCGGACCGGTGATGGAACGCGTGATGAGCAGGCTGCTGGCCACCCCCAGCACCAGCGCCATGCCCCCGAGCGCCAGCAGGATGAGCATCAGGCGCCGGTCCGCCGCGACCGCGCCGGCCAGGAAGTCGTGGGCCTGCGACGCCTGCAGGTCGGCCAGCTTTTCCAGCAGCTGGAAGCTTTGCTGGTTCAGCGGGTCGATCCGGCCGGCGATGATCCTGGCCGCGCCTTCGCCGTTGAAGCCCAGGGCTTCCTTCAACGCGTCCCTGAAGGCCGCGTTGACCGCCACGTCGATAGCGGCAACTTCGTCAAAGAGCCGGCGCTCCGGTGCGCCCAGCCCCAGCGCCAGCAGGCGGCTGGCGCCCTGGCGGTACCTGGCGCCGCTGGCGCCGACCTTGGCGTTTTCCACTTCCATCAATTCCACCTCCGGCTGCAGGCCGATATTGCGCATGGCGATGCCGCCTTCGAGCACCGCGCTCTTCATCAGCGACAGTTGCCGGCTCTTGGCGTTCGAGCGCTCGATCCCCGCCATCAGCGACGTCCTGTTTTCCAGGTTGAGCCAGGTCGTCAGTGCGACCATCGCCGCCAGGATCAGCAAGGTCAGGCCGAAGCCGATTCCCAGCCGTCCGCCTATCTTCATGTCACGAACATTCATCGGTTCTCCGCCGGCGTTATTGCACTGTCAAGACCACCTTGACGGTGTCGTCGACGGCGGATTTTTCGATGTAGCCGATCGCATTCCTGTCGGCCGCCACGGCTTTTTTCACTTCGCTGCTCGATGCGTACTCCTTCGGCGAGGTGCCTTTGCCGGTCAATACCAGCTTGGACCAGATCGCCTTGACCTGGGCGGCATCCTTTTCCAGCACCTTTTGATAAAACTCGTCGCGGATGGCGGCGGAAGCGCTCTGTTCCACCGGCGTGAACATGGCCGACTTGCCAAGGAAAAACTGGCTGGCCTGTGCGCTGAACATGCGGGTGGCGGCGTTTTGGGGATTGACGATCACGGCGATTTCGGTGGCGTGCGCGGCCATCGTCCCGGCGCAACCCAATGCCACCGTGATCAACACGTTGCGGAATTTGAAGTCCATGCCTGTTCCCTTAAAAGACGAAATCGATGCCAGCGGCGTAGACCGTCACCGGGCCGGAGAATTGCGTATTGGCGTTGATAAAGCCGCCAGCGCCGTCGACCGGCGTGATGCGGTCGGCCTGCAGCTTGAAGGCCGCGGACCTGGCGAAATCCCAGCGCACGCCAATGGCCTGGCTGCGCTGCTGCGCGGTCTTCGCCACGCGGTTGGCGCCGGCCGCCAGCCCCGCCAGCGGCCCGGCCGCGGGCAGTTCGGGAAAGCTGCGCGGGTCATCCTGCATGGCGGCAGTCCGCATGTAGTACGGTGTGAACTTGCCGATGCGGTAGCCGGCCATGGCATACCATGATGTGGTGGCGGGAACCACGCGCGAGCCGGTCTTCTTTTTTGCATACTCGGCCTGGACCACCACGTTCCTGTCATCGATCCCCACGCCCAGCGAATCGAACTTGCCGCGCACATCATAAGGATCCAGCGCTTCCGCCACGCCGGCCTGGCCGGCGCCGCGCAGCGCGCCCAGCAAGGTGGTCAGCAGGGCATTGTTACGGAACGAAAACAAGGCGTCGACATGGCCATAGCGCACGGTGAACGGACCGTTTTCAAGGACCACCTGCAGCGTGGTCATGCGCTTGAAGTCGACATACGCTCCCCCAGGCACGGTGCGGGTCCCCTTCCCGGTCCCCAGCTGGGCGGTCAGGGTAGCCCCGCCCAGGTCGTGCTGGTAGACCAGCTCGGCGCCGTCCAGCGAACCCACCGTCACCTGGCGGTAAACGTCGCCGGGTGGCCGGATCATCACGTTGGCGTAGCCGACATGGCGGAAGTCGGAAATCATGTAGGTGGGCGGCGTGGTCCTGCCCAGCCGCAGCGTCAACTGGTCGGACAGCCTGTATTTCAGGAAAGCCCACGTGAGTTCGGCGCCATAGGCGTCGGTGGCCGCCTTGCTGACCAGGCCCTGCGCAATGAACGACACGTCGTCATTGAATGTCGCAGTGGCCTGGATACCGAAGTTGGAATCGACGCCGGTACGGGGGCTGCGCTTTACCCCGGCTGCCTGGTTGGGGCGGATGAATTCCGCGTCGCGCGTGTCCGCCATGGTCAGCGCCGCCGTGCCGAAACCCGTGATGTTGATCGCCGGTTCCCCGGCCGCATGTGCCGGCAGCGCCAGCCCCGCCGCGGAAACGGTGACGATTCCCGCATAACTCTTGATGCTCATTTGACTCCCCTGGTGATTGTCCCGGCCAGTGCGCTGGCCGCCTGCCGCGCGAGTAATTGCGCGTTGAATCATTATTTCGGGAGCGGCCCCGGCAGGACGGACAAGAACTTCCATCCTTCGGCCAAATGCTGTGATTGCCACATGCCGCCGCACCGCGCGTTACCGCGCAGCGGCGCGGCGTTCAGCCGACGCGCCAACAGTGCGCGGCCACCGCAGCCGGGCGCCGACATACACAGCCAGCACCAGGTCGAAGGACAGGCAAAACCCCGGCCACCACGGCGGCACACCGGCATTGGCGATGATTTCACCGTGCACCGCGTCCAGGGCCGCATGCAGCACCAGGCCGGCCGCGACCAGCCAGCGCCGCTGGCGGAACCCGGCCGTGGCCAGCGCGACGAACACCGCCATGGCCAGCAATTCCCGCAGCAGCGACGGCGAATCCGCGCACACGGCAAACAGCACGTAATACGAGCCGGTCACGATCAGCACCAGCGGATAAAAGCCGCGTTCGCGGTCGAACCCCGCGTGGCGGCCAAACAGCCCGACCCCGATCGCCAGCGCGATCCCTATCAGCACATCCATCCTGTTCTCCTGTGACGTTGAAATAACGTCATTGTCGGCAAGTGATGCCGGCAAAAGCGGACAACTTTGGCGGTAGGCCTGCCAATCGCATGCCCACGGCGGCCCGCATTGGCAGTGATTGCGAAAAAGTTGGCATTCGCCCTGGCCGCGCCGTGCGCACACTGATGTCGTGTCCGGCATCACCGGTTGGCGCCGGCCCCACCGTAGCAGACAACCTGACAGGAACGTGTATGTATCCCTTGATCCGAAACCGCGCCAGGCTTGCCTGCCTGGCTGCCGCGCTGGCTGCGGCATATTCCGCCAATGCCGCCCATTCCGCTGACATGGCAAACGCCGCCGATGCAACCCAAGCCGACCATGCCGCTGTGGCGGCCCAAGCCGCCACCGAAGGCGCACCGGCAACCGCCACGATCGCCCCTTACCAGCCGCGCTTCGGACGCAGCCGTCCAGTCGTGGCGGTGATCGGCCAGAACAGCAGTCCGGACAGCACGACTGAAATCTCGGATTTCGTGGTTCCCTATGCGGTGCTGACGCAATCCGGTACGGCCGACGCGCTGGCCGTGGCCACCCGTCCCGGCCCGCTGCGGATGCGCCGTGCGCTGCAACTGGAGCCGCACGCCACCATCGCGCAGTTCGACCGGCGCTACCCCGAGGGCGCCGATTACGTCATCGTGCCGGCGGTCGGCGATTACAAGGAGCCTGCCCTGCTGGAATGGGTGCGGGCGCAGGCGGCCAAGGGCGCCTCCATCGTCAGCATTTGCGATGGCGCCATGGTGGTTGCCGCCTCGGGCCTGATGAAAGGCAAGCTGGCAACCGCCCACTGGGATACCCAGGCATTACGGTTTGAACAATACAGCGACGTGAAATGGCAAACCAACGTGCGCTATGTCGCCGATGGAAAGATCATTTCCAGCGCCGGCATCAGCGCCGCCTTGCCGACTTCGATTGCCCTGGTCGAAGCCATCGCCGGCCGCGAACGCGCCGAAGCCATCGCACGCGAACTGGGAGTGAAGGACTGGAGCACGCGGCACAACAGCGATGTCTTCCTGCCGAAGCTCGGCGTGAACATGATGGCGTTCGCCACCAGTAATTTCTTCAACAACTGGCTGCACACCGAAGACAGCATCGGCATTCCCATCGCAACCGGCGTGGATGACATTGCGCTGGCGTTCACGGCCGATGCGTATTCCCGCACCGGCCGCAGCCAGGCCTATGCCGTGGCGGCCACCCGGGCTCCCGTACGCACCCGCAATGGCTTGATGATCTTGCCGGACCGGGTCGCCGGCGCCAGGCTCGATTACACCTTGCCGCCGGTGGACGGCGCCGCGCCGGCGCGCGCGCTCGACCAGGCCATTGCCGGCATTACCGTGCGCTATGGCCGCCTGACGGCGGCCGGCGTGGCGCTGGCGTTTGAATATCCGCTCTCCGAACAGTGAGGCCGACATGAACACAGTGGCAATAAACAGCCACGTGCACGCGGCGCCCCGTTCGTGCAGCGCGGCGCCGCCGGTACGGGCCGGATGGCCACGCGGCCTCTGGGCTGCCGCCATACTGCTGGCACAATTGACAGGTGGCGTCCAGGCCCAGGAAACCGGGGACGCGCCGGTGCCGCCCATGGTGACGGTGGAAGTCGCCGGCGTGCGCGATCCCGCGCTGATGGCGTACCGCGATGTCGTGATGCTGCGCGATGTGTTTGCCCAGGCGGGCGCCAGCATCATCCGTCCCGGCATACGCGTCGCGTCAAGACAGCACGGCCAACCGGTGCCCGGCCTGCGTGTCCAGTTCCATGCGGATGGCCGGCAGCGCGAAGTGCCGCTGCGCGCCGGCTTTGCATTGCTCGCCGAATTGCCGGTCACCAGCGATCCCGACGCGGAATTCCTCACCAACCAGCGCAGGGGTTCGCTGGCCATGGAGGTCGTGCTGACCGCCGAGGTCAACGATCCCGCGCGCATCACCATGCGCGAAGCCCTGCAGGCCATCGACGAAGGCAACCGCCTGCGCGGCAGTGTGCTGCCCTGGTATCTGCGGCTCGTGGCGCCGAAGTTCGAGCGCATCGCGGCGTGTTTCGATACCTCCGGCCAAGCCACCGTCCCCCGCGCCACGGTCGAAGGCGCGGCGCGCCAGGTGCTAGAAGCGTCGCCGGCCGATGGCTGCATCACCATCAAGCCCAGCCGCGCGGACCGCGACGGCGTCATTGAACTGGACCGGCCGCCGTTGTTCATCCGCGTACAGTGACATCTTGCCGCCAGTGGGGCGGCGATCCGCGCCGCCGGCGCCGCCCCGCCAATGCCGCCGTGCGGGTTCACACCCAATGTCTTCCTTCGAAGCGACCGCTCCCGCCCGCAAACAGCAGGGCCAGGGCACTGGCGCTGAGCGGCGGCGACAGCAGGTAGCCCTGGACTTCATCGCAATGGCAGCCGGCCAGGAAGTCCAGCGTATCGGCGCACTCGACTCCTTCCGCCACCACGGCCAGGTCCAGCGCATGCGACAGGTCGATCAGCGCCCGCACCAGCTTGCGGTTGTCGACGCTGGTATTTTTATTGTTGACGAAGGTTTTATCGAGTTTGACGATATCGAACGGGAACAGCTGCAGATACGCCAGCGAGGAATAGCCGGTGCCGAAATCGTCGACTGACAACGACAGCCCCAGCGCCTTCAACTCGCGCAGCAGCGCGGCGCAGCGCTCATAGTCGTCCACCAGGACGCTTTCGGTCAGCTCCAGTTCCAGCAAATGCGGCGGCAAGCGCGTCATGTCCAGGACCTCGCGGACGTCATTGCAAAATGACTTATCCTGGAGCTGCCGCGCCGAGACGTTGACCGAGATACGCAACGGCCGCGACAGTACGGCGGCCAATTCACCGGCCTTGCGGCAAGCGGTCTCCAGCACCCATTTGCCGATCTCTGAAATCACGCCTTTTTCTTCGGCCAGCGGGATGAATTCCAGCGGCGCGATACGGCCATGGATCGGATGGTTCCACCGCACCAGCGCTTCCAGCGCCACGACTTGCCGCGTCTTCACGTCCACCCGCGGCTGGTACTCCAGTTCGAGTTCCCCCCGGCCGACGGCCTTGCGCAGCGAGCGCTCCAGCTCCAGCCTGAACCTGGCGGCCTTGCCGATCTGGCTGCTGTACAGGGTAAAGGCATTGCCGCCCTGTTTTTTGGCATGGCGCAGCGCCGCTTCGGCAGCGGCCAGCAGCGGCCCGGCATCGTGCCCATCGTCGGGATAACGGCATGCGCCAATCGCGGCGGTCAGGTAAAGCTCGTTGTCTCCCGCCATGATGCCCTCGCCCATGACGTCCAGCACGGCGTGCACCAGCGCCGGCAACTGCGCTTCCGTGCCATGGAAAAGCACCACAAATTCATCGATGCGGCGCCGCTCCACCGTGCCGCCGGCGTTGCCCACGATACGCTGTATCCGCTCAGCCGCTTCGATCAGGGCAAGGCCCCTGCTGTCGCGCTCCCATGGTTCGCCGCCCGCATCGGCATCGTCCAGCCTCACCAGCAACAGGTACAGCGGCGGCCCGCCTGTCCCGATGGCCTGGCGCAGCGCCTGGTGAACGCTGCCGCCGCCGGGCAGTCCCGTGGCGCCGTCGGCTGCCGCAACGGCCCGCTCACCGGACTGCGATGGCGCGGAAAGGCAGCCGGTGACGAAGGCATGCACCGATTTCAGGGCGCCGTCCGTGGAACGCATCCATACGCTGGTCAAATGGGCGTCAAGGCTGCCGTTGCAGCTGTCCCGCAACACCACTTCCGCATGGTCGAATTCCATCCGGTAGCGCGCGGAACTGCCGGCCTGGGTAACGGACCGGTGCACCGTGCAGAGCGCATTGAAATGCCTGCCGACCAGGGACGCCAGCGGCGACTTCATGAGGAGGCAAAATTCCGGGCTGGCGTCGACCAGTCGCAGCCGTCCGTCAAACCGCGCCGTCGGCACCGGTATGCGTGGCGACGGCGGCGAAGGCGCCCATTCCCTTGCTGCTTCGGCGTCACCGCCTATCCGGATGAGACTGGGCCGCCGCACGGTGTCCGTGTCAGCCAATGGTTCCGGCATGGCGGCAGCAAGTTTGTTGATCGGCATAGCAACCTCGTGATGGGAGTCGTTCGCCGTGGGCCAGGCGAAACTGCTTGCCTAGCGTAATAGTTTGGCCGGCGCGGAACGGCCAAGGTGCTTGTAAATACTGCCAAGTCATACTGCAAAGTAAGAAGCGCACGGCCTTGGCCGCCGGCGCTTCTTCGTGCCGAATATCCAACACTTTTGAGTTGTTTGTGGTCAAGAAACTTAAATTAAAGGAAAATATTTCTTAATCGCAACGGCCTAGGACTTCCACATGGACATATCCGCACTCGACGAAAACGGCAAACCGGTAGACTGGTGGTTCGCCTATAAAATCCCGAAACTCGGCAAGCAGGACAGCACGCCGGCCACCACCGGATATGAATACGCGTATTACGACCCGAACGTCGGCAAGATGGTGCAATCCCCCAACCTGCTGACGGACGGCAAAGGCGCGCTGGACTTGACGATCGCGTCGGTCTTCACCAACCCGGCCGACACCACCGGCTGGATCCTCTACAACGATGAAATGCCCGCCGATGCGCAGCGCGCCGACAGTTCCAGTTTCGGCCACACCAAGGGCGTCATCGCGTTCGACCTCGCGTCGAAGACCGCGCTCTGGCTGCTGCACTCGTGGCCCAAATACGCCGATCCGCAAACCGCGGCAATGCCCACGCCGATCTACGGGCAAACGTTCCTCTGCATCTCGCTGGACCTGGCCACCGCCAGCAAGATTGCCGCCCAGATGGTCAATCACCAGGAACCCCAAGTGTATCTTTCGCGTGTTCCCGCCGGCCTCGACCAGGCCGATCCCCTGTATGCGCTGACCCAGACCATCAATCCCAATGCGGCCGGCGACGCCGACGTGCTCGATTGCGCATCGCGCGGCGGCTTGCCGTTCAAGGTAATCGCGAAAAACCGCAAGTGGGGGAAAGACTTCTGGAACGACCTGGTCGGTCCGACGCTGCAGGAGGATATCGATGTGGAGACCTGGATCCGCGGCGCCATCCCGCCAACGCTGGACAGCGATGGGGTGCACCAGACCTACGACGTCAAGTACATCGACTTGAGCAAACTGGGCATGCCCTGGACGTGGCCGGAAACCCAGGACCACGCCAAGTGGGCCATCAGCGTGGCGTCCGACTGGGTGTGCGTGGGCGACATCAACCGCATGGTCTCGCAGGAAAAGCGCGGCGGCGGCACCATCGCGCTGCAGGACAGCCGGCTGTGGGGCGCGCTGTCGCAAACCGACCTGGTCGTGCCGCCGCCGGGCCATACGCAAGCCGATGCGCAGGCGCTGATCAAGGCGACCCACGCCACCGCGGGCCAGCCCGCGGCAGGCACGTCGTGACCGGGTGGCCGGCGGTGGCGCCGGCGGATGCGCAGCAACGTGAACGCAACAATGAAGCGTACAACTTCATGCGCACACGTGCGGTACCCTGGCGCTGACCGGCAAAACAAAAGATACCCTGCAACCACATCAAGCACCATGACCCTCACACCCGACCTGCTGTCCACCTTTGCTCCCACCGGCGCCTTGCGCGCCGCCATCAACCTGGGCAATCCCATCCTCGCCAATGCGCGCGCCGACGGCGCGCCGTTTGGCGTCTCTGTCGACCTGGCCACGGAACTGGCGCGCCGCCTGGGCGTGCCGCTGCAGCCTGTCGTGGTCGATACGGCGGGCAAGTCGGTGGAAATCGTCGCGGCGGACCAGGCCGATGTCGGCTTTTTCGCGATCGACCCGCTGCGCGGCGCCGACATCACGTTCACGGGGCCGTATGTGCTGATCGAGGGCTGCTACCTGGTGCCCGATGCCTCGCCGCTGCAAGCCAACGAAGAAGTCGACCGCGCCGCGCACCGCGTGGTGGTCGGCAAAGGCAGCGCGTATGACTTGTACCTGACACGCAACCTGCGGCATGCGCAGATCGTGCGCGCACCGAGCTCGCCAGCCGTGGTGGAAACGTTTATCGCGGAACACGCGGAAGTCGCGGCCGGCGTGAAGCAGCAGCTGGAAGCCGATGCGGCCAGGCTGGGCGGCCTGCGCTTGCTGCCGGGCCGCTTCATGGTGATCCGCCAGGCCATGGGCGTACCGAAGCGCCGGGGCCCGGCCGCCGCCGCGTACCTGGCGGCCTTTGTCGAAGAGATGAAAGCCGGCGGATTCGTGGCGGAGGCGCTGCGGCGCCACGGGATCGAAGGCGCTTCCCTGGCGCCGGCAGGCGTGCAGGAATAAGCCATGGCGGGAGGCGCCATGGCGGGGGCATCGCGTGCTACCATGGACGAAATTCAATATTTATTTCGACCATGAAACAGCACGTCATCATCCCCGCCTTCATTTCCGCGGACGAAGTGGACAGCCTGGTGGCCCATGCCAAGGAAGCCAAGTCGGAATACCGTACCCACCGCGGCGGCAGCGCCTATTGCACGGTGGCCTGGATCAACCCGACCCACCCCGGGTTCGAGCGGCTGTCCGAGCGTATCGTCGAGACAGCCCGGCTGCACAATGAAGAGCGTTTCCAGCTCGGGGAACTTGCGGATGGTTTCAGGCAGTACCAGTACACCGACTACCACGAACCCGGCGACGCCTATGGCTGGCATGCCGACAGCGCGCCCCACATCGACTACCTGGCCGCGCGCCGCCTGACCGTCACCATTACCCTGACCGACGCCAGCGAACATGGCGGCGGCGGCTTCGAGCTGTCCGACCATGTCGGACACACGACGCAACCCAACGCCGCCGCCCTGTACGAAAGCATGCCGTCGCTGAGCGACGAAGAAAAGGCATTGCTCGGCAAGAAAGGCACCCTGATCATGTTTCCGTCCAACCGCATGCACCGCGCCTTGCCGATCACGTCCGGCACGCGCAAGGTGCTGATTTGCTGGATACCCTGCCCGACGCCGCCGGCGGACGCTACCGCCTGATCCGCTCCGCCGCCGTGCGGCCAGTCGTGGCGGCGGGCGGCTTTCACAATATTGCAAGGCTCAGCCGCCGAGGCCCCAAATGCCGCGCAACACGGACAGGATACCGATCATGATCGGATCAAATTCCGCCGTTGACGGGTACAGGAACGATAGCTGTGTCTCGACCAGTGCTTCACTCCAGATGACGATCTCGCCTTTTTCCGCGGCGTGAGCCGCAAGGTCTTCGCGCATCAGCGACAAGCCCAGGCCTGCGCGCACCAGGCTATGGGGGGAAGTCAATTCGTCCGCCTCGATAACGATGTTCGGCACGTGGCCCTGGCTGGCGAACATGGCCACCAGAAGACGGTGGACATGGCTTTTTTCGGGGGCGCCTATCCATGGCATGACAGCCATGTCGGACCAGCCGCTGCCGGCAACCCTGGGCCCCAGGGCGGCTGGTGCGATCACCCGGTACCGCACCTTGCGCAACGGCAGGAAGCTGACGCCGCGCAGGTTCACGTCGCCGATGTAATACCCCCCGGCCAATTCGCCGCAGGCCACGCCATCGAGGACGGCCTCGGTCAGGGACAGCTGGGTGCGGATCTGCAGCAGCGGCAAGGCCTGCAATAAACCATTCAGGAAACTGCCGAGGCGCAGCAAGTCCGGGTCGCCCAGCGTCCCGATCAACACCCGTCCCGAGATTTCCCCCTTGATTTCGCGCGCTTTCGACAACGTGGCGTTGAACACGCTGAGCGTCTTCTCGACTTCCGGCAGCAGGATTTCGCCAGCCTTGGACAGGGAAATGCGGCCATGCGCGCGCACGAACAGCGCGATACCCAACTCCTGTTCCAACGCCTTGATGTGGCCTGTCACAGCGGGTTGCGTCAAGTGCAGCGCATCGGCGGCCTTGGTCACGTGGCCCAGCCTGGCGACCGTGACGAAGGTGCGAAGTTGGTAGAATTCCATTTTAAAGTGGCAGGTAGCGCACTTGCGAAGCATCGATCCCAAGCCGCACCCGGGTCGCCATCGGGAACGCCAGCATCCCGGAAAAGTGGGGCTGGTCGGCCGTCACCACGGTATTGCCCACCCTGACCCTGTAACGGGTGAATTCCCCGAGGAATTCGCTGTGGTCGATCACGCCATCGAGCCAGATCAGGGCCGCATCGCGTACCCCGTCGCCAACCGACACCCTGATCGTATGGGGGCGGAAGCTGATTGCCACCCTGCCGCAGCGCGCATCGGGATGGCGCGGCAGCGCGATGTGTCCGATGCCCGGCGATTCGAAGCGCACCATGTCGCCGGCCACGCTGTCGATGCGGCCCTCCAGCAGGTTGGTGGTGCCGACGAAATGCGCGACGAAGGAGTTGGCGGGATAGTCGAACAGCGCGGCCGGCGTCCCCAGTTGCTGGATCACGCCCTTGTCCAGGACCGCCATCCGGTCCGCGGTGGTCATGGCGTCTTCCTGGTCGTGCGTGACGAACAGCGTCGTAATGCCGAGCTTGCGCTGCAGCGCCACCAGTTCCTGGCGCATTGCAACGCGTAACTTCTTGTCCAGGTTCGACAGCGGTTCATCGAGCAGCAGGACTTGCGGCTCGATCACCAGCGTGCGTGCCAGCGCCACCCGCTGCTGTTCGCCGCCGGAAAGCTCGTTGGGATAGCGGCGTGCCAATCCCGGCAAGGCCACCAGTTCCAATGCCGCCCCCACCTTGTCCACGATATCCCTTTTGGGTAATTTGCGCTCGACCAGGCCGAACGCCACGTTGTCCCACACTGTCATGTGCGGCCACAGCGCATAGCTCTGGAATACCATGCCGATGTTGCGGGCTTGCGGCGGGATGCCGGCCATATCCTGGCCATCCAGCAGGAGTTGGCCGCGCGCCATCGGCGTGAAGCCCGCGATCAGGCGCAGCAGCGCCGACTTGCCCGAGCCTGAAGGCCCCAGCAGTGCGAAGAACTCACCCGGTTCGATGCGCAGGCTCACGTCCTTCAATACATCGGACCGGCCACCGTCATAGGACAAGCCGATGTGCCTGCATTCCACTGAAACCCGCTTCAAATGCTTCATGATTTTTTCGTCAACCTCCGCTGGCTTGCCGCGTCAGGCCACGACGGTGGCGCTCGCGACAGGCGCACCGCTCCTGGCGACAAACACTCGCGCGGCATACGTTCCCAAGCCCACGATGACCATCGCGACCACGCCCAGCGCCGCGCCAGGACCATGTCCCGAGATACTTTGCATGTAAAGGTATATGCCATAACTCATCGGCGCCTGCGATTCCGCGCTGGTCAGCAACATGGTGGCCGACAGTTCCACCGCGGCGGTAATGAAACTGGTGACAAAGCCCGCCAGGATGCCGCCCGCCATCAGCGGAAATACGATACGGCGGATGACCGACGCCCTGCTCGCGCCAAGATTGGCCGCCGCCTCTTCCAGGCTGACATGAATATGCTGCGAGGCGACCATGCAAAACCGCAGGGCATACGGCAATCGCCGCACCGCATAAGCAATCATGATCAATACCCACGTTTGGGTGAACGCAATGTCGGTGAAGGGTATCGTCATGTCCTTGAAAAAACGCAGGTAGCCAATCGCCAGCACGACACCCGGCACCGTCAACGCCGCACTGGCGCCGAATTCCAGCCATCCGCGGCCAGGCAGCCGGGTCCGTAGAATCAGGTAGGCAATCGCGCAGCCGAGCACGATATCGATCAGCGCCGCGAGGCCGCAATAGAGGATGGTATTGAACATCATGTCGCCGGCTTCCGCGATCACCGTGCCGTAGTGCTGCAGCGTGAACGCGTCGGGCAGCACGGCATAACTCCACACACTGCCCAGCGAGAGCAGCACCACGCCCAGGTGCGGCGCCAGGACCAGCGCCAGGACCAGCGCGATCCAGCCATACGCGAGCCAGGCAGCGCTTTTGCCCAGCCGCCGGCGGCGCAGCGCATGGCCGCTCCTTTGCGTCATCGCGTAGTCGCGCAGTTTCACGAAACGCGTTGACGCCCACAGCGGCACGATGGAAAAGCCGATCATGATGAACGAAATAACATAGCCTAGCGGATCGTCGAGGCCAACTGACGTGATACGCAAATACGCTTGCGGCGCGAGCATGTTGGTCACCCCCATCACCAGCGGCGTGCCCAGGTCGTCGAACACCTTGATGAAGACCAGCGCCGCGCCCGCCACATAGCCTGGCAACGCAAGAGGGAAAACCACGCGCCGGAACAAACGCCAGTTGCCGGCGCGCAGGCTCAACGCGGCTTCCTCCATGGCGCCGTCGATATTGCGCAGGGCGACGGTCAGGTTCAACAAGATGAATGGGAAATAATGGATGCTTTCCACCAGCACCACCCCGGTCAAGCCGTTCATCAACGGCTGCTTCCACCCGAACCATTGGTCGAGCAGCAGGTTGACGCTGCCGTTGACGCCAAAGATCATTTGCAGCGCGACCGCGCCGACAAAGGGCGGCATGATCAGTGGCAGCACGCCCAGCATCTCGATCAGGATGGCGCCGCGAAATTCAAACCGCGCGGCCAGATACGCCAGTGGCACGGCGATCAACGAACAAAACAATACCGTCAACAGCGATACCGCGACGCTGTTAAAAAACGCTTCGCGTAACAGTGAGCGGGAAAAAAACTGGCTGAAATGGGCCAGGGTCAGTGGCTCGGCGCCCGTTCCGAAAGCACTGAGGATCACAGTACCCACCGGCAAAACCAGAAAGACGACAAGCACAGACGCAACCGCGAGGGCGACCAGTCCGGGGCCGATGGGGACACGATTGCGCATGGAATTGCCGTCGCCGGTCATTGGCTGAGCCGATTCTCGTACCAACCCAGAAGTGTGGTGTCGCCTATTTTGCCAATGCGCCGGCGGCCTGGGCCAGCTCCGCCGCCTTCATGTAATTCTCCTTGGCCTTGGCGCTCCACTGCCCTTCCAGCCCGCCCAGCAATTCAGAATTAAATTCGCCCATGCTTTTCTTCGATACGGTTTTCGTGAACAAGTCGAGGAATGCCGGCTTTTTCAGCATGGAGGCATCGACGACCGGCGTAAAGGCCAGCTCGCGCGCCTGCTGCAGCATCGCGCTTGCCTGGGCATTGGGGTGCGCCGCCAGGCGCGCCGCGGCTTCGTGGATGGCCTTGCTGGCGGCTTGCAATTCCTTGAGCCGGAACGTGACGACCTGGTCGAACATCGACGTCACCACGTAATAGCGCTTTTCCGCCAGGTCCGAGTCAAATTTCACCGCCGACTTGCGCGCCACCTCAAAGATGTTCGGATAACCTTGCGGCAGCTTGGCCCGCAATTGTTCGTACGCGAGGGCGGGAATCCGCGAAACCTTGGGATCCAGCAGCAATTCCTGTCCTTCCGTCGAGAGCGCGAACGCGATGAATTTCTTGGCGTCGGCGGGATTCCGCGCGCCCGCCACCAGCGCAATACTCGCCGGCACCACCGTGGTGACTTTGGGATAAATGAATTCGACCGGGAAGCCGCTGTATTTCCCTGCCAAGCCGAAAAAGTCGATGACGAGGCCAATGCCGAACTGGCCGCTGTTGACGCCTTCCGGCACGCCGAAGGAGCGCTCGGTAATGGCAGCGCTATTGCCCGCAATTTGCAGCAATTGCTCCCATCCTTTATTCCATCCCTCGCCCTGCAGGATGGTCTCGACAGTCAAGTGCGTGGTGCCGGAACGGGATGGGGAACTCATCACGACATGGCCAAAATAGACCGGCTTCACCAGGTCGCTCCAGTCGCCCGGCAGTGGCAACTGGTGCGCTTTCATGTAGCGGGTATTCCACATGATTCCATAACCGGACAAGGCCTGGCCGTAATACATGCCGTCCGGGTCGTTCATCGGGTAGGTACCGATCTGGGCAGGAATCGCCTTGTTCATGACTTCAGGCGCACGTTCCAGCAATCTCTCGCGCGCCATCACTTTAAATGCATCAGGCGCCGAAGCCCAGAAGACATCCGGACGCTGGCCTATCGAATTTTCCTTGATATAGGCCAGTGCGGCGCTGTGGTTTTTATTTAATATTTCGAGCTTGGTGTCCGGATAGCGTTTTTCAAACGCCTTTTTATAGATTTCCGTGATTTCCTTGGGATAGGAAGTGATCACCGTGACGGACGCCGCTTGGGCCGCCCAGGAACAGATAAACAAAGTTACCAGTAATGCGCTGCGCTTGAAAAATTGCCGCATATTATCTCCCGTAAATTTTGTTTTCTGAGGGCAACTATAGCACCATCTGCCCCGTTGAATCGACGAATACGCAGCCTGGCGTTCAATCACGAGGCAAAAGTGCACATGTTGTTGTAACGGCCGGACCGCGTATTGATTGCGACATCACTGCGCTTGCAGCCCTAAAATTTGTGGCGAATGCCGAGGTTGAACAGTTTGTCGGTTGCGCCGTTTGCCGCTGTTTGAATTGCCACCGCCCCGCCGTTCGCCAGCTGACCATAACTCGAGTACACGTTGGTGCGCAGCGACAAGGCGTATGAGTAACCGACCGCCACCTGGTGGGCATTCGCGTCCGCTTTTGCCCGGTTGCCAAGATGGATGTAAGACCCGATGAGGGTGCCATTACCTACCGGCACCCTCAGGCCGGCCAGGGTATTGCGCACATCCGCGCCGGCCGTGATCAGCCCTGCTGGCGAAGTGATATTTTTGTTTTGCTGGTAAGCCAGATACGCCTTGACCACGCCCAGGTCGTAGTTGCCGCCGATAAGAAAGTTCCTGCCGCTGACCTTGCCTGTCGCGTCGTTTGTGTTCGTATAGGCAGCAACCAGGTCGAGGCCGTTCCTGCAATACCCGACGTAGCCGGCGTAAGTCCGTAACGCGTTGGTATTGCCAGCCGTTTCGCCCAGTGCGTACTGCACCTGTGAACGCAGTCCCTTCGCTTCATACGCGAACGCAACCGTATTGTTGAGTTGATTGCCTGAGTAGTTGAACAGCCGCGTGGCCGATCCCGCCATGCCGCCTTCAAAGGGGTCGAAGACAACCCGGTTGGCGTACACGGGCGTTTCCTGGCGCCCCAGCCTGATGCTGCCAAACGTCCCGTTCAGGCTGACGTAGGCCTGGCGGTTAAACAGCGTGGTGGCGTTTGCCTGGGCGCCGGTGTCGACCGAGAGGCCGCTCTCGAGGACAAAGTTGGCGGAAAGGCCGCGGCCCAGGTCTTCTCTGCCCCTGAAGCCTATCCTGCTGGCGTTCAGCAGCCCGCTGTCGACACGCGTGCTCGTGACGCGGCCATTATTGTCACGCAAGATGCCCGCATCGACGATCCCATACAGCGTGACGGTGCTTTGCGCCGCGGCGCTGCCGCACAATACGCTGCACGCCAGGCCTGCATACCAAGTTTTTTTCATGTGATAGCTCCCCCAGAATTGTTGTTTTTTACGTTCTCCGGAAAGCGGGCCTGGACCCGCCTTCTCTTTCTTCACTTTGTTACCAGCCACCCGGTACCGGACTTGCTCAACGCACGCCGCCGGCCACTGCACCGACCGGGTATGTCGGCTCCGCAGCGGCATCGCTGCGCAGGCTGTTTTGCACCTTCCTGACGCCGGCATGGGTCAGCACGCAGCAGGCGATGGCGCCAACCACACCGGCCAGCAGGAGGCAAAAGCCCGCGCCCCAACCAAAGCGGTCGACCATGCTGCCAAACAGCGTCGTCCCCATCGTGGAACCCAGCACATAACTGAGCAGGCCGCGCAAGCCGGTGGCCGAACCCACCGCGAAACTCGGCACCAGTTCGACGGTCTGCACCGATGCGAGGAATTGCGGTACGAAGATCAGGCAGCCAATGACCGCGGCCGAGACCCCGACCGTGAGGACCGTGGTGCCATACCAGTAAAAGAACAGGGCCGCGAAAATACCGACCAGCGCCATGGCTGCCAGCGGCATGCGGCTGGTCTTGCTGTATTTGTCGGTCAGGTAGCCGGCCAGCAGGGTCGATGGAATGGCCGCCCATTCGAAGAAGGCAAACGCCGTGCCCATTTCCATCTTGCTGAAGTGCTTGACCTCCAGCAGGTAAATCGGCAGCCACGTGATCACGCCAAAACGCACCAGGTAAACAAAGACGTCGACGAAGGAAACAAACCAGACATTCTTGTTCGGTACCACGTATTTGACGAAGATCTGCAAGGAGGTCATCTTGGCGGCCTCTTCCTCCTGCTGCGTCTTCGCGACCACCATGGTGTCTTCACCGAGGATTTTTTCGATCGGAGGCAAGCCTTCGGACGCCGGCGTGCCTTTGCCGAGCACCAGCACCAGCAACGCAACCAGCGAGGCGAAGATGGCCGGCGCCCAGTAGCTCGCGGCTTGCCAGTGCTCGGTGCCCAGCAAGGCCATCGAGACGCCGACGATAGGCGCAACCAATCCGCCCCCGACGTTGTGCGAAGTATTCCACAGCGCCCCGACCTTGCCGCGCAAGCGGCGCGGGAACCATTTGGCTATCACAATGAACGAAGGCCCCGCCCCCATCCCCTGGAGAATGCCGTTAAGGACCACCAGGCTGGCAAACATCCAGAACGCATTGCTGAATCCCAGCATCAGGTTGACCACCGCCGACAGCAGCAATCCCATGACCATGAACCGCTTCGGATCCGCCTTGTCGGCCAGCATGCTCATGACGCCCTTGCTCAAGCCATAAGCGATCAGCAGGCAGCTGCCGAGCATGCCGATCTCCGTGGCGCTAAGATGCAATTCGTGCTTGAGCATCGGTGTCGACAGGGTGAAGTTCGAGCGCACGAAGTAGTAGCCGACATAGCCGATGAAAACGCCGAGCAAGGCGCGGATCCGGTAGCGGTGGTAGGTTTCCTGGACAGCGGATTCGGCGACAGGCGCACTGCCGTGCCGTGATTTCAAGAATGCAAACATGTGAGTCTCCTCTTGCGAAGTATTCGCCGGCAGAAAAGACGGCGAGATGTTTTTGATGAGCAAGCGAGACGATGGTACGTGCGCAAAAAACGCAAATCCAATCACAAAATTTGATGCGCCTTCGTGAAATTTCTGATGACGTGCGGACGACGGCAGGACGACGTGAAAAGGGGGCGGAACCGCCCCCTCTCAGCCGCCGAGGATGCCGGACTTAGAAGTGATAGCCGAGCGATACTTCGAAGGCGCGGCCGAACAGCGGCCGGCCGAAGACCGGGCCGGTCGTCGTCGCGGTGCTGATCTGGTTGTTGCCCTCGGTCGTCGCCAGCTTGTTCGTCAGGTTGGTGCCGCTGACGCGGAACTCGAAGTTTTCACCGATGTCGAGCAAGATGCCGACGTCCACGGTTTGGTACTTCGGCAGGCCCTGCAAGTTGGCCTGGTCGTTCCAGCGGTCCCCTACATAGTTGTAGGTGCCGTAGAGCTTGAGGTCGGCGCCTTCCAATGGAATCCGGTAGCTCGGCGTCAGGCGGTATTGCAGCTTCGGCTGACGGGTGACGCGGTTGCCGTTGATGGTCGGGTTGCCGTTGTATTTGGCGTCGACATACGCGCCGCTCAGGGCAATCTGCAGGTTTTGCAGGGGACGCAGCGCCGCTTCGAATTCCAGGCCCTTCGAATTGGAACCGTAGTTCGTAAACTCGTTCCCCGTCGGCGTAATGCGCAGGAACGTCAGCCCTTTGAAATCAGCCTTGAACGCCGTCAGGTACAGGGTATAGAGCGGTGTCGCGGTCTTTACGCCGACTTCGTATTGCTTGACCTTCTGGACCGGCGAGCCGTCACGGTTACCGCGCAGCGTATCGACGTCCGGGAATGCCGCACCCGAATTGGCGCGCACGAATACGCTGAAATCCTTCGTGAATTTATAGTTGCCGCCCAGCGTGTAGGAGGTGGCGCTCTGGTCGACGTGGATGCTCTTGGTCGCGCCGCTCAATACATCGACGTTCTTGTCATACAGCAGGGTTGGGTCTTCACTGAAATTCACGCTCTTGCGCAGGTCGTAGGTAATGTCCTTGGCAGTGGAATGGCGGCGGATGCCGGCATCGACCTGGATCTGGTCATTGATCTTCCATTCGTCCGACAGGAAGAGCGCCGTGTCTCGCGACGAGTTCGCGGTATTCTGCTGCTGGAACGGACCGCTGAGCAAACCGCCGGCATCGGTGACTTTTTGACCATTGTTGAGCATGAGGGTGATCGGACGCGAGTTGCTTTCCGCCGTGGCCAGCACGTTGTTGCCCAAATACCAGCGATCCTTCGACGTATAGTTGGCGATATAGGCGCCCACCGTCAGGGTATTGTTCTTGACGACTTCCTTGCTGACGCGGATTTCGTCACTGAACGATTGCAGGGCCTTGGTGACCGACCAGATTGCCGGATCATGCACCAGCGTGTTGCCACCGACCGGGCCGGAGCCATCCGCGAACATGGCTGTACCGCCGGTGGCGGCCGGCAGACCGGCCCGGGCCGCGTTGGCTGCCGTGCCGGCAATGGTATTGGAAATGAACTGGTCCAACCGCGTCGGCAACAGGCTGCCGGGCCAAATCGCATTGGTATCCGCATTGCCCTTGAAGAAGGCCGCTTTATTGCTGACGCTCCAGCCATTGATCTTCTGGTCGAAATCCACGCCAAAGGTGTTCGCGTCCAGCCCACGGCCATTGGCCAGGTCCTTGTTCACGTACTGGCCCGGGCCGACCAGGATGCGGAAGTTGCGCAAGGCAGGGCCGATCGGGGTATAGGTCAGCGGGTCGAGGCCTGGGTAGCCGGACAGTTGGACACCTTGCCCCGAACCGCTCGCCATCAAGGGAATGCTGGTGTAGAACGCATTCTTGTCATTGACCGAGCGCGCATAGAACGTGACTTCGCCCTGGTTCAATTTCTTCGTGATGGTGGCTGTGATCTGCCCGCCATCGTCGGATGGGAATTGCGTATTGCGAATGCCGTTGAAGGTACGGTAGAAGCCGCCGATGGTGCCGTACAAACCGTCGCCGATCTTACCGCCAAAGAACATATCGGTACGGCGCAGGCGGCCCGTACCAACAGTTTCGCGAATGCTGCCTTCCGTGTTTTCGCCGCCCTTCTTGAGAATGAAGTTGACCGTTGCGCCAGGTTGGCCGCT
The DNA here is from genome assembly GCA_966211685.1 of uncultured Pseudoduganella sp. Lineage (GTDB taxonomy): Bacteria > Pseudomonadota > Gammaproteobacteria > Burkholderiales > Burkholderiaceae_D > Rugamonas. The sequence goes on from CBIHOX010000009.1 coordinate 75,452, forward strand.
CGAAAAGATCGGGCTGGGGCCGCCGCGCAGCACTTCCACGCGTTCAATGGTGTCGTCGATACGGAACAGGCTGGTTCCCTCGAGGAAGTTCAAGGTCGACGCAGGATAAATTGGCGAGCCGTTCAGCGCGATCGTCACGAACGGCGAGTCGCTTCCCGACGGGAAACCGCGCACATCGATGTTGGCGCCCGACTGGCCGCCTGTCGATTCGGCCATGATGCCAGGCACGATCTTCAGCAAGTCGCCAGTGCTGCTGGGCGCGGCCTGCTTGATCTGCTCCTCGCTGGCGGTGGTAATCGAAAACGCGGTATCAACCTTGCGCCGGCCACCAGCTGCGGTACCGGTCACGGTGACTTGCTGGATCTCGGCCACGGCTTGTTTAGCCTGGGTACTGGACGCTTGCTTTACGCTCTCCTGTGCGTCCGGCGCAGCGGCAGCCTGAGCGTGAGCGCTCTGCTGATTGACCAGGGTAAGCACTGCCAGCGAGATCGACGACAACACCAGATACTTTGTAGTTTTCATGGGTACTTTCTAGTTATGAATGAATATAACGTTTGCTGTTGAGTTTCCGCACCAGAGCCGGTAGCAGGTCCAGCAACCTCGAGCGCAGTGCCGTCTCGGAGCACCACAGCCAGAATCACCGAACCGGCACGCGAATGACATCGATGTCATTTCAAAACGAAGCTACTTGGTCTCATCGTAAGCTTCGGTCCGCCTCTACTTATTTCCAACGCCATCCCAGCAACCACCTGCTCAACAAGACAGAGCTGGTCGATGAGATGAGCTTTGACTCCACCTTGAGCCCGCACCAGTTTCGTGACGAAGTGCGTTGCATGTGGACATTTCATATTTGGCAAGCCGACGCCTGCGGGCGAACGGCCATACACAATGCTCGGGATACCGCCCATCTATTGAACAGGAGGTACCGGCGCAAAACTGATCAATAAGGTTGGGATCGGTTTTGATAGTCATATTGAAACATGAAATGTTATCGATGTCATTAGAAATGTTATCGATGTCATTTTATTGCAACGTTTTCCAGCCGACGCGTGAGAAATTGCCTGCTTTACATCTTTGGAACAGTCGACGGAATAAAAAAACGCCGGCCGACGGCCGGCGCATAAGCGGTAGCGGGAACCTCTCCTGCTTCCACAGGGACACGACCCTTCACGCCCCTGACGTTTATTAAACAGCAATATTGTTATCGATGTCAATGACGAAATCCGATGCAGCCAACGGTTTGATGCGGCCGGACCTGTTATGGCTTATCCCCTTTCCGGTCATCCACGGCCGCAAACAACTGTACGGCCCAATCGACAAACACGCGCACGGTCGCGTTCAAGTGGCGGTTGGGCGGATACAGGATGTACAGCGGAAGGCGTGGCGGCCGCCACCCATCCAACACCGTCACCACTTCGCCCAGCCCCACCATTACCCCCCCAAACCAACCAAACCTCAGTCCGATACCCCATCCTGCCGACAGCGCCGTCAGGTGCGCCGTGCTTTCATTGACCGCCATCGCGGCATGGGCCTGGATTTCCAGACTGTCAGCGCCGCGCACGAAACGCAACGGGACCACCTTGCCGGTCAACGACGAAAAGTAGCCGACGATGCGGTGTCCCTGCTCCAGTTCAGCAGGATGCGACGGGCGGCCGTACCGTTCCAGATAAGACGCATCGCAGCAGGTCACGAAATCCATTTCGCACAACTTGCGGGCCACCAGCGTGGTGTCGGCCAGCGCGCCGCCACGGATCACGCAGTCGATGCCTTCCCCGACCAGGTCGGCCGGGCGGTCGCTGACACCGAGGTGCAATGTAATGTCCGGATAAGCCGCCTGGAATTGCGGCAACGCCGGCAGCAGGATCTGGTTCGCCAGTATCGACCCGACATCGATGCGCAGCCTGCCCTTGGGCTGAGCCCGCGTGTGCCGCGTGGCCGCATCCATGTCGTCCAGTTCGCCCAGCAGGCGGCGGGCGCGCTCGT
>CBIHOX010000010.1:0-74712 GCA_966211685.1 uncultured Pseudoduganella sp.
CGAACCGCGCCGGCGGCATCGTGGTGGGCAAGCTGGGGACGGCGACGGTGACCCGGGAAGAGTTGTTTGGCTGACCGTTGATTTTACGCAAGAGGGAACGCTGGGCCGCATGGTCCAATGCCTGTGTGGCGTTCGCGCCGCACCTCCCTCGCAGCGACAGCTGCACCTCACAACCCGCCGCTTGGCGGGTTTTTTTTTCGAGATCCGGCAGAGATACTCTTCAGCTACTCACACGCCAGCTTTAAATCCCCGCCGGCAGTGATGCCGGAGACGGACAGCTTCTTGGCGGACTGGCCGGTTGTGCCCGGGCCATGACAGCCCACAGCCTGATCAGTAAACCTCTCTATTTCCAAAATACAAGGGTAACAAACGGTTGCCGTCATGGTCTGGGACAAACCAGCGCCATGACGGCAGCCTTTGTCCTTCAACTCCCCGCGCCCTTGATTTTCCGTCGTCTGCAGCTCATCAGTTGCGCCGCCAGGCGCCAAGCATAACGTAAGTCACCCTACGCACAATTGAAAAAATACAAAAAAATTATTTTTTTTGCATTGTTACAATTGGTGAAAATGTGTGTGTTCGACAACTATATAGTGTCATCCGATTTGGCTCTGCATTGAGTTTTCGCAAGTCAAAGTCATTCCACATGCACATTTTTTATGAAGGATGTCCTATGAAAGTACGTAGCTTGAAACTGAAGCAAGCTGGTCAGGGTATGACCGAATACATCATCATCGTTGCACTGATCGCTGTAGCCGCGATTGCGGTTACCCAGCTGTTTGGTTCGACGGTCCGCAACCAAATCGCTGCAATTTCCAACGAGGTATCCGGCAGCGATGGTTCGGCCAACATTACCGCTGCACAGGCCGCGGCAACCAAAGCCGCAACGGAAGGCCAGGACACCAGCAAAAATACGCTGGGTACCTATGGCAATCAGGCTGACGCAGGCAAAGCTGGTAACTGATCGCCATGCGTGGTCCATCCAGCACCCCGCGCCAGTTCCTGCTACGCCACGCGCGGCAGCAAGGGCAAGCCATGATCTATGGCTTGTTCGTCCTGCTGGCCGGGTTGCTTGGATTGTTTTTTATGTTCAACACCGGGCAACTGACGGCGGAAAAGGCCAAGCTGGTCAACACGGCCGACGCGGTGGCGTACAGCGCCGCCGTCATGCATGCCCGTGCGTTGAACTTCGACGCCTACACCAACCGGGCGCTGATGGCCAATGAAGTCATGGTGGCGCAAGTCGTCAGTCTGGATTCCTGGCTGGAGTATGCCAAGGGCCACAACCAGGCGGTTCCACCTTTTAACTGTCTCACTTATTACAGTGTTCCGATTGCACTGGCGCTGGTGAAGTATGAACCGCTGTGCGCGCTGCTGGCTTATCCGGCGGCGGCCACGGCGATCAACGGGGCAAAAACCGTCTTCGACCCTGCGGCGGCCACGGTGATGGCCGCCACCGAAGTGGCCAAGCTGGCGTTGCAGGGAGCCCAGAGCGCCATGTACGCCAGCTTCCTGCCGGCGCGCCACCGCTTGATGCAGGAAGTGGCGGACGCCAATTACGATGGCGATGGCACCGTGAAGGTCGATGTGGTGCCGCTGCATGACAACTACACGCTGTTCGATGGAAAACCGTTTATCACGCTTAACACGGGCAATGACCGCAAGCGTTTCCGCGATGCCGAAGTGGCTGCGGCCAACCTCGACAGCTTTGTCCCCAACCGGTCGTGGAGCGATTCATCGCCGTGGCCGTGCTTCCTCGGGTTGCCGCCGCGTGGCGACGCCAACCGTGGCGGCGGCACCCAGTTGATCGGCTTTGACGAATGGCGCGCCAATGACAGCGCCAGCCTGCATATCGAACAGTTCCGCATCCGCCGCTTCAGCGCGCGTTGCCGCACGATTGGCAGTTACAGCCTTGGCAATGGCGGCAGTTCGGCGCGCCCGGGAGGGGATTTTTATTACAGCGGCGTGCCGAATTTTTATGACGTGTCGACCGAAGTATTGAAATACACCCCGGAAAACTCGGATCCGGACAAGCGCGACCCGCGCCTGAAGTTCGCGATCAGGCTGACCCGCGACAAGACCCAGACCATGACGTCGGAAGGGCGCTCCGCCATCAAGCCGACCGGCCGCATGGGCGTGTTCGAGGGGGCCACCGCCAAGGATGTGCTGGCCGCGGTGGCGTCATCGGAAGTGTATTTCGAACGCCCCGAGCCCCGCGCCGATGGCCGGAAAGAGTTGCCGAGCCTGTTCAATCCCTACTGGCAGGCGCATTTGAGCGACAACTCCGCAGCCAGCGTGGCGGCCGCGGTGGCGTTGCAAAGTACAGGACATTAACAATGCGTAAGATCTTTAATCCGACACAGCGCATCGTTGCGCTGGCCCTGGCTGTGACCAACATCGCGGCGCTGGCCACTACCGTGCAGGAAAATGCGTTGCTGCAGGCGCCCATGCCGCACCAGGCGTACGGGCAAGGAGCGCAGGTGAAGGTGCACCGCGTCAGCCTGCAAGGCCATAACGCGAGCAAATCAGAGAACGACGCCGCGCTGGCCCGCCTGCGCGACGAGGTTCGCGCGTGCGCCGCCGTGCTGGCGAAGAGCGGCAAACAGGCCAAGCCGGTGGAAGCGTGGCCGGACTACATGATGGCGCTGCGTGACGATTATTATTTCGCGGCCAACCGCAGCATCCATTATGCGAGCGGCGTAACTTACGTGGTGCACCCGGCGGACTGCTCGTTGCTGTCCGAGCCCACGCGGCGCGCGTCGCTGGCCTCCGCTGCCGGCGTGTGTGAAATCGACTTGGTGAAGAAAACCGCTTTCGGCAACTGTCCCGCCGATGGCTACGCCAACGCGCCGGCCGGCGCCGTGACGGCCGGGCACGCTGCCCTGCCTGCCGCATTGGCCGCGTACAGCCACCAGAAGGCCGGCGTGCAGCGCACTATCCTGGGCATCCGGTGCGAGGTATGGAACGCCTCGGCCATGCTCGGCGGCGGCCAGTTCTGCACCGCCACAGGTGGGTCGTTTACGCCATCCCTCACTGCCGGCAACCAGGAATACATGGGCTTGCCGCTGGACGTGGAAAGCCCGGGCCGCACGCTCAGCGCAGTCGATGCGCAGCTCGACGCCATGGTCGGCGCGGCAGTATTTACGCCCTACAAGGCGGCAGGGTTCACGCTGGGCGGCAAGGGAGGCGCAAAATGAAGCGCCTGGTGACCTTGCCGCCGCGCCGCCAACAGGGCGTGGCCATGACGGAGCTGGTCGTGATGTCGCTGGTGCTGGTGCCGCTGTTCCTGCTGGTGCCCATGGTCGCCAAATACCAGGACATCAGTCACGCGACCCAGATGGCCAGCCGCTACGTGGCCTTTGATGCGATGACCCGCAACGACACCATGAGCACCTGGAAGCCGGTTGGCCAGCTGGAGGATGAGGTGCGGCGCCGCTTTTTCAGCAACAGCGATGCCCCGATCAAGACCGGCGACGTGGCGGGCGACTTCGCCGCGAACCGCAACCCGTTCTGGTCGGATCAGCTGGGGCAGCCGCTGATCGCGAAGTTCAGCGACGTGACGGTCACCTTTGGCACCGGCATGAAAGCCGCCCAGGCCGACGGTTTCACATCGGCGTCCGACAGCATGCCTTTCCTGATGCATAACCAGATGGACCTGGCCGCCAAAGGCATTTACCGGGCCAACGTCAGTGTCAAGCTGGCGGATTTGCCGGAATTGGCGGGCAGCTATGCCCACACCTACGAAACATTCAAGAATATCGGGTTGACGGTGACGCGGCAGACCAGCGTGGTGGTCGATACCTGGACCGCGAAAGATCCCACGCAGGTGGAGTCGCGCATCGACCATACGACGATTTTCCCGGGTAAGGCGGTTCGGCAGACGCCAGGCTTGCAGACGGCAGTCGACGCCGCGGTGGCCATTGTGGAATTGCCAGCTTGTATGTCGGGATCGTGCAAGGGGCCCAAGCTGGGGCAACTCGATTTCTGGCGCGATACCGTGCCTGCGGACCGCCTGCGATGAAGCGCCTTGCCGTGTTCATGGCCGCAGTGTCGGTGTCGCTGCCGGCGCTGGCGGCGGCCTGGCCGGAGGTGGCGTTGCCGCCCGATGCCGCCGTCATCGACATGGGCGGCACCGTGGTCGCCCAGGGCATGCCGCTGCGGATGACAGGTTTTACGTCCAGCAGCCAGCCAGCCGTGGTGGCGGCATGGTTCCGCAACCGCATGGCCAAGCCGCTGATGGAAGACAAGGTTGGCAACAAGCTGGTACTGGGCCAGCCCCGCGGCGACTACTACGTCACGATCCAGCTGGAAGCGCTGGCGCAAGGCACGCGCGGCCTGCTGGCCGTGTCGGACATGAAAACCGCGATGCTGCAGCGCGCCGCCACCCAGGCCCAGCAGGCGCGCTTCATGGAGCGCCTGCCGCAAGGTTCCCAGGTCATCAATTTTTTGTCGTCGAGCGAACGCGGAACCGCCTCGACCCTGCTTGCGATTTCAAACAGATATAGCGAGGACATCAACCGCCAGCGCGTACGAGCGCTGATGCAGGACGAGGGACTGGCTTTCGAACGCGAAGGACGCCCCGAAGAAACAGGCGGCCGGCTCCTGCCTGCCGGCGCCATGGACGCCAGCACCATGTTCTTCAAAGGGAAGGGCAAGGATGCCATGGCCGTGATATGCCGCGACCGCGAAGGGCGCGTCATTGTCGTTATGAACATTACTTCGCACATGGAGCAACTCAAATGAAACCCAATCAACAGGCAGGGTCGGTCGCGATCGAATACGTGCTGATTTGCGCCGCACTGACGGCCGCGCTGTTCGTCCCCATCCAGGATAACCCGGCCAGTCCGGACAAGGCACGCAGCACGTTCGACATCATCAGCGAGGGCCTGGTCAAAGCCTACAAGAACTTCAGTTACGCCACTTCGCTGCCGGTTTGATCATGAATGTGCTGAATAAACAACTGCTGGGCCGCATCCGGCCTGGGAAGACGTGGATCGTGCTCGGGATTGCGCTGCTGGTCGGTGGCATCGCCGCCTTTGCCGCCAGCCGCTTCCTCAACAGCCAGGTCGCCGCCATCGAAGCGCGCGGCAAGGGCAAGTTGGTTGCGGTCGTGGTGGCCAAGGTCGATATCGCCAAGGGCGACAAGGTCAGCAACGCCAACCTGGCGATCCGTCAAATTCCATCCGAATATGCGCACTCGGTAGCGGTGACACCCGACGATTTCCCGCGCATTGACGGGCAGGCTGTCGCATACCCGGTCAAGGCGGGTGAAATGATCCTGTGGGGATTAATGGAAACGCAAAAGGCGCCATCCTTTTCGGCCCGCGTCGAGAACGGCCACCGCGCCATCACCGTGCCCGTCGATGAAATCAATTCGATTTCCGGCATGCTGGAACCCGGCGATTCGATCGACCTGATTGTCACGGTCGAACAAAACGGTAAGCGCTCCATTTTCCCTCTGTTGCAGCGCATGCTGGTGATGGCGACGGGGCAGCGTTCCGTCGACGATCCCGCCACCGGCGGCAGGCGCAGTTATTCCACCGTCACGCTGGACGCCACGCCGCAGCAGGCGCAAAACCTGATCGCGGCGCGTGAAGTGGGCAAGCTTACCGCGCTGCTGCGCAACCCGCAGGACGAAGCATCGATTTCCGCTGGCGGCCAAAGCCTGGCAGGCCTGCTGGGATCCGCAGGCATGCCTGCCGAGGGCAAGGGCCGTGGCAGGAGCGGCGTACCGGTGCTTTACGGGGGGCATGGCAAGGTGGCTCCGGAAGCGCTGCAACTGCGCCGGCGCGGCGAACGCGCCGAGCGCGCCGACGCCGACATCCAGGCCTTTGAATCCGCAGTTCCCGCGCAGCCGCTTGCCCAGGCTGGCGCGGTGCATTGAAACCCTACGTAGAACAGCATGAACAACTCGCATAATTTTGTCTCCACGTTGCTGGCGCTGGCGGTTGCCGCGCCGGCGTTGGCCTCGGCCCAATCCCTCGAACAGGCTGCCGGCCTGGAAGGGTGGCAGCAGCCGGTGCAGGCAGCACCTGGCGCCATGCCTGCCGCCGCGATACCCGCCCCCACCGTACCGCACCGTCTTGGCACGCTGGAAACCCTGAAACCCGGCGCGCGTAAACCGCAGGCTAAAACTCCGGCGGCCTATGCTCCCATCGATCCGCGCCATGACGCGGCCGATGCGCCGGAAATCGAATTGTTTGCCGGCGAATCGCGGGTCTTTCCGACGCCCGGTGTGGCCCGCATCGCGGTGGGCAATGGCCAGGTGATTACCGCCAATGCGCTCGATGACCGTGAAATCATCATTTTCGGTAATGCGCCCGGCACATCGTCACTGTTTGTCTGGCATGAAGACGGCCGTTATCAGCGCCTGCGGGTCAACGTGTCTCCCGGCGAGACGTCGCGCGTGGCCCGCGAAGTCGCGGCGTTCCTGCAACGCATCCCGAAAGCGCGGGCATCCGTGGTGGGCGACAAAGTCATTGTCGAAGGCGACGACCTGAGCGATGAAGACCGGGAAAAGGTGGCGGAACTGGCCAAGCGCTACCCGCAAATCGTCAACTTCACCAGCCCGGTCGGCTGGGAACAGACGGTGCTGATGGACGTAAAGGTCGTGGAATTTCCCAAGGCCGCGTTGCGCGAACTGGGACTGAAATGGATCCCGACCGGCGGCGGAGCAATCGGCGGCATCTGGTACCCGGGCGGCCGTGGCGATGTCGGCGGCCGCACCATCAATATCATCTCACCGCAATCGGGCCCGTCTCCACTGGTCTCGCAAAACCCCAGCGACAGGGTAACGCTGCCCAGCCAGCTCACCATCCTGAGCGCCATCAATATGGGGTTGAATGCGCAGCTGAATGTGCTGGAGCAAAACGGCACGGCCAGTATATTGGCCGAACCGCAACTGTCCACCCGCAGCGGCTACAAGGCCAGCTTCCTGGCCGGCGGGGAATTGCCCTATTCGGTTTCATCGATTAATGGCGTGACGATCGTCTTCAAACCGTACGGCATCAAGCTGGAGGTCGAACCGAAAGTAGGCCGCAATGGGGTGATCCGCGCCATTATCGATGCCGAAGTCAGTGCGCTCGACCCTTCCGTGACGACCGCCGGCGGGCCAGCGCTGCTGAGCCGCAAGACCAAGACCGAGTTCAATGTACGTACTGGTGAGACCATCGTGCTATCGGGTCTGCTGCAGCGGGACAACACCAACAGTGTCGATAAAGTCCCGTTCCTGGGGGATATCCCTGTGCTGGGCGCGCTGTTCCGTTCCAAACGGTTCCAGAACAAGGAAACCGAACTGGTGGTGTTCGTCACGCCGAACGTGGTGGACAGCCGCTCGCCGGGCCTGGTGGACCGTGTCCAGCGCGCCACCCAGCGGCTCAGCGACAGGATGGATGTATCGCCTTTCCTGAGTGATCCTCTGCAGCCTGCGACAGACGCCGGCAAGGTATTCCAGCCGCTGCCGCCCGAGCAGATTCCCGCGCCGAAAGTGGAACAGCGGATCGAACCGCTGCCGATGCCGGCGGCCGGCAATTGAAGGGGAGCGGCATGCTTGATATTGAAATCATCCAGGGCAGCGGCGAAGCGCGCGTAGTACAGGTGCCCGATGAAGCCGTAATCGGCAAGGCGGCGCAAAATGAACTGCGGCTGGACAGCTGGCGCGTCGCTAAAGAGCATGCGCGGCTGTTGCGGACATCCGGCGGCGTTATGCTGCAAGACCTCGGCTCTTATGCCGGCATGCACGTCAATGGCGAACGGGTGCAGTCGCAATATTTTCCCGTTACCAGCGATGACGTGATTACCATCGGGCCATTCCGCCTGCGCGTGCTCAACGGTGAAGCCGTGACCGCGCAGGTGCAGGCTGCCGCTCCGCATTCGCGCTCCAACGCGGCGCAACACCGCAACCGCATGGCCACCGATGAAATCAACGCATCGCGCGCCAAGGCGGAGCGGGCGCGTGCGGCATTCGAGCAGGCGCAATCGGAAAATCCGGCCGCCTCGGCCGAAGCCGACGCGCCTGCCTATCCGGTGGTCCTTGACTTTGCGCCACGGCGCAAGGAACTGGAATTCGAATGGCGCAAGCGCATCCATGCCAAGCTGCTGGAGACCATGGATTTGCGTCGCCACGACGTGTCGAGCATGTCCGATGTGCAGTTGCGGACGGAAACCAGCCGCGTGATTGGCGAAATCCGCCGCGAACTCGATGCCGACATTCCGCCGGAACTGGACCGCGACGTGCTGTGCCGCCAGGTGCTCAACGAAGCCATTGGCCTGGGCCCGCTCGAGGAATTGCTTGCCGACGACAGTGTCAGTGAAATCATGGTCAATCGCCATGACGAAATCTACGTCGAGCGCAGCGGCCGCCTGCAGCGCCATGCGCTGACCTTTACCGGCGACCGCGCGGTCATGGGCGTGATCGAGCGCATCGTCGCGCCGCTGGGACGGCGTATCGATGAATCGTCGCCGATGGTCGACGCCCGTCTGGCCGATGGTTCGCGCGTCAACGCCATCATCCCGCCGCTGGCGCTGAAGGGGCCGACACTGACCATCCGCAAATTCGCCAAGCGCAAGCTCAATGCGGATGACCTGGTGCGTTTTGATGCGCTGAGCCCGGACATGGCGGAGTTCCTGGAAGTCTGCGTCAAGGCGCGCAAGAACATCATCGTGTCGGGCGGGACCGGGTCGGGCAAGACCACCCTGCTCAATATCCTGTCGAACTTCATTCCGCCAGGCGAGCGCGTGATCACAGTGGAGGATGCGGCTGAGCTCAAGCTGCACCATGAACATTTGATCAGCCTGGAGTCGCGTCCGGCAAACGTGGAAGGCAAGGGCGCGGTGCTGATCCGCGACCTGGTGAAGAACACGCTGCGGATGCGCCCCGACCGGATCGTCGTAGGGGAATGCCGGGGCGCAGAAGCGCTGGACATGCTGCAGGCGATGAACACCGGGCATGAGGGGTCGCTGACGACCTTGCACGCGAATACCCCGCGCGATGCGCTGGCGCGGCTGGAAACCATGGTGCTGATGGCCGGCATGGACTTGCCGCTGACGGCGATCCGTGAACAGATCGCGTCGGCCGTGGACATCATCGTGCAGCAGACCCGCTTCGGCTGCGGCGCGCGCAAAGTCACCAGCATCACGGAATTGACGGGGATGGAAAGCGGCCGCATCCAGTTGCAGGAACTGTTCCGCTTCCAAAGCCAGGGCTACGGCGAACCGGACGGCCATGGCCATGCGCAGGTGCGCGGCCAGTTCACCGGCTGCGATATGGTGCCGTCGTTTTACGAGGAATTGCGGGCATTGGGCAACGAAGTCCGCCTGGAAATCTTCAAGCCGGCCGGCCGTGAATTCGGCGGCGCCGACGAAGAGCGGCGTGAATGGCGCGTACGCTCCGGCACGGACCGTCGCAGTGAAAGGAGGAGCGCATGACGGGCAACAGTACTTTCATTACCGTGCTGGCGTTCGTGATCGCGGTGGCGGCGTCGCTGCTGGCCTGGTTCGTGATCGACGCCGGTGGCGTGACGCTGAAGCGTTACCGCAACAGCTTCACCGAGCGCACCAGGTTCCAGGTGCGGGAATTCTTCCTGTTCATCGATCCGCGCAAGCTGTTCGCCGCGAATATGGCGGTCATGGTGCTGGGCGCGCTGAGCGCGTGGCTGGCGACCGGCAGCGTGCTGGTGGGCCTGGCGGTGTGCATGGTGTTGGGCTGGTCTCCGCGCTTCGTCTATGCGGCGATGCGCCAGCGCCGCATGCTGCGATTCGAAGAACAGTTGCCGGACGCCCTGATGATGCTGGCCGGCGGCATGCGTGCCGGTGCGGGGTTCGGTTCGGCCTTGTCGCAACTGGTCATGGAAGCGCCGGCGCCGCTCGGACAGGAATTTTCACTGATGCTGCGCGAGCAGCGCATCGGCGTCACGCTCGAGCAAAGCCTGAGCAACCTGGCGCACCGCATGCCGACCCAGACCACGGTGCTGGTGGTGTCGGCCATGCGCATCGCGGCGGAAACGGGCGGCGGCTTGGCGGAAACCCTGGAACGCACGGCGGCCACCATCCGCAGCCGCCTGCAAATGGAAGGCAAGATCCGCGCGTTGACGGCGCAAGGCAAGCTGCAGGCACTGGTGGTCGGCTTGCTGCCCATCCTGCTGGGACTGGTGTTATCCAGGATGGAGCCGGCCGCCATGAGCAAGCTCTGGAGCACGGGTTTGGGATGGGGAGTGCTGGTCCTGCTTGGCGTGTTGGAAGGCATGGGTGTGTACGTCATCCGCAAGATCATCGACATCGACGTCTAGGGGGCAGACTAATGGAATCGCTGTTGATACGCTATTCGTCCGCCGTGGTGGTTGTGGTGGCGCTGGCCGCCGGCCTGTCCGTGGCGCTGTGTGCGTGGCTGGTCAGCAAGGCGCTGGCCGAGGTGCCGCCGGAAGACCGCGAGTACAAGGACCCGCCGCCGCTGGCGTTTCGTCTGCTCTGGTGGCCGATCCACTGGATCAGTTATTTCATCGAACCGCTGCTGGGCGCACGCCACCATGAAAATGTTCGGCACAAGCTGTGCCGGGCCGGCTTCGAATACACGCTGTCGCCTGCGCAGTTCATGGCGGCGCGCCTGGTATGCGGTGTGTTGATGGCGCTGCTGTTTGTCTGGGGCTTGGCCAGCCTGGACCGCGGGCTGGAAGGGCGCCTCGCGCCGTCATCGTCCACGATGTGGCTCACAGCGCTGCTGGGACTCGGTTTTGGTTTGCTGTTTCCTTCTATCTGGCTGCGGGACCTGCTGGAACAGCGCCAGCGCGAGTTGCTGAAATCGCTGCCGTTCTACCTCGATATCATCACCCTGTGCGTGGAGGCGGGCTTGAATTTGCAGGGGGCGCTGCAACAGGCGGTGTCCAAGGGCCCGCGTGGTGTCATGCGCGACGAGATCCAGCGCGTGTTGCGCGACATCCGCGCCGGTAAAGGCCGGGCCGATGCGCTGCGCATGATGGCGGAGCGTCTGGCCGAGCCCAACGTCACGCATTTCGTTACCGCCGTGATTCAAGCCGAACGCATGGGGATGAACCTCGGCCCGGTCTTGCGCGCGCAAGCCGACCAGCGCCGCAGCGAACGCTTCCAGCGCGCTGAGAAGCTGGCGATGGAAGCCCCCGTGAAAATGCTGTTCCCGCTGCTGGTCTTTATTTTTCCCTGTACTTTCGTCGTGCTGTTTTTTCCGATCGCGATGAAGTTCATGTATCCAGGAACGTGATCCATGACTGAACCTGTTACCTCACCAGTACAACTGCAAACGCAAAGCGGCTGCCACGGCATCCGGATGCGCACCGCGCGCAGATTCTGGGAACGATTCCGCGGGCTGATGCTGGCCCCGGAGCTGCCTTTCGATGGCGGCTTGCTGCTGACGCGGTGCACCAGCGTCCATACCATGTTCATGCGTTTTTCCATCGACCTGGTGTACCTGGACAGCCAGGGCGTCGTGACGCGCTGCGTACCGCGCGTCAAACCGTGGCGCGGCAGTGTGGCCGGACCGGGGCCGGCGCGCCATGTACTGGAACTGGCGCCCGGCGCCATTGCGCGCTTCGGCATTGCGCCGGGCGACCGGTTGCGGCATCCGCTGCTGGGCGCCGCGCCGCAACCGGCGGGCGCACGGCCGGTGCGACGCCGCCTGCCGCCGCCTGCCGCAAAACGCGGCATTGCCGTGGTGGAGTTCGTCATTGCCGCGCCCATCCTGACAGTGCTGGGACTGTCGATCACCCAATACAGCCTGCTGTTTTTTGCCAAGAGCCAGGTCAACCACGCCGGTTTCATGGCTGCGCGCGCCGGCAGCGTGGCCAACGCAAAGCTGGACCGGATACAGGACGCCTATGCGCAGGCGCTGGTACCCATGTATGGCGGGGGGCAGGACGCCACGGAGCTGGCAACCTCGCTTGCCCGCGCCAAGGCCGACCTGGTCGGCAACGTGCAGGTCACCATGCTCAATCCGACCAAGGAATCGTTTGCCGACTTTAATGATCCGGATTTGCAGGCCAAGCTCAAGACCCAGGGCAAGAAAGTCATCCCCAACAGCAACCTCGCCTTCCGCAACAAGATGGGCGCCACGTCAGGCCAGACCCTGCAGGACGCCAACCTGATCAAATTGCGTATCGTGCAGGGCGTGAAGCCGCTGGTGCCGATCGTCGGCAGCATCTATACCGCTTTCCTGAAGTGGACGGACGACGGCAAGGATGGTTTCCGTACCAAGTTGATCCTCGACGGCCGGGTACCCGTGGTCAGCCACGTCACCTTGCAAATGCAAAGCGATGCGATCGAACCGGACAATCCGGTATCGATCCCCGGCCCTGGCAACAATGGCAATCCAGTCGATCCCGGACCGCCGCCGGGGCCGTCGAACCCGAACCCGCCGGATTGCCCGTTGGGTGGATGCACCACGCCGACCCCGCCGCCGGGAGGCGGCGGCACATGCCCGGCCACCTCCAGCACGACCCTGGGCGCCGATACGCTGTTCCCGTTTAACCAGTCAACGCTGACCCCGGATGGCAAGTCCAAGCTCGACCAGCTGGTCGCGGCCATCCAGGGCAAGAACTTGAAAATCGACACTCTGACAGTGACCGGCTATGCCGACCCCTTGGGCAACAATGCCTACAACCTCAAACTGTCACAGGACCGGGCGCAGGCCGTCTCGGACTACCTGTCCAGCAAGGGGATCACGGCTGACCATGTCAATGTGGTGGGGGCGGGCGCCACCAACTTCGTCAAGGAACTGTCGGCATGCCAGCCGAAGACCGGCAAGGACCTGGAAGACTGCCTGGCGCCGAACCGGCGGGTGGTGGTGGAAGTCAAGCCTAAATAGCAACGGTGCTGGATCAGCTATTGCTGTATCAGGCATCGGCGATTGCCGTTCCTGCATCGCCAGCGAGCCTTCTGGGATCGGTGATTGTATTTTCCAAAATTATTAATTTTCAAATTTATGGCAGCGATATTGTTCTTCCGTACGTCAGTTGACAAGGTTTTGCTTTTGACCCTATTACTAGTAGCCTGCGCCGCGGCACATGCCTGTGGTCCGGGCGGCTCCGGATCGACCTGTGGATCGCCGGGGGCGCCGGCATCGGCCAGCAGTGCCAGTGTCAACGTAGGCGCCGGCAACCCCATTAATGTGATGAGCGGCAACAAATACCAGCGTGAAGTCGACATGCCGGCATTGCCGGGTGTGCTGGGGCTGGAAATTGTCCGACATTACAACAGCACGCTGAGCGGTACCAACACCATGCCCGGCATTATCGGCCGTGGCTGGAAGCTGTCGTACGAGACGCAGCTGTATGCCTTCGACAGCACATTGCAGATCATGCAGGCCGATGGCACGCGGCTGATCTTCAGCCGCGACTTGCTTAATCCCAGCTTATGCGCGGGCGTAGACCCGGCCAATGGCAAGGTCGATATCACGGGGCCGCGCGGCAATGAGCAGTATGTCTGGACGTGGAACGACGGGCGCAGGCTGAGCTTCGATACGCGCGGCAAGCTGACCCAGATCAAGGTGCCGACCGGGGAAGCGGTGACCTTGCTTTACGACGCGCAAGGCATGCTGGTGAAGGTGACCGACCCGCAAGGAAGGGAATTGCGCTTGGCGTATCTGGATCGTGAAGCCAGCGCGCGCGGCGACCGCTTCCGCGGCGTGCAAAGCATCACCACGCCGGTTGGACGGTTCAGTTATGAGTATGGCGGCACGCTGCCGGCGGGGGCGACACTCGACAAGATATATATTGCGGCCAACTTGGTAAAGGTCCTGTATCCAAATACCAATGGCGGTCGGCAATATCATTACGAAGATGCCCGTAGACCGACCTACCTGACAGGTATCAGCGTCCATGACATAAGCGATAATGGCAAACAGGTAGTCAAACGCTATTCAACCTACGGATATAATCTGGATGGAAAAGCCATCCTCTCGACGCATGCTGACGACGTCAATAAAGTCATGCTTGACTACAGCGTCAGCGGGCAAACCAAGTTGACAAATAGCGTCGGGGCCACGACTGTATATCGCCATGCCATCATCGCCGGCGAATTCCGTTTGCTGGAAGTGCGGGGGCCGGGTTGCTCATTGTGCGGGGACTCGAATGTACGGTACGCGTACGATAAGGTGGGGCGCCTGACCGATATTACACAGTTGGATAGTGATGGCCGACCGCAACAGAGTATACGTCTGTCGCTCGATTTGTACGGGCGCCCGCTGGCGGTGGGCAAGGTTGTATTCCAGAGCGGTAAGGCAGGCTCAGTACAGCAACAGATCCGTTTTGAATATGGCGCCGGCGTACATGCCGGCCCAACATTAATTGCCCGTCCCAGTGTGCTGCCGGGCAAAGAATTTACTACACACATTGCGTATGATGCTGAAACAGGGACATTGCCAAGTGAAGTCACGCAACGTGGATTTGTCCCGGCCTTTGACGGTTCACACGTAGCGCAAGCAATCGAACGCAGCGCACGTTATCGTTACAACGCCAAAGGGAAACGTATCGAAACCGATGGGCCCCTTCCGAATTCCAAGGAACGCCCGGGACCCGGTAACAGTGATATTACCTTGGTCGACTATGATCCCCGCACCCAACTTGCAGTACGGACGACATTGCCAGGTAATTTTTCGACTGAGGTTTTAGAGCGGGACGAGGCTTTGCGGCCAATAAGACTGCGTAGCAATGATGGCTACACGCAGCATACCGTCAAACTTGAGCTGAACTGGCGTGGTCAGCCGTTGCGAGTCACAGTCGAAGGTGAGCCCCTGACCAAGGGTGCCCCCGACAAAAGTTCCCGCCTAGTACGAACATGGCGATATCGGTACGACAGCCAAGGAAAGCTATTAGAAATGACTCAGCCTGGTATGTTGCATACCGGTTTTGAGTATGACTCAGCTGGGCGCTTGACTGCTCGTGTCAATCCAGATGGCAGCCGCTTTTTAGTCAAATTAGACACTGAGAACCGACGCGAATGGGAAGGAAGTTTTACCGGACCTGATCTGGCACCGAAAAATGCGTTGAAGGCATTACGGTTTAAATATGATGAGCTCGGGCGGCTGCAGTTTACAAAAGATGACACGGATACCCTGAGTCAAATGGAATATACCCAGCAAGGGCAAGTGGCCAGCTTGACGAATGCTGCAGGTACGGAAATTAAATTTACGTATGACGACAACGGCTTACTGCTTTTACGCAACGATGCCGTCAATACGCCTGATGCTGCAAGTATGCGCTTTGCATATAACCTCCAGAACCGCATTTCCGCGGTTGACGGTCCTAATCACGTGGTGACTCAACGGCGCTATGACGATTTTGGGCGGCTGATATTGGAAGCTAATCCGGACCGGGGAATCAGCTTGTACATGCATGATTCCGCAGGGCATGTCGTAGCTAGGATGGATGATAGCGGTGTTGGGGCGCGTTACGTTTATGATCAGGCCGGGCGTTTAATCAGCGTGGGATCTGAAAAAGACGATGCCTTGATCCAATACCGCTACGCTGGATGGCGCATGGTCGAGATGACTGCGGTGGACAACACTATTGACCGTCGACGATTGGAACGGGTCAGCTATCAATACGATACCTTTGGTCAGATAACGCGGGAACAGCGTTGGATAGCGAAAGTCGGTCACAGAAGCGCTCTTGGTAAGGGGTATAAGGTTGCTTTAAACGAGTCGGAGGGAATTTATTTTATTACATCTAACCGCTATGATGATGCGGGAAGATTGATATGGCAGAAGTTGCCAGATGGGCATACACTCGAATATTGCTATTCTTTAACGGGGACATGTGCCGATGTGAAAGCCAGCCGAGTCAGGCCGGGCCAGTTACTGGCTATTTTATTTGATGGGCGGGCGCTGGCTCAGGACATTGATCGCACTACTGCAGGCGGATTACACACCTATACAATGGGCAACGGCATTCGGCAGCGTATCGAAACCGATGCGCGAGGACGCATCATTGAGGTGGCTGCTGAGGGATTAATTGCTGAGACATGGCCTGACCGCATCAAATCATGGCTAGGTGGTAAAGATGATTCGCAGACGAAAAATATCTATCGCCAGATTAATCAATATGATCGGATTGATCAATTAGTCCATATCTCGCGCGACCGCAGTACTCCTTCTGGAAAAATAGAAAGCACAGTCGAGCAGTTCGAATATGATTCGCAACACCGCCTTGAAGAGTGGCGCAATCAAAAGGGAAATGTCATACATTTTGCATATGACAAAGGCGGCAATAGGATATTAGAGACAACAAAAACAGATAAAAACCAGGAAACGCATGGTGGCAATAATATTGCGAGCCGACGGTACTCTATCCTGCCCGGAACCAACCGCCTGGTATTGCAGTCAGACAGTTTAGATAATATGCAACAGGAGCATCGTTCTACCGGATGGTTATTCCACAAGACTGGGATACCGTTAGCTCAAGTTGCCTTCGACAAAAAGCAGCAATCGAGCAGGCGCGTCGTCTACAACGCCGCACATCGCCCAATCGCTATATACGATAGCGATCACCGCTTGGTCGCCCGCTATCACTACAATACTCAAGGCGAAAGGATCGCGCGGACGTTTTACCGGAATGGCGATGCGACTGGCAAGGAAGAGGGAACAACGACCTACAGTTTGTATCGTGACCAACGTCTTGCTGCAGAGGCAGATGCCGACGGGAATATTACTGTACATTATGTCTACTTAGATGGCAGGCCTATCGCAAAAATAGAAATGACCTTCAACGAAGGAATATTCAATCGTCTGCTTACAAGCGTATTCGGAAGCATAATTCACCACCCTTTAAATGGTGACTCTCAGGTGTATGCGATTCATTCAGATCATCTGGGGACGCCCCAGATTATTACAGATAGTCAGCAACGCATGGTTTGGCAAGCCACGACTACCCCCTTTGGATATGCCGATGTCACCTTTGCCGCGACCGACCCGCAGCAGAACGGTGGACGTCCGTTTGAAATGAAATTACGACTGCCAGGACAGACCTACGATGCTGAAACCGGATTGCACTACAACTACTATCGGGATTATGATCCGCAGTCAGGACGTTACTTGACGCCTGACCCGCTAGGCATTGAAGGTGGAATAAATCCCTATGTCTACGCTGGATCAAATCCTGTTACTAATATAGATCCGCTTGGTTTGTATCAGAGCGATATCCATTATTACATGAACTTTTTCCTTGGTATTGCAGCGGGCATGGATGTGGAGGAAGCACGAATGCTGGCGCTGGCTGCTCAATTTGTTGATGATAACGACGATACACGGCCTCTAAACTTAAGTACCGGTGTTTCTGATGCGCACCGTGCCCGACTGCTTTCTTACCACTTTACAATGGTGCCTTCAAAAGTCGATCCTGCAACTGGCCTAGTCGAAGGTTCTGTTACGAGCTATGGTTCCCCCACCAGCAGTACAGCATATGCCAATATTCCAGAAAATAGCCAATTGCAAAATCTTTATTCCGCGGTGACGATAGCTGGTAAATCTACGAACCTCAAGAATAGCCGCTGCACGCAACTTGTGTTTATGGGGGAGTACCTGCATTCATTTGAAGATACGTTCGCGCATAGGGACGCCAACAACCATCCATTTGCACTTTCCGTGGGTTTGGGGCATGGTTTATATGGTAGCAATCCTGACTATACATATAATCATTTGTCCTCTATTCCAGGTTATGGGTCATTTAACTGGAATCATAATGAGGATCGTACCTTGCAAATGGAGCGCGAAGTCTTTGATAAGTTGGTTCAATGGCGAGCGCCCGGAGGTGCTGTACGGACTTTTGCTGATATAGAGGATGTATTAAAAAGTTTCAATGCTACGCCCGAACATGAAGGTCAAGGCTATGACCCTAAAGATCCTTCTGGAAGTGAAAAGATCAAGTTTTTGCAGGCAGAATTGAATCAATGGGGTGTTAAAGAGGTGGATTGGATTTCCCCTACCGGTGTAAAAGGAGGTTATGATGAGATCAAGGCAAAAGCCAATAGGGATAAATTCTTATGTGATGATAACGGAATGAAACTCGATCAAAAGGTTTATGCCGGAACAATCTTGCCCAGTGGGTGTAAATGATGAGAAATATGATGACGCGACGGTTGGTTTTTGGAATACTGCTGATTATCTCGAATAATCATGGATGTGCAGAGGAATGCACTCATATTCCTTTGAAAAATGATGAGCAAAAAATCATTTCTTTGCGCGTGCCAGGTAGTTATTGCCTGGTTAGCAATTTGATTCGACGGCCGTTATTTGATATTCATGCTGGCGAGTTTAAAAGTTTCGGTGGAGATTCGATGATATTTGTTGGAATTGAAGAGGAAAAATGGTCTTCTTCAAAAGGGGGGATTGATTTAAATTTGTTGTCGAATTCCATCGAGGCACGTCCCGTCAATATGTTTGGAGTTCGTGGTGATGGTTTTGTTCGCAACGTTAATGTACATGATGGCATAGTTAGGGTCGTTGGAGACAGAGGTAAAGGTATTTCCCTGGCTTTTGCAGGATTGTGGGATGATAACAATCGTATTTTGTCGCCCTTAACCCGGGGTATGGAAGATGTCTCGATTCCTGGAGTGCAAGAGTTAGGTGATAGTTACTATGTTATCGATAATGTCCATGTATATGCCGATGGTAGGGGAATAGAAATGGGGGGCGGGAGGAACGTAATTAGAAATAGTTATATCGAAGTTCAAAGCGGAAATGCGATATACATGTATGGCCCAAATTCTATCTTGGAAGGGAATACAATTGTTATTCATGAGCCTCCTAAAGGTAAATTTGGTGCTGCTGTCAAAATACGTGATGCCGACGGCGCGGTCATTAGGAATAATAAAATAATTTATAAGAGAAAAATATTTGGTCAGCACTTGGTCGAGGCGGCAATAAATATCTTTGACTCCAAAGGGGTTGTTGTTAAGGATAATTCAATTGAAGGGTTTCAAAAATTGGTAAGGCCCGTCGGCAAAACTACTCTTTTTGCTCAATAATTTATGAACAGGCGCGTCATTCTCTCTGGTGTAGTTTATGTCACTGAGTAAACAGAGGTTTAAGGCGGCGCAATTTTGCCAAGGAGAGTGATGGGGGATATTAAGATATCGAAATATATTTTTGGGGTAATATTGGCTATGTCGATTAATAATGGATTGGCTGGAAACTGTGCCCCCATTCCTGCAGACAATAAAGATCAAAAGACTATTGTACTGCGCCGGGCGGGGAGTTATTGTTTGGTTAAAAATCTGGTTAGAGAGCCGTTGTTTGATATTCATGCTGGCGAATTCAAAAGTTTTGATGGGTCTTCGTTGATATTTGTCGGAATTGATAAAAAAAATGACCCGTTTTCTGAAGGTGCTATTAAATTAAATTTATTTTCCAACTCTGTTGAGGCCCGTCCTGTCAATATGTTTGGAATTCGTGGCGACGGTTATATTCGCGGTGTTAATGTGCTTGATGGGGTTGTTAAAGTGGTTGGGGATGAGAGTGTAGGTGTTTCCTTGATTTTTGGAGGTTTGTGGGGAGCAAAAAAGCAGATTTTATCGCCCATGACTGAGGGTATGGAAGATGTTTCTCTCCCTGGAGTGCAAGAGTTAGGTGATAGCCACTATGTTGTCGACAATGTCCGTGTTTACTCTGGTGGTAGAGGTATTGAAATGGGCGGCGGACGCAACGTTATCAAGAATAGCTATATTGAAGTTCAGGATGGGAATGCTATTTATATGTACGGCCCCAATTCTGTATTAGAAGGAAATACAATTGTTATTCATGAAGCTCCTAAAGGTAAATTTGGTGCTGCTGTTAAAATGCGGGATGCCAACGGTGCGATTATTAGGAATAATAAAATAATATATAGAAAAAAAATATTCGGTCAGCGCGTGGCGGATGCGGCAATAAATATTCTCGATTCTAAAGGGGTGGTTGTTAAGGATAATTCAATTGAAGGGTTCGAGAAATTGGTGAGGCCTGTGGGTGAAACAACTCTGCTTACTCAATAATTTTACGAGTGAGCTGCACCTTAAGGCTAGGATCAGAGTGTATTGAGGCGTAATGGGTCAAAGATAGGAAGCAGCAGATGAAAATGCGATTTTCTGTCGCGGCACTGTTAGCAGGTGTTGTCATGGCCGCCAGCACCACCCAATATGATTATGCCAGTGACCGGCCGGGGGGCTTGGACCATCCGCTGTGGTCACGCTAAAGCGGTTCAATTCTTTACAAATATGGAAATCTGGCCTGCCGCATGATTTTAAGAAGAGAAAAAATAGTTAATTTACTTGCGCTCCATGCCCGGCAGTTAGTGGATTCCCAGATCACGCTAATGGACCGTGACATTGCCGAAGGGTGGCGTGCGTTTTATGCACGTCCAGTGTGGTTCAAGGAGAACCTGCCGCCGCCGCTGATCAATGAGCAAGGCCAGCGTTTCCTGGCAGATGCCTTGAGCCACGCTATCTTATTCCCCGATGAAGCGGAATGCGAAGCTTATAGCACAGCATATAGGCGGATGGTTTCCAAACCTGAACATTTACATGGTTACCGCAACTATCTCTACACAGGGACGCTCGATATTGAAAGAGTGACACCCGAGAACGTTCCGCTCGATGAGGTAGCAAACACGATTACAAAAGAAATAGTGGAACATAGGCATTGCCATATGTCGTACGAGGTGCGCCGCAATAGAGAAGATTGGATATTGGAGGCCAGTCAAAGCGCCGAATATACGCCCCCATACATCTATGTACAAAAGGAAATCTCTCCGGCAGTGCGTGACGTTGGAATTGCTTTAATTGAGGATAAGGCATACTGGAGCGCGCTCTACAATACAAGTGAAGACATTGCTTGGGATCCTAAAGTTTTTTCAAGCCCTGCCTGGTTTGCCAAATTGATGGCTGCGTTAGGACCAGATTTCCCCTTTAGTGAAGCGATGAGTATGGGAAAGCGGTTGGTGTTTTCAAATTCTGGAGAAAACCGATGGGCATGGGCATTGCTGGTTGAGAAAAGGAACTCTCCACACTTCAGTTTTCCTCCGGTCCTCGCGTTAATCCCGAGTGGTCTGAACAGGAAACTGCGCGACAGCGACATCTTGTATCGTCACGTTCCGCTTACATATACAGCCCCGCTGATGTATGGAGCACGCAGCATTGAAACCCAACTTCGCTTTTTCCTGCCGCATTTCCGGCGGCTGATTGGTTTTTATCACCCGAATGTTGGCGAAGCGCTTGGTCGTGCGTAATCGTTAATGATTGATAATTTGGCAAACGCAGTAAGGCGTAGTCTGAATTCAGAGGCATGTATATGCATAAACACCGGTTTTTCCTGATATGGTTCATCTCCATGGTCAACAGCGCCCATGCTTTCCCACGTGAGGATGTGCTGGTTTGTAGCCTCCCTGGAGGCAGCAGCTTCGTGTTGCGTTCGGAGTACGATTGGAGCATGATTCCGCTCCCCCTTTATCACCATTCGCGCGAGTCAGAACGAACTGGCTGGGGTATCGAATATATAGGCGGTAAGGGCAGTCGCAGCCAAGTGAAGGGATGGATCGAGTATCATGGTAAAAGCCCGGAAGCGTTGGCACATGCTTGTGCACATGTGGGTGCCAAGTTTGGAAAACCGCTAGCGCCATTTACGTTCCAACTAAGGAACGGCAGTTGGAGTTCGTTGGCGTCATTTCCTATGAATGATCTGGATGTACGGATGCCAATGACCGGCGAAACGCCGAGCCCTGCTCAGCAGCGACTGAGCGCAGCAGGCATAGTGGCGACTGTGCACCATTTTGGATTAATTTCTCAATATGAGGGTAGATTAATTTATGAAAAGCCGCTATACCGCGCTGTAACCGGGACTGTAGATAGTGCACCTTTCGGTGCAGTATGGCAATCTTATTCTGATGATGGAGGAAAGTCTTGGGCTGCCCCTATAGTCAGCAATGATGCAAAAATATTTGACATTGGAAGGGGGTGGGCAATGCAGGAATACAGGGCCTTACCACAAAGATTGAATGGAAAGTTACTCCAATAAGAGCTGGATTTGCGTATCCCTGCACAGGGGGAAAATGCCGACCGCAAGCCATCCAGATGGGAACAGGCATTCAAGCAAGCGTGACCAATGTTGCCTTGATCCTGTCACAAGGCCAGCGGTTGGTCTATGAAAAGCCGTTATACCGCACATTGACGGGCACCGTTTACAGCACCCCATTTGAGGCGGTATGGCAATCGGAATCCAATAATGGCGGCAAGACCTGGTCGGCGCCAATTGTGACGGACGACGCCAGAATATTTGATCTTGGCAAAGGATGGGCAGAACAGAGTTAACGGGCGCTACCGTTAACGTTGAACGAGGAGCCTGTTTTGAGCAGTACAGGCCGATGACCGCCATCGTAATCGCCGGACTCGGAAGACTCCCGGGCCGGTGAGCGCGTATGGCGTGCGCGAGAACCACCCGGCCGCTATCGGACTCATTCAGTCAGCGTGGAAGGGAAACCTGTGCTGGCCCGGTGATTCGTGATTGCCCGCTGCGGCAGCCCAAGCCGGTTACGTCATTGATCCCCCTCAATCCACTACTGTCATCCGCATCGCCCCCTGAACGTTCGGTCAGGACAAGGCGCACTCCAGGCCTTGCATCCTTTCAAACGGAGGAAGTCATGTTGAAAAAACTGTTGCTGGCGGTGTCGACGATGGTCATGGCCATGGGTGTGGCGTTTGCCGAGGTGGACGTCAACAAGGCCGATGCGGCGGCGCTGGACAGTGTGCGGGGCATCGGCCCGGCCAAGTCCAAGCTGATTCTCGACGAGCGCGGCAAAGGTGGCGAATTCAAGGATTGGGCGGACCTGGAGCGCCGCGTGAAAGGCATCGGTGAAAAGAATGCGATGAAATTGTCGGAAGCCGGGTTGGTCGTGAACGGAAAACCCAAAGACGGCGCGAGGCCGGCGGAAAGCAAGCAGGCAGGCAAGGGCGCTGCCGTCGCCAAGGCGAAATAAGCCGCAATAAGCACTTGTCAGCTCAAAAATACCGCCGGCCAGTCCGGCGGTATTTTTTTGCCAGGCCCTGCGGGAAGAATCCGGCCTGGCCTGCACGATTCGATTAAGATACGGCAGGGTATTGTTCGCAATCATTGAAAGGAGCGGATTCTGGTTGGTGAACCTGACAATCGGCGTTGCAATCGCGTGCACCCTGAAACGCCGGCCATGGCGCGTTTCGATGCGCGCCAGTGGCAAATCGGCTTGAGCAAGCCATGGCAGTAAGCGCCATGTACACCGTGGCGTTCAGCGCCATGGCCAGCCCCTGCCAGGTCTTGTTGCCCGCCGCCAGCGAAGCCGATGCGCGCGCGCTGGCGCAGGCCGCCATCGATGAAGTGCGCCGCATCGAAGCCAAGTATTCGCGCTACCGCGCCGACAGCGTGGTGTCCGCCATCAATGGCGCGGCCGGCGGCGATCCGGTCGCCGTCGACGATGAAACCGCGTCGCTGCTGCATTACGCCGGCCAGTTGCATGGCATTAGCGGCGGCCTGTTCGACATCACCACCGGCGTGTTGCGCCGCGCCTGGGATTTCAAGGCCGCGCGCCTGCCGCAGCCGGGCCAACTCGACGCATTGCTGCCGCTGACCGGTTGGCACCTGGTCGAGCGCGGCCGCAACAACGGTGTCCATACCGTGCGCCTGCCCTTCGCCGGCATGGAACTCGATTTCGGCGGCTTCGGCAAGGAATATGCGGCCGACCGTGCGGCGGCGGCCTTGCTGGAGCGCGGCGTGCGGCACGGCTATGTGAACCTGGGCGGCGACTTCCACGTGCTGGGGCCGCAACTCGATGGCGCGCCGTGGCGCATCGCGATCCAGGACCCGCGCGATGCCGAAGGCACGATCGCCGCGATCGACGTGGCGGGCGGCGCGCTGTGCACGTCCGGCGACTACGAGCGCTACTTCGAGCACGAGGGGCGGCGCTATTGCCACATTCTCGATCCGCGCACCGGCTGGCCGGTGACGGCGTGGCGTTCAGTCACCGTGCTGGCGCCGCTGTGCGCGGCGGCCGGCGCCTGCACCACGATCGCCATGCTCAAGGGCGCGGATGCGCTGGCATTTCTCGACAGCATGCAAGTGGCTTACCTGGCCGCCGATGCGGCAGGCGCCATCCACCGCCAGGCTACTTACTGATACAAATCCACGCTTCCCGCGCCACCGGGCGCCATGCGATGATCGTCAGCCGTGCCGCCCGCAGGCGCGGCGGCCTTCACACAAAGGACATCGACATGGCAATCCATTCCCGGCCGCTGCTGGCGCTGGCCTGCACGCTGGCTGCCGGCGCAGTTGCAGTCAGCCCGGCGGCGCTGGCCGCTTCCGCTCCCGCACCCGACGTGGCGCGCCGCCAGCCGCAGATAGAAAAAATCGTCGCGGAAATTTCCCCGCAGCGCATCGAAGCGACCATCCGGCGCCTGGTGGGCTTCCATACGCGCCACACCATGTCCGACACGGAATCGGACACGGTCGGCATCGGCGCCGCGCGGCGCTGGATCAAGAGTGAATTTGAACGATGCAATGCCGCTAGTGGCGGGCGCCTGCAAGTGGCGTTCGACAGCCACGTCGCCCCCGTGTCGCGCCGCATCAGCCGCCCGACGGAAATCGTCAATGTGGTCGCGACCCTGCCCGGCGCCCAGGCCGGCAGCGCCGAGCGCATCTACGTGGTCAGCGGCCATTACGATTCGCGCAATACCGACGTGATGGATGAAAAAGGCTATGCGCCGGGCGCCAACGACGACGCGTCAGGCACGGCGGCCGTGATGGAAATGGCGTGCGTGATGGCGAAGTACAAGTTCGACGCCACCATCGTGTTCATGACGGTGGCCGCGGAAGAGCAGGGCTTGCTGGGCGCCGCGCACTGGGCCGAACAGGCCAGGCAAAAGAACTTGAACATTGCCGGCATGTTCACCAATGACATCATCGGCAGTTCGCGCGACGAACATGGCAAGGTCGACGACAAACAAGTGCGCCTGTTCGCAGAAGGCATTCCGGTGGAAAAAGACATGAGCGAGGCGGTGCGCTCGCTGATCCTGACCGGCGGTGAAAACGACACGATTTCGCGCCAGCTGGCGCGCCACGTCAAGGAACAGGGCGAGCGCTACGTCAAGGGATTCAAGGTCAGCGTGATCCAGCGCCGCGACCGCTACCTGCGCGGCGGCGACCATATGCCATTCCTCGAGCGCGGCTATGCGGCGTTGCGCTTCACCGAACCGAATGAGGATTTCAACCACCAGCACCAGAACGTACGCACGGAAAACGGCGTCACCATTGGCGACCTGCCCGAGTATAACGATTACCGCTACATTGCCCAGGTGGCGCGTGTGAACGCCGCCGCGCTGGCCACCCTGGCGCTGGCGCCAGCCTCGCCGCAAAAGGTGCAGATGCGCACGGCGCAGCTGGAAAACGATTCCACCCTGGTGTGGCAAGCCAATACGGAACCCGACCTGGCCGGCTACCGCGTCGTGTGGCGCGAGACCACGGCGGCCGACTGGCAGGGCGCGAAATGGGTGGGCAACGTGACGGAAGCAAAGATCCCTCTGTCGAAGGACAATTATTTCTTTGGCGTGCAAGCCGTGGACAAGGATGGCCATGTCAGCCCGGCCACGTATCCGGTACCGCTGAAATAGAACGCGATTGTTGTTACCCGTCTTGATATGTGGTAAAACATAGCATCTTTGCAACTTGCAAACCTGTTATGACATTGACCGCGGATCAAATCCTCGCGCTGGCGCCGGACGCCAGTTCGGCCAAGGCCGGCAGCCAGCTGGCCCAGCCGGGCAAATGGGGCAACCTCGGCAGCGCCGACGGCGTCCTGTGGGGCGAGTGCCAGGGCAGCGGCAAGGACCCTTACCGCACGCAAATCGACACGTCGGAACCGGCCTTCAAGTGTTCGTGCCCCAGCCGAAAATTCCCGTGCAAGCATGGCCTGGGCCTGTACCTGCTGCAGGCTTCCCACGCCAGCCTGTTTGGCGCCGGCGCCCAGCCGCAGTGGGTGCGGGACTGGCTCGACAGCCGCCAGCAGCGCGCCGCGAAGAAGGAAGAAAAAGCCGTGCGCGCCGCGGAACTGGCGGCGCGCGAATTGACGCCGGAAGAAGTCGAGGCGGCCGCCGCCCAGGCCCGCAAGCGCGAGGAAAAACGCGACACCAAGGTCGCGCGCGGCCTCGATGAATTGCAAACCTGGCTGCAAGACCTGGCCAGGGAAGGCTGGGATGGCGTGCGCCAGCGCGGCCCTGGCGCCTGGGATGCGATCGCCGCGCGCATGGTCGATGCGCAGGCGCCCGGCCTGGCGCAGCGATTGCGGCGCGCCGGCGCGCTGGCGTTCCAGTCCAGCCTGGCCGGGCGCGATGCGCAGCTGGGGCGCGAATTGGCCTCGCTGTACCTGTTGACGGGCGCTTACCGCCGCATCGACACCTTGCCGGCGCCGCTGCAGGCCGACGTGCGGATACAGGCCGGTTGGACCGTCAGCCGCGACGAGGTGCTGGCCCAGCCGGGTGTGGCCGATTGCTGGCAAGTGCTGGCGCAAAGCCATACGGTGGAAGAGCGCGGCCGCAACCGCGCCACCTGGCTGCGCGGCATGGCGTCGGGGCGCTGGGCGCTGCTGCAGCATTTCGCCGTCAATGGCCAGGGTTATGAACAGGCGCTGACGGCCGGCACCCAGTTCCACGGCACGCTGCATTTCTATCCGGGCGCGTGGCCGCAGCGCGCGCTGTTGTCCGCGCAACAGGACTGGCAAGCCATTACGGCGCTGCCGCCATTGCCGGCGCTGGACCGGGTACTGGACGATTATGCCGGCGCGCTGGCCGTCAATCCTTTCCTGGAACGTTTCCCCATGGCGCTCGAGGGCGTCACGCCGCAATACGATGGCGCGCGCTGCGTGTTGCGCTGCCTCGATGGCCGCGTGCTGCCGCTGCCGCCCACGTTCGGCGATCCATGGCGCCTGCTGGCGCTGAGCGGCGGCCATCCCGTCACGGTGGCGGGCGTGTGGGATGGCCACACGCTGGCGCCGCTGGGCGTCTGGAGCGATGGCTGCCTGTACAACATTGAAGCCGGTACGGAAAGCGACGGTGCACCATGACCAGCCTGGCCAACCAGATCCACCAATTGCTGCAGATCGGCACCTCGCGCGCCGGCGGCGCCATGCTGTCGGGCGGCGCCGCCTGGTCCGGCTGCGCCGCGCCGCTGCACGCGCCATTGCAGGCCATGCCGGCGCGGTCCGATGAAGAACGCCTGTGGCTGACCTTGGGCGCGCTGGACTTATGGCAGCGCGCGGGCCATGCGCCGGCGCCGGCCGCAGGGCAAGCCGATGCGCCATGCGAAGCGGAAACGCTGCGCGCATGCCCGGCGCCGGCGGCCCGCATGCTCGACCTGTTGCTGCGCGACGTGCAGCCAGGCTTGCCGCTGCGCACGGAATGGCTGCAGCTGGCGGCCCGCCACGGCTGCCGCATTCCCGCCGCGCAGTTGCCGGCCCTGCTGGCGCTGGCCACGCGCCAGCATGCATTGCGCGGGCCCGCGCTGGCGGTGCTCGGCGCGCGGGGGCGCTGGCTGGCGCAACGCAACCCGGACTGGCGCTGGGTCGACGATAGCAGCGTGGCCGCCGGCCGGGCCGCCGATGCGGCTGGCGCTGCCGGCATTGCCGGTGCCGGCGCTACCTTTGATGGCGATGCCGCGGCTGGCGGCGGCTCCGCTGCCGATGCCACATCTGGCGCCGGTACGGCTGCCGCCGGAACTGCCGCAGGCGATGGCTGCGCAGGCAGCGGAGGGCGTGCCACCGGCATCGCCGCCAATGAATTGTGGCACACGGGCGACACCGCCCAGCGCGCGGCGCTGCTGAAAACCTGGCGCCAGGCCGATCCAACGGCGGCGCTGGCCGCGCTGCAGGCGGAATGGGCCACCGAGCCGCCCGAATCGCGCGCCGCCTTGCTGTCCTGCCTGGCCGTCCGGCTGGGAGAGGGCGATGCGCCATTCCTGGAAGCGGCGCTGGACGACAAGCGCAAGGAAGTGCGCGTGCAGGCGCAGGCGCTGCTGGCGGCGCTGCCTGCCTCGCCGCTGGCGCAGCGCATGCAGGCGCGCGTGGCGGCGCTGTTGCGGCGCGAACCGCATGTATTCAGCGCCGACCGCTTGCGCATCACGCTGCCCGAAGCATGCGACAAGGCCATGCAGCGCGACGGCGCCGGTGCGCAGCAGCATCCCGGCCTCGGTGAAAAGGCAGGCTGGCTGGCCGACATCGTGGGCGCCACGCCGCTGGCGTACTGGCACACCGCTGTCGGCGATCCGGAGGACTGCGTGAAGCTGGCCGGCGCCACCGAATTCGAACTGGCGCTGATGCGCGGCTGGGCGCTGGCCGTGCGCCGCCAGGGCGCGCTGGCGCCGGAATCGGACAACACGCACGCCTGGCTTGGCGCGCTGCTGCGGCGCTGGCTGCGTGGCGATTATGGCTTGCGCCAGCATTATCCGCGCGATTTTTTCCACTTGTTGGCCCTGTTGCCGGCGCCGCGCGCGCATGCGCTGCTGGTGTCGCTGGCGGGCCTTCCGCGCTCGCCGATGGACCCGGCGCAGGTGCTGGCGCTGCTGGAATTGCTGGAAATGGCCGCCGGCGGCATGGCGCCCGATACCTGGCCGCTTGCGTTGTCGGAAAGCGTGCTGGCGCACCTGCGCGCCAGCCTGCCGGCGCTGGCGCGGCAGGCATGGACAGTCAAGGCCGCGCTGCCCGCGCTCGCCCTGGTGCTGGACCCGCGCGTGGCCGACGGCGCCACGGCAAGCGGCGGCTGGCCGGAACACGATCCATCCTGGCCCACCTGGGCCGACAGCATTGCCCGATTGCTGGAAACCCTGCGCTTCCGGCGACAAATGACCCTTTCTTTCGAGGAGCAGACTTCATGACCGATACTGGCACCATCCTGCGCCAGCATGCCGAAACCCAGTACGCGTCCGAGCTGGAAGCGCTGGCCGCCGTCGACCGCCGCCAGCGGCCGCCGCGCTGGAAACTGTCGCCGTGGGCAGTGGCCACCTACCTGCTGGGCGGCACCCTGGACAATGGCGTGGACATCACGCCGAAATACATCGGCAATGCGCGCGTGATTGAAATCGCCGTGGCGACGTTGGCCACCGACCGCGCGCTGCTGTTGCTGGGCGTGCCGGGCACCGCCAAGTCGTGGGTCTCGGAACACCTGGCGGCCGCCATCAGCGGCGACTCTTCGCTGATCGTGCAGGGCACCGCCGGCACGGGCGAGGAAGCCGTGCGCTATGGCTGGAATTACGCGCAATTGCTGGCCAAGGGGCCGTCGTTGGACGCCGTGGTGCCGAGCCCGATGATGCGCGCCATGCGTGACGGGAAGATCGCCCGCGTGGAAGAGTTGACGCGCATTCCCGGCGAAGTGCAGGACAGCCTGATCACGATCCTGTCGGAAAAGATGCTGCCGATCCCGGAACTCGACGATGAAGTGCTGGCGCAAAAGGGCTTCAACGTGATCGCCACCGCCAACGACCGCGACCGCGGCGTCAATGAATTGTCGAGCGCATTGAAGCGCCGCTTCAATACCGTGGTATTGCCGCCGCCCCGCACGGCCGACGAGGAAGTACGCATCGTGGAGACCCGCGTGGCCAGCCTGGGACGCGCGCTGGAACTGCCGGCCGAAAAGCCGGCGCTGGAGGAAATCCGCCGCATCGTCACGGTGTTCCGCGAATTGCGCGATGGCGTGACGGCCGACGGCAAGACCAAGTTGAAGGGATCGACCGGCAGCATGAGCACGGCCGAGGCGATTTCCGTCATCACCAACGGCATGTCGCTGGCCGCGCACTTTGGCGACGGCGTCTTGCGCGGCGCCGACCTGGCGGCCGGCATGGTGGGCGCCATCATCAAGGACCCGGTGCAGGACCGTGTCGCCATGCTGGAATACCTGGAAACCGTGGTCAAGGAACGCGAAGGCTGGAAAGACTTGTACCGCGCCTGCCGCGACGTGATGAATTGACGCCCCATGGCCAACGATAACGGCGTTCACCTGTTCGGCATCCGCCACCATGGCCCCGGTTGCGCGCGCAGCCTGGCGCAGGCGCTCGATGCGCTGCAGCCCGACTGCATCCTGGTCGAAGGACCGCCCGAAGGCGATGACCTGATACCGTTCGTGGCCGACGAGGCGATGCAGCCGCCGCTGGCGCTGCTCGTGTATGCGCCGGCCGCGCCGCAGCACGCGGTGTTCTACCCCTACGCGGAATTTTCACCGGAGTGGCAGGCGCTGCGCCATGCGTGCGCGCGGCAGGTGCCGGTGCGCTTTTGCGACCTGGCGCAGGCGCACCGGCTGCAGCGGGGAGAGGGCGATGGCGAGGAGGGCGCCGAGGGTGAGGATGGCGCCGATGGCGAACGGACGCCAGTGTCGCGGCGGCGCGCCGACCCGCTGGCATGGCTGGCGCAGGCGGCCGGCTACAGCGACAGTGAAACGTGGTGGGACCACCTGGTCGAGCAGCGCGCCGACAGCCTGGACCTGTTTGCCGCGATCGCGGAAATGATGACGGTGGCGCGCGCTGCCGCCGGCGAACCGTTGACACCGCTCGAAGCGCGGCGCGAGGCGGCCATGCGCACGGCGATACGGCAGGCGCAAAAGCAGGGTTACCAGCGCATTGCCGTGGTCTGCGGCGCATGGCACGTGCCGGCGCTGGCCACGATGCCGAGCGCGAAAAGCGATGCGGACTTGCTCAAAGGATTGCCGAAGACGAAGACCGCGGCCACCTGGACGCCGTGGAGCTATGGCCGGCTGGCGTTCCACAGCGGCTACGGCGCCGGCGTGGAAGCGCCTGGCTGGTACCGGCACTTGTGGGCGCATCCGGAACAGGCCGGACTGCGCTGGCTGACGCAGGTGGCGTCGCTGTTGCGCAGCCATGACCTCGACGCGTCGCCGGCGCAAGCCATCGAGGCGGCGCGCCTGGCCGATGCGCTGGCCGCGCTGCGAGACCGGCCGCGCGCCGGCCTGGCGGAATTGCAGGAAGCCGTGCGCGCCGTGTTTTGCCACGACAGCGACGCGCCACTGCAGCTGATCCGTTCCGCGCTGCTGGTGGATGACCGCCTGGGCAGCGTGCCGCCCGGCGTGCCGATGCTGCCGCTGCCGCAAGACGTGGCGGCCCAGCAAAAGCGCTTGCGCATGCCGGTGCGCGCCGACACCACGGCGCTGCAGCTGGATTTGCGCGAACCGGCGCACCTGGAAAAAAGCATCCTGTTGCACCGGCTGGCATTGCTCGGCGTGCCATGGGGCGCGAGCGACTGGTCGCGCGGCAAGACCGGCACCTTCAACGAAGGCTGGCGCCTGGCGTGGGAGCCGGAATTTGCCGTGCGCCTGATCGAGGCCAATGTCTGGGGCGGCACGGTGCTGCAGGCCGCCACTGCGTATGCGCTGGACCGCGCCGCGCGCGCCACGACCCTGCCGGAATTGACGGCCCTGATCGGCCAGGTCTTGCTGGCCGACTTGCCGGGCGCGGTCGACGGCGTGATGGCGCGGCTACAGGAAGTCAGCGCGCTGACGCCGGACCTGGGCTTCATGCTGGAAGCATTGCCGCCGCTGGCCAATGTGCTGCGCTACGGGAACGTGCGCGACCATGCACGCCGCGCGGCCGATGAAGCTGGCGTGGGCGATACGGCAGATGGCGCAAGTGCGCCGGCTGCGGCAGGCGGCGCACGCGAGGCGGATGCGGCGGACGGGACGGATGCGGCCGGCGCCATGGACGCCATCACGGCCGTGGTGGACGGCCTGGTGGCGCGCATCTGTATCGCGCTGCCGCTCGGTGCGCGCGGACTGGCCGATGACGCGGCCGCCGACCTGCTCAAGCGCCTGGTCGCGGCCGACCAGGCGATCCGCCTGGTACAGCGCGGCGATTACCTGGAGCAGTGGTTCAACGCGCTGGCGCAGGCGGCGCAGGGGCCGGTGCACGCACTGGTCGCGGGGCGCTGCACGCGCATCCTGGCCGAGCAGGGCCATTGGAACATGGCGCGCGCCGCCGATGGCCTGGCGCTGCAGTGTTCACACGGCGTGGCGCCGCTGGCCGCGGCACACTGGCTGGAAGGCTTCCTGCAAGGGGGCGGGGCGCTGCTGCTGCACCACGACCGCCTGTGGGAACTGGTCAGCGCGTGGCTGGGGGCGCTGCCGCCGGACGCCTTCATCGAATTGCTGCCGCTGTTGCGCCGTACGTTTGGCGCGTTTGCCGCGCCGGAGCGGCGCGCACTGGGCGAGCGCGCGGCCGGCGCAGATGGCAACACGGCGCACGCGCCTGCCGCCGCGGCGGCCGACGAGGCGCGGGCGCTGCGCATCCTGCCCGTGCTGGGAACGATATTGGGTATTGCGGAGGTGGCGCATGGCTGACCGGATTGAATTGGCGCGCCGCTGGCGCCTGGTGCTGGGCGCCGCGCCCGGCGAGGCGCCGGGCGCTTTGGGGGCGGAAGACCTGGCGCTGGACCGTACCCTGGAAGCGCTGTATGGCGGCGAAGAGCGCAAGGGAGGCCTGGGCGGCTCCGCGCCCGGCGTGGCGCGCTGGCTCGGTGACATCCGCCAGTATTTCCCGTCGTCGGTGGTGCAGGTGATGCAAAAGGATGCGCTGGAGCGGCTGGGATTGCAGCAAATGCTGCTGGAACCGGAAATGCTGAAAGCCGTGGAAGCCGACGTGCACCTCGTGGCGACCCTGCTCAGCCTGAACCGCGTGATGCCCAACAAGACCAAGGCCACCGCGCGCCAGGTGGTGGCGAAAGTCGTGGAAGAACTGGAGCGGCGGCTGGCGCAACCGTTCAGGCAAGCCATCGCCGGCAGCTTGAACCGCGCCACGCGCAACCACCGTCCGCGCCACAATGAAATCGACTGGCTGCGCACCATCCGCGCCAACCTGCGCCATTATCAGCCTGAATACCGCACCGTGATCCCGGAAAAACGCATCGGCTTTGGCCGCAAGGGGCAGAGCCTGCGCGACATCGTGCTGTGCATCGACCAGAGCGGATCGATGGCGCCGTCCGTGGTGTACGCCAGCGTGTTCGCGGCGGTGCTGGCCAGCATCAAGGCGGTCAGCACCTCGGTGGTGGTGTTCGACACCGCCGTGGTGGACTTGACGCCGCTGCTGGCCGATCCCGTCGACGTGCTGTTCGGCACCCAGCTGGGCGGCGGCACCGACATCAACCGCGCGCTGGCGTATTGCCAGGGCCTGGTGACGCGCCCGCAAGACACGATATTCGTGCTGATCAGCGACTTGTACGAGGGGGGCAACAACCGTGAAATGCTGCAGCGCGCGCAGGCGCTGGTGGCCAGCGGCGTGCAGGTGATCGTGCTGCTGGCGCTGGACGACCGGGGCGCGCCGGCCTACGACCACCGCAACGCGGCGCAACTGGCCGCCATGGGCGTGCCGTGCTTTGCCTGCACGCCGGACCTGTTCCCCGAATTGATGGCGGCCGCGATCCGGCGCAGCAACGTGGACCAGTGGGCCGCGCAGGCCGGGATCGTGGCGGCGGGCAAGGTCGCATAGGCAGGCCCGCCCTTAGCGCTCCCTCGGCAAATTCGCCAGGAAGGCATGGATCTGCGCCACCACGGCCGCGCCTTCGCCGACCGCGGCGGCTACCCGCTTGGTGGAATTGGCGCGTACGTCGCCGATCGCGAACACACCCGGCACCGACGTTTCCAGCGCGGCCCGCACCGGCAAGTCCGGCGGGTAGACGCCGCTGCCGAAGTTCGCGCGGCACTGCGCCTTGGTGACGTCGAACCCGGTGCGGATGAAGCCCTTGTCGTCGACGTCGACGCCGCAGTCGCCGAGCCAGCCGGTGTTCGGGTCGGCGCCGATGAAGAGGAACACGTGCCGCACCGGGTAATGGCATTGTTCGCCGCTCTCGCTGCAGCGGATGCTGACGCGCTGCAAGCCGTCGTCGTCGCCCTCGAGCGCCGTGATTTCACTGTGTGTATGCAGTTCGATGTTGGGCGTGGCCCCGATGCGTTCGATCAGGTAGCTCGACATGGTGGCGGCCAGGCCCGGGCCGCGCACCAGCATGTGCACCTTGCCGGCATGGCCGGACAGGAAGACCGCGGCCTGGCCGGCGGAATTGCCGCCGCCGACCAGCACGATTTCCTCGGTCTTGCACAGCTTGGCCTCGATCGGCGAGGCCCAGTAATACACGCCGCGGCCTTCGAACTGCTTCAGGTTCGGCAGGTTCGGCCGGCGGTAGCGCGCGCCGCACGACAGCACCACGGTTTTCGCCTGCAGCCGCTGCAGGCTGCCGCACATTTCCACCTGCAGCGGATAGGTGTCGCAGATCAGCCGCCCGGCCGGCGCGGGAATGGCGATCTCCACGCCGAACTTTTGCGATTGCACGTAAGCGCGCCCGGCCAGCGCGCCGCCGGAAATCCCTGTCGGGAACCCCAGGTAATTTTCTATGCGCGCCGACGCCGCAGCTTGGCCGCCAAAGGCGCGCGTTTCCAGCGCCAGCACCGACAAGCCTTCCGACGCCGCGTACACCGCCGTGGCCAGTCCGGCCGGGCCGGCGCCCACCACGATCACGTCCCAGACCTTGTCGCTCGACAGTTCAGGCAGCATGCCGAGGCAGCGCCCCAGTTCCACGTTGGTCGGGTTCTTTTTCACGCTGCCGTCCGGGCACACCACCAGCGGCAATTCTTCCTGCTTCGGGTTGTAGTGCTCGCACAGCGCGGCGGCCTGGCTGTCGGTCTTGGGATCGAGCACGGTATGCGGATGGCCATTGGACGACAGCCAGCTTTGCAGGTTGTGCAGGCAGGAATTGCCGGGCGGGCCCACCAGCACCGGGCCGCCGGAGTTGACTTCGATCAGGCCCACGCGGCGCAGGATCAGCGCGCGCACGATGCGCTCGCCCAGTTCCGCTTCCGCGATGACCAGCGCGCGCAATTGTTCGGACGGGATCGCCAGCACTTCGACGTCACCCACCGCGTCGCCGTTGACGAGGGAAGGGCGGCCCGACAATTGCCCGACTTCGGCGCCGAATTCGCCCGGTCCGTGTTCCACGATGGGCGAGGTGTTGCCCAGGCCATCGTAGCGGCTGATGGCGACCTTGCCGCGCAAGACCACCATCATGCCGAAGTTGGTGCGGCCCGCTTCATACAGGCGCTCGCCGTGGCGGAACTTGCGCACGGTGCCGAAGCGGTGCAGGCGGCGGATTTCATGTTCCGTCAATTTCGGGAACATCTGGTGCCGGCGTGTAGCGAGGCTGCCCAGATGGGCGCTGTCGGCGTCGAGGGACGAGTGGTCCGGCGTGAAGTCCGTGTTGTCGTTGGCCATGGCGGTTCCGTTCGAGTGCGTTTGATTGCGTTTATTGCGATTCGGAAGTGGGACAAGTTTCACATTTGCAGGACAGTCTAGCGTATTTAACAAGGACAGGGTCCTATTTTGCCAGTCGGCTGCTACAATCGGTCGTTACCATTCAACCAAGCCGCCATGCCCGCCGACAGCAGCCATCACCCTTCCATCCGGCCTGTCGCGCCGGACGAGTTGCCGGAATTTTTCCGCTACCTGAATGACCACCTGAAGGACAACGGCATGAATGGCGCGCCGCTGTTCCAGCCGATGCCGCGCGAACGTTCCGCCTTCCCGCAGGATAAGGAAACGGCCTTCACGCGCGGCATGCGTACCCCGGTGGGCGATGCGGGCTGGCGCCGCGCCTGGGTGGCGCAGGGCACGGATGGCATCCTGGGCCACATCGACCTGCGTGCACGCCCGGAAAACGGCGCCGCGCACCGCGCGCTGCTGGGCATGGGCGTGCACCGCCTGGCGCGGCGGCGCGGCCTCGGCGGCGTGCTGATCGCGTCCGCGCTGGCCTGGGCGCGCAGCGCCACACCGCTGGAATGGATCGACCTGGAAGTCCTGAGCGTCAACGAGCCGGCGCTGGGCCTGTACCGCAAGGCCGGTTTCCGCCAGACCGGCGAAATTCCCGACATGTTCCGCATCGATGGCGAACGGCTGGCGTATACGCTGATGTCGCTGAAGCTGGCGCGCTGACCTCGGCGCGGTCCGTGCGGCCGCCGGCGGCGCGGCCCATCCGGGCATAGTTGCCCGTCTCGGATTACAATGGCCGTTTTGCATACGAACGACGGAACACGATGGCTTACAAGACTATTGCCGATACGATCGGCAACACGCCGCTGGTCCAGCTGGTGCGCATTCCCGGCGCCGACGCGGCGGCCCGCGGCAATATCATCCTCGGCAAACTCGAAGGCAATAATCCGGCCGGCTCCGTCAAGGACCGCGCCGCGATGTCGATGCTGCGCCGTGCCGAGGAGCGGGGCGACATCAAGCCCGGCGACACGCTGATCGAAGCGACGTCCGGCAATACTGGCATCGCGCTGGCGATGGCGGCCGCCATCCGCGGCTACAAGATGCTGTTGCTGATGCCGGAAAACCAGAGCGAGGAACGGCGCCAGGCCATGGCCGCCTACGGTGCGCAAATCCTGCTGACGCCGAAGACGGGCGGCATGGAATACGCGCGCGACCTGGCCGAGCAGATGCAAAAGGATGGCAAGGGCATCATCCTCGACCAGTTCGCCAACGGCGACAACCCGCGCGCCCACGTGGAAAGCACCGGCCCGGAAATCTGGCGCGATACCGATGGCAAGGTCACGCACTTCGTCAGCGCCATGGGCACCACGGGCACCATCATGGGCGTGTCGCAATACCTGAAGCAGCAGAATGAAGCGATCCGCATCATCGGTGCGCAGCCGGAAGAGGGGTCGCAGATCCCCGGCATCCGCAAATGGCCGGAAGCCTACCTGCCGAAGATTTACGACAAGGCGCGGGTGGACCAGGTGGAATACGTGACGCAGGCCGCGGCGGAGCGCATGGCGCGCCGGCTGGCTGCGGAGGAAGGTATTTTTTGCGGGATTTCCGCGGCAGGCGCCTGCGAAATCGCATTGCGCATCTCGCAGACCGTGGAAAACGCGACGATCGTCTTCGTCGTGTGCGACCGCGGTGACCGCTACCTGTCGACGGGCGTGTTCCCTGCCTGAAGCAATGGCGCCGGGCGGCGCCAGTCACGGAAACGGTTTCCCTCCCCGCGCAGGGGAGGGATTCAGCCGGGACTGAGGATCAGCCCTGGTTTTGCGAACCGCCCGATGGGGTTTCGCCTTCTTTTGGTTTGAACTGCTTGTCGCTGATGCGGAACTTGTTGCGGCGGTCGCCCATCAGGTAGCGCAGGTCGCGGATCGACAGGTCGCTGACTTCGTGCATGCGGATCAGCAGCGAAGCGCCCACCGGCAGGCGGTGATGGCGGATCTTGCTGATGACCGGCGGCGCCACTTCCAATGCGCGCGACAGGGCGGCATCGTTTTTCAGGCGCAGGTTCTCGATCAGCGTGTCGAGCAGGCGATTCGGATTGTATTGCAGCAGGTCGTCGCCTTCCGAATCGTTGTTCATATCAATTCCGACTTGGTTTGTCATGATTCGTCTGTTCCTTCTGTAAAGTTTGGTCCTGCAAAGTTGAAACACTCGGAGCCTGCGGCCATGTTCCTCCTTACTTGGGAACGTTTACACACGGACGGAATTCCGAAATAACAAGTTTCATAATATATACACAATTGTACAACAACAAGCAATTACATACTTACAAGCAATAAAATTATCACACTTCTATGTTGTCGGACTGCAACAATGTGTGAGAATTCATGCATCATGCCTGTGGTAGCATGCCGCGCAGATCCCGCATCCGCATTTGTCTTTTGGACAAAATTGAGTATACGGCAAAAAGCGTTGTCATTGCCACACGATACGAAACATGTTGTGTTTCCAAGTATCAACTATACATTAGCTTCCGCTGAGCAATATTTCAAGCCTATTTACGCAACCTTACATGCGTGCAACTTTGTGACACATCAGGACGCACCGTTACATTGCCGTACAGCCGTGGCCGTCAACCACGGGCGGCCTTGATGGCTTTCCCTAGTTCCAGCACGGACATGGCATAAAAATAACTGCGGTTGTATTGCGTAATAGCATAGAAATTATTTGTCGCCAGCCAGAATTCCGTTGCTTCGGCGCCATTTTGCAGGTCCACCAAGCCAAACGGCATGCCCGGTGGTAAGGCCGATGTAGTGACGATGCCGTCCGCCATCAAGTCTTGCTGGCTGAATTTGGCTTCCAGGCCCTGGTTGATGTAGCGCGTCCACTGGCCGCTGGACGACACGGTGGCCGGATACACCAGCGGACCGGTATCGTCGCGGCGCCAGCCGTGCGCCACCAGAAAAGCCGCCACGCTGCCGATGGCGTCGATGGCGGAACTGCGCAAGTCGATCTTGCCGTCGCCATCGAAGTCCACGGCGTATTTCATGATGTTGCTCGGCATGAATTGCGGCAAGCCGACGGCGCCGGCATAGGAGCCTTGCAGCGAGAAGGGATCGATGCCGGCCTGGCGTGCATACACCAGCGTGCTTTCGAGTTCCTGGCGGAAGAATTCCATGCGCGCGGTCCGCTGCGGCGCCAGCGGATAGGCAAACGCGAGCGTGGTCAACGCATCCATCACGCGGAAGCGGCCGGTATTGGCGCCATAGATGGTTTCCACGCCTATGATGCCGACAATGATATCGGCCGGTACGCCATACAGTGCCTCGGCGCGCGCCAGCGCGTCGCGGTTGTCGTTCCAGAAGCGTACGCCGCCCTGGATGCGGGTCGGTTCGATGAACAATTGGCGGTAGGCGCGCCAATTCTTCGGCTTGCCCGGCGGAGCCGGTTTCATCAGTTGAACCGCGGTGTCCACGTAGCGGACCTTGGCTATAGTGGCTTCGAGTTCGGCGCGGTCAAAGCCCTGGCGCACAGCCAGCTCATCGAGGAATTGCTTGACTTCTTTCCATTGGCCGAAGTTCACGAACTCGCCTTCATAATCAATGGCGGGTTTTTTCACGGGCGGCGCGGCTTTGGCTTTCTTTTTGGAAGTCTTTGCTTTGGCAGCGTTGGCCGGCTTGTCCTGGGCCGCGAAGGAGACTGACGGCAGCGCCAGGCCGCCCAGCGCCAGCGCGAGCAGGCAGGAAGTGGAGCAATTGCGCAAAGACAGTTTCATCATCAAATACGTTTCAACTCGTTCAATAATGCGTTCAGCCTTGCGGCTGCCGCGGTGTGCGGTCCATCAGGCGGCCCATACTTGAGCTTGCCATACAATTCCAGGAAGCTGCGCATGGCAGCTTTCCCGCCTTCCGGTCCTTCGATTGCCTGCAGCCGCAGCGCATAACCATGCGGCCCTTCATCGATGCGCCG
Source organism: uncultured Pseudoduganella sp. (assembly GCA_966211685.1). Lineage (GTDB taxonomy): Bacteria > Pseudomonadota > Gammaproteobacteria > Burkholderiales > Burkholderiaceae_D > Rugamonas. The sequence goes on from CBIHOX010000010.1 coordinate 39,209, forward strand.
CGCGTGGCCGCGCTGCGCCATCAGGCGGCAAAACGCATCATAGGCTGCTTCCACCGGATCGTGCGCGGCGCGCCGCCGTACGCGGCGCAGCAGCAACAGCAGCGCGGCAATCGAACCCAGCGCCGCGGCGCCCCGCCAGTTGAAGAATCCATAGCTTAATTCTTCAAGGAAACTGCGCTGCCTGTCGGGATTGTAATCGAGGACCCACTGGTTCCACGCATTATTCAGCGCATTGACGTTAAAACGCAGTTGCGACAGCCAGGAATTGCGGTCGTTGCGCAAGCCGATCAAGCCGTCGAGCCCGAATGGCGCCGCTTGCGGCAGGCTGCGCGCCAGGTTTTGCTCGACGCGCTCGGGCGCCACGGCCGCCGTCGGATCGATGCGCACCCAGCCTCGCCCGGCCAGCCAGATTTCCGACCACGCATGGGCGTCGGACTGGCGCACGGTCAGGTAGCCATCGACCGGGTTCAGTTCTCCGCCCTGGTAGCCGGTCACCACGCGGGCAGGAATGCCCATGGCGCGCATCAACACCGTGAACGCCGCCGCGTAATGTTCGCAAAAGCCGGCGCGGGTGGAGAACAAAAAATCGTCGACCGTGTCGCGCCCCAGCGCCGGCGGTTCCAGCGTATAGCGGAAGCGTTCGCGGCGGAACAGGTCCAGCACGGCCCTGGCGGAGGCGGCCGGGTCGTCGGCGCGGCGCAGCGATTGCGCCAGCGCCAGGGTGCGCGGATTGTAGCCCGCGGGCAGGCGCAGCCATTTGGCCAGCCGCTCGGGCGGCAGGCTGGTTTGCCACTGGTGGCGCACCCATGCGCGCGCGCCGTAGCGCAAGCGTTCGTGCACCGGCGTGCGCGCCAGGATTTCCATTTCATCGCTGGCCACCACGCCGCCCGGCACCGACAGGTTGGGGCCCGTCAATTCCAGGCTGAACAGCCAGCGCTTGCCGCTCGGCTCCAGCGTGATGTCGTGGCGCAGCGGCGGGCCATCGACCGCGATGGTCAAGTCCTGCAGGTTTTCGCTATAGGCGTACAGCAGGCGGCTGTTGCGCATCCAGGTCTTGCCGTCGAACGCCGACAGCACGATGCCGCGCCAGTACAGCTGCGACTGGGGCGGCGGGGCGCCCAGGAAGCGCACGCGGAAGGCGATGTCCTCCGACAGCGCCAGGCTGGCCACCGATCCAGGCGACATGGTGTCGGACATGCCGCTCTTGCCGCCGCGCGCATCGCCCGGCAAGCCCCACAGCGGTCCCTGGAAACGCGGGAAGGCGATGAACAGCAGCAGCGCCAGCGGCGTGGCCAGCACGAAGATGCGCGCGGTCTCGCGCAGGCGGCGCCCCAGCGGCGGCACCGCGCCGGTGTACTGGAACGTCATCAGGGTGGCCAGCAACACCACCACGGTGGCCGCCATCAACAGCGCCATCCAGATCGCCTGCGTGTAAAAGAACGTGGTCAGCAACATGAAGAAGCTGAGGAATACCACCACGAACAAATCGCGCCGCGCGTGCATTTCCAGCAGCTTGAAGGCCAGCAGCAGCGCCAGCATGGCCACGCCGGCGTCGCGCCCCAGCAGGGTGCGGTAGCTGGCGTACACGCCCGCCATGGCCGCCACCGAGACCGGCAACAGCAGCCACAATGGCGGCATGCGCTTGCCGCGCCACGTGATGGCGGCGCGCCACGCCAGCGTGGCCAGCACGGCGGCGCTGGTCCATATCGGCAAGTGGTCCATGTGCGGCGCCAGCACCATCAGCGCGCAGGCCAGCAACAGCAGCGTGTCGGCCTTGTCGCGCGGGAGGTCGCGCAGGCGCGCAGGCCACGGCGCGCGCGATCGCCCTGCGCCATGGGCGGCGGCGGCGCCGTGGCCCGCGGAAGCCGTGGCGTTGCTGGAGGCCGCCGCGGGGCCGGGCTGCCCAGGCCTGGCCGGTGGCCGGGATGGCGTCATGATGCGGCCTCGCCATACAGCGCCAGCGCCTGCAGGCAGGCGGCGCGGTGCGCATCGCCCAGGCCCGGGCCCAGTTCGCGGCCCCCCACGCGCAGCGCATACGGCAGCGCGCGCGCTTCCGCGTCCAGCACCCAGCGCGTCAGCCGCGACAAGCGCATTTCCACGTCCAGTGCGGGCGGCAGCGCCGTGAAGTCCAGCAGGATGTCGGACACGGCGCCGCCTTCGAAATGCTTGGTGGTCAATTGCCCGCCCAGCGATGGATCGACCCGGGCGATCTGGCGCCACGCCAGGTGGCGCATCGGGTCGCCCGGCTGGTAGCTGCGGATGCCGGCAAAATTATCCAGGCCCACAGTGCCATGGCCATCCTCGCTGGCCGCGCCGCTCATCGGCAGCGGCGGCGCGTCGGCTTCCGGCGCCGGGTATACCAGCACGCGCAAGTCCGGCTGCCAGTAACTCCAGGCGCGGAACAGGCCCAATGGAAAGCGCGTGACCAGCCGCACGCGCGGCGCCGCCAGCCAGCCGCGCCCTTCGGTGGCGGCCGACAAGGTGGCTTGGGCGCTGCCACCGGCCGGCGCGTCGAGCGCGTGGCGCGGCTCGCCGTCGTGCAGGAAACCCATCAGTATGGCGTAGCGGTCGCGCGCGGTGTCGTTGTGCACGTGCAGTTCGAATTGCGCTTCCTGTCCGGAAAACACCGGTGGCGCGCGGCCGGGGACCAGCCGCAACAGCGCCAGGTTTTTCGCCGTCATGACCATGTCCGCCACCGCGCACGCCGCCGTGAAAAACGTCAGCGCAAAGCCCAGGCCCAGGCTGTAATTGATGGACCCGATCCACATCACCAGCAACAGGCCGGCGAAGGCCAGGCCGGGACGTGTCGGCACGATGAACACGCGCCGCATGACCAGCACCACGTGTCCGGGTTCGCGCTCTTTCAGCTGGAACAGCAGGGAGTCGGCGAGGCGGCGCAGCGGCCGCGCCAGCGGGCCGGCCAGCCGCATCAGCGGCGCCAGCCAGTGGTGCGTTTGCCTGCGCGCCGTGGACGCCATCGGCTACACCGGCACCGATTTCTGCAATTGCAGCACCAGGTCGCGGCTGGCCAGGGCCACGCCGTGCGCAGCCTTCACGGGCCGCAAGCGGTGCGCGCACACCGGCACCAGCACGGCCTGCACGTCTTCCGGCAACACGTGGTCGCGGCCTTCCAGCGCGGCCCAGGCGCGGGCCGCCTGCAACAGCGCCAGCGCCGCGCGCGGGCTCAAGCCCTCGGCAAAGGCGCCGTTCTGGCGCGACGCCTGCGCCAGCGCCTGGACGTAGGTCGCCAGCGCGGGCGAAACGTGGATGGCGCGCAGGCTGCGCTGGGCCGCGGCCAGTTCGTCGGGCGCCATCGCGGCCGGCAGCGATTTCAGCAGGCCGCGGCGGTCATCGCCCAGCAGCAGCGCGCGTTCGGCCGCCGGGTCCGGGTAACCCAGCGACAGGCACATGAGGAAGCGGTCCAGCTGCGATTCGGGCAGCGGGAACGTGCCCACCTGGTGGGTCGGGTTTTGCGTGGCAATCACGAAAAACGGTTCCGGCAACGGCCGCGTGACGCCGTCCGCCGTGACTTGCCGCTCTTCCATGGCTTCCAGCAGGCCGGACTGGGTCTTCGGCGTGGCGCGGTTGATTTCATCGGCCAGCAGCACTTGCGTGAAGATCGGCCCCGGGTGGAACACGAAGCCGTTCTTTTCCCGTTCGTAGATGGAAATGCCGGCCACGTCGGCCGGCAGCAGGTCGCTGGTGAACTGGATGCGGTTGAATCGAAGGCCCAGTGAAATCGACAGCGCGTGGGCCAGGGTGGTCTTGCCGACGCCGGGCACGTCTTCCACCAGCAGGTGGCCGCCGGCCAGCAGGCAAGTCAGCGCCTGCCTGACCTGCAAGTCCTTGCCGACGATAATCTCGCAAACCTGGCGCGCAACTGCATGCAGTTTTGTGTACATGGGTTTATTATCCGGTGAGGAGACCACTATACATGACTACCGCAATTTATAGCCATCCCGAGTGCCTGCTCCACGAAATGGGCGCGTGGCATCCGGAATCGCCGGCACGCCTGCAGGCCATCCAGGATCAGCTCATCAATTCCCGCATCGACAGCCTGGTGGAACAGCGCGAAGCGCCGCTGGCCGACGTGGCCGACATTGCCCGCAACCACACCGCCAGCGCGATCGCCATCGTGCGCGACAACATCCCGCCGGTCGGCGAACATTACCCCATCGATGGCGACACCTCGCTGAATTCGCACAGCTGGCGCGCGGCGCTGCGCGCGGCCGGCGCTGCGGTGGCGGCCACCGACGCGGTGATCGATGGCGCCATCGCCAATGCGTTTTGCGCGGTGCGCCCGCCGGGCCACCATGCGCGGCCGGCCGAACCGATGGGATTTTGCCTGTTCAATAACGTGGCGATCGCGGCCAGGCACGCGCTCGACGTGCGCGGGCTGGCGCGCGTGGCCATCGTGGACTTCGACGTCCATCACGGCAATGGCACGGAAGAAGCGCTGCTCGACGAACCGCGCGCGCTGATGGTGAGCTTTTACCAGCACCCGTTCTATCCCTACACCCCGCCGCGGCCGGAAACGCCGAACCGCGTCAACGTGCCGGTGCCGGCCCGGTCGGGCGGCGACGTGGTGCGCCAGCTGGTCACCGACAAATGGCTGCCCGCGCTGCATGCGTTCAGGCCCGAGATGATCTTCATCTCGGCCGGCTTCGATGCGCACCGCGAAGACGACCTGGGCGGCATGAGCCTGGTGGAAGCCGATTATGCGTGGCTCACGGAACAGGTCATGGCCGTGGCCCGCCAGCATGCGCACGGGCGCATCGTCAGTTGCCTGGAGGGCGGCTACAACCTGTCGGCGCTGGGACGCAGCGTGGCGGCCCATGTGAAGGCGCTGGCCGAATTGTAGGCCGCGTCAATATTCCGGCGATACCTCAGCGATGTTCGGCCGGCGCATATTGCGCCAGCTGCAATGCCACCGCGCTCACCGCCGGCGGCAGCGCGGCCAGCACGGCTTCGGCCTGCGTGCGTGGCACGCCTTCCAGCGCCGCGCCACGCTGCTGCGCGTCGCGCATGGCGCGCTCGGCGTCGTCGGCAAGGCGCGCCAGCCGTTCGGCGCCGACGGTTCCGGCCAAGCCTTTCAGTACATGCAGCGGCGCCCGCGCGGCCGTTGCATCGCCGCTGTCGAGGGCGCCCTGCAATTGCTGCTGCAATGTGCGCGCTTCGTCGCCGAAGCGGCGCAGCGCGATCTGGTAAACCGGCAGCAAGCCGCCCAACTGGCCGAGCGCCGCGCCGCAGTTGAGTGTCTCGGCGCTGGCGGCAGGCAGCACGGCGGAGGAAGCCTGCGCCGCCACGACCGGCTGCGGCGCAGGCATGCCGCAGCCGGCGCCGGTATCGGCGATCGCAGCGGCGCCCCCCGCGCCGGCGGCACCGGTATCGGCGGCGCCATCGGCAATCGCAGCGGCAACACCCGCGCCGGCGGCTCCCGTGCCGGCACGCACCGCGCCGGCATACACCGCGCCGGCATGCACCGCACCAGCGGCATCCGCATGCATCGCATGGCCGGCGCCGTCCGGAGCCGCATGGCGCAGGATGGCTTGCACCAGCAGCGGCAAATCAAAAGGCTTGCCCACGTGGTCGACCATGCCGGCCGCCAGCGCCGCGTCGCGGTCCGATGGCATGGCGTTGGCGGTCATGGCGATCACGGGCGGCGGCATGCGTCCCTGCGCGTGCAGGCCCGCCAGCAGCTGGCGCGTGGCTTGGTAGCCATCCATGTCCGGCATCTGGATATCCATCAGGATCGCGTGCGGCAATTCCGTGGCCTGCAGCACCTGGTCGACGGCGTCGCGGCCGCCGCAGGCGACGTCCACCTGCGCGCCTTCGTAGGCCAGCAGTTCGCACGCAACCTGCTGGTTGGTGGGATTATCCTCCACCAGCAGCAGGCGCAAGCCGCGCAGGCGCAGCAGCGATGCCGGCTGCGCCGCGGTTTCCGGTGGCGCCGCGGCGCCGCGGCGCGCCATCGCGTCGGCCACCGCGTCGAACAGCATCGAGGCGGTCACCGGCTTGACCAGCACGCCGTCCAGCACCGGCTGCAGCAGGCCGCCGTGCTGCGCCTGGCGCTCGGCCAGCGGTTCGCGGTCGTGGGCCGTCACCATCAGGATCAGCGGCGTGTGTTCGGCCGGCAGCAGTTCCCGCAATTGCACGCTGGTGTCCCAGCCGTCGAGCAGCGGCATGCGCCAGTCCACCAGCAGCACGTCATACGGCTTGCCGGCGCTGCGCTGCATGACCAGCTTCAGCGCGTCGAGGCCATTGTCGGCCGTGTCGGCACGCCAGCCGAACGAATCCGCCATGCCCGCCAGCGCCTGGCGCGCCCCCGCGTGGTCGTCGATCACCAGGCATTCCAGTCCATGCAGGTCGGCCGGTTGCAGCGTGGTGGGCGGGGCCATGGCCGGATCGAACGCGGCCGTGAATGAAAACAGGCTGCCGGCGCCCGGCGAGCTGGCGACCGTGAGTTCGCCGCCCATCAAGCGCACCAGGCGCTGTGAAATCGCCAGTCCCAGCCCGGTGCCGCCATAGCGGCGCGCGGTCGACGTTTCCGCCTGGCTGAAGCCGTCGAAGATGCGGCGGCATTGTTCGGCCGAGATGCCGATGCCGGTATCGCGCACGGCAAAGGTCACATGGATGCGGCCGTCATCGGCCGCGCCGTCGGCATTGGACGCCGGAACCGGCACGGAAACGGACGTGGAGCTGGAGCCGGCATCGGACAACGCGCCAGGCGCCCGCCCTGCGGCGGCAGCATGCGGCAGCGGCGCGCCCATGGCATTGGCCACGGAGCCGGCCAACGGGCCGGCCATGGTCCCGGCGTACGCCGCGCCGGCCGAACCGCCAGGTTGGGCCCCGGGGCCGGCCAGCCGCACCGTCAGCGCGACTTCGCCCTCGGCAGTGAACTTGATGGCGTTGCCGCACAGGTTCAACAGCACCTGCTGCAGGCGCAGCGAATCGCCGTGCAGCCAATGCGGCAAATGCGGATCGACGTCGAACACCACTTCGACCGGCTTGTTGCCCGTATAGGCCGACAGGATCACCGATAGTTCACGCAACAGCCGGTCCATGCTGAACGGCGCATGTTCCAGTTCCAGCTTGCCGGCTTCGACCTTGGAAAAGTCCAGGATATCGTTGAGCAGCCCCAGCAGGGTACGCGCGGCGGCTTCGGCCTTGCCCGTATAGTCGCGCTGGCGCGGATCGAGCGAGGTATGCTGCAACAGTTGCAGCATGCCGAGCACCGCGTTCATCGGCGTGCGGATTTCATGGCTCATGTTGGCGACGAATTCGGACTTGGCCCGGCCGGCGGCCAGCGCTTCATCCTTGGCCTTGACCAGTTGTTCGACCATGCGGTGCTGGCGCCACAGCGATTGGCGCGCGCCCAGCAACAGCACGGCCGACAGGGCGAATACCGCGACCAGGAACAGCACCGCGCTCTGCACCTCGGTGCGCCACGGCTGCAGGAAATCGTCGCTGGACAGCCCCACCGTCACGTAGACCGGGTACTTGCCGATGCGTTCGATGCTGATCATGCGCTGCAAGCCGTCGCGCGGGCTTTGCGCCAGGTAGCTGGCGTGCTGCGCGCCGCTCTCCAGCGCGGCGCGGGTCGGCGCGGACAGCGGCACTTCGCTGCCCGGCGCAATTTCCGCCACTTCCGGATAGCGGTGCAACACGCGCCGCTGGGTATCGAGCAGCGTGATCACGCCATGCGCCCCGACGTTCATCGAAGCGATGACTTCCGAAATCGTGGTGGTGGTCATATTGACGTACGCCGTGCCGCCAAAGGAGCCGTCCGGCAGTGTCATGGCGTACATCAGCGGCAGCACCCAGTCGCCGGTGATCCGCGACTTGACGGGGACGCCGAAGACCAGGTCGCGTTCGACCTTGGCGCGCTGGAAGAATTCACGGATGCCCAGGTTCTGGATTTTCGCCGGGTCGATGTCTTCGCCATAAATCACCTGGCCGTCGGCATCGGACCCGCGGATCGAGCGGGCGTGCGGCACGCGCTCCTTCAGCGAGCGCAGGAAAGTGCTGAATTCCGCGGGATCGAAGCGGCGCTGCTCGTGCAGCAGCCGGAATTCGTCGGCCGCGCGGCGCACCGTCAAGTCGACTTCGTGGAAATGTGCGCGCAGGAAATTTTCCAGCGCAATGGCCAGGTTGCGCGACTGTTCTTCAGCGTTGGCGTAATACCGCTCGCGGCTTTGCTGCAAAGTATGCAACACAAAGCCTGCCACCACGATGAATACCACGCACACCGCGGCGGCCAGACCGGCAAACAGCCGGCGGGATTGCTGCGAGGTTAATAATTTCATCGGATAACAATGCGAGCAGGCAATGCAGATTAATCATAAGCCACACATTAACATTGCCTGCCTGCTTTGTTGCAAGCGCTTACGCGCCGATGCGACGGGCGTTGTTGCTGGACCACTTATACAGGCCGCCAACCAGGGCGATACCGGCCACCAGGGCCACCACCATGGTGGCGCCTTCGCTCAGACTGTTGGCGATAGCCAACGGTTCACCTTTGCCGGACACCACGATCAGGCCGGCCAGGGCCACGTTGAACAGGCTTTCGCCGACGATGAAGCCGGACATCACCAGCACGCCCAGGCGCTTGGCGATTTCGCCCCAGCTTTGGTGGTGCACGGCGCGTTCGAACAGCCAGCCGGCCACGGCGCCCACCACGACCGGCGCGGTGACGGCGCTGGGCAGGTAAATCGCCAGGCCCACGCCCAGTGGCGGCAGGCTGTATTTGCCGTTGCTGGATTTTTTCAGCAGGAAGTCGACCGCCACCAGCGCCAGGCCCATGACGGCGCCCCAGCCGATCAGGTGCCACGGCAGGTTGCCGCCGATGACGCCCTTGGCCAGCGTGGAAATCAGCGCGGCCTGCGGCGCGGCCAGCGGTTCATTGGAAATCGCCTGCAGGTTGGGGGCGCCGGCGAAGCCGTTGGCGCGGTTCAGCAATTCCAGCACGGGCGGCACCACGCACGAACCCGCCACCACGCCGACCAGCAGGCCGACCTGCTGTTTCCATGGCGTTGCGTCGACCAGTTGTCCGGTCTTCAAGTCCTGCAGGTTGTCATTGCCGATCACCGCCACCGCCAGCACCACGGTGGTGACGAACAGCGCGAAGGCGATCAGCGCCTGGCCGGTTTCCGGGCCCATGATGTGGCGGCCCACGGCGCCCACCGACAGGGCGGCGCCCAATACGGTCAGGATGGCAATGCCCGATACCGGCGAATTGGACGAACCGATCAGGCCCGCCATGTAGCCGCAGACCGCCGCGGCAAACATGCCGGCAATCACGATATAGGCGACGCCGACCGCGATCAGGGCCGGTGCAACCGACGACAGCACGCCGCCCTGCAGGAACGACGCCAGCAGCCAGCCGGCCGGCACCAGCGCGATCAAGGTGGTCAGGCCGACAATGAAAATCGGCAAGTCCTGTTCGGTGCGGGGCAGGTCGCCGCCGTTTTCCCTGGCCTGGCGCGATGCCTCCATGGCCGACTTCAGGCCGCCGATGACCGGCTTGGCCAGTCCCGCCAGCGTAACGATGGCGGCCGCGCCGATGCAGCCGGCGCCCATCATGCGCACGTCGCTGCGCCACACGCCCACCGCCAGGTCGGCGGCCGGCATGCTGGACGCGGGCAGGGCGGCCGTCAGGAACGGTACCAGCACGCCCCAGGCAATGACCAGGCCGGCCAGCATGGCGATGCCGACCGTGATGCCCATCAGGTGTCCCGCGCCGATCAGCGCCAGACTACTCGATGCGCCGATGCCGGTCGCGCCGCTGCCGGTGCGGAAGTAGATGGCCATTTCACCGGCCATGACCTTCACGGCGGCGCCAGCCGCATACAGCGCCGACGCCACGCCGCCCCACACCACGGCCATCAGGCCGGCCTTGCCTTCGGCCGCGCCGCTGCGCGACTGGGTGCCGACTTTCAGCACCTCGGCCGCCGCCACGCCTTCCGGGTAAGGCAAGTCCGATTTCGACACCAGCGCACGCCGCAGCGGCACCGTGTACATCACGCCCAGCACGCCGCCGATGGCGCAGGCGCCGAACGTGGGCCAGAACGGCACGTTCGACCACCAGCCGATCATCAGCAGGCCTGGCAGCACGAAAATCACCGACGCCAGCGTGCCCGCCGCCGAGGCGATGGTCTGCACGATATTGTTTTCCTGGATGGTGGCGGTCTTGAAGGCCGACAGCAGCGCCATGGAAATCACGGCGGCCGGGATCGAGGTGGCGAAGGTCAGGCCGACTTTCAGGCCAAGGTAGACTTGCGCCGCCGTGAAGACCAGGGTGATCAGGATCCCGAGGATGATGCCGCGCAGCGTGATCTCGGATGGAGACGGTGCACCCGGCGTGGATGGAGAAGATTTGTGCATCTCTCGCTACTCCAGAAAAAAGTGTTTATAAAATAGAAAAATTGCGGTGCCACATGATAGCCGACCTGCCTGTAATCGGGTACATGAAATGGTTGCGCGATGAAACCGGGGACCGCTTCGCGGTAAAATAGAGGATTTCACGCACGAAGCAGAAGGTTCAAGCATGTCGATACAGTGGTTCCCCGGACACATGAACGCCGCCAAGAAGAAGGCGGCGGAACAGATGGAGAATACCGACCTCGTGATCGAGGTGGTGGATGCGCGCCTGCCCGAAGCCAGTTGCAACCCGATGGTCGATGAGTTGCGCAAGTTCCGCCAGCGCCCGTGCCTGAAGCTGCTGAACAAGGTCGACCTGGCCGATCCGGCCGCCACCAGCGCATGGGTCGACTATTACAGCCGCCAGGACGGCGTGACCGCGTTTGCCATGACCACGAAAAAGCCGGGCGACGTGGCCCGCGTGCTGGAACTGGCGAAACCGCTGGCGCCGCACCGCGGCGTGCCGACCAAGCCGCTGCGCATCATGATCATGGGCATTCCCAACGTGGGCAAGTCCACCCTGATGAACGCGCTGTTGAAAAAACGTGTGGCCAAGGTCGGCGATGAGCCGGCCGTGACGAAAGCGCAGCAAAAGCTGTACCTCGACAAGAACACGGTGCTGGTCGATACGCCCGGCATGCTGTGGCCGAAAATCGCCATGCCCAGCGATGGCCTGATGCTGGCGGCCAGCCATGCGGTGGGATCGAATGCGCTGATCGAGGAAGAGGTCGCGGAATTCCTGGCGGCCGAATTGTTGCGCCGCTATCCGCAATTGCTGGTGGCGCGCTACGGCTTCAAGGATATCGAGGCCATGGACGGCATCGCCGTGGTCGAAGGCATCGCTGCCAAGCGCGGCTTCCGCGCGCGCGGCGGCGACCTCGATTATGAAAAAGCCGCCCACACCTTCCTGACCGAATACCGCAGCGGCATCATCGGCCGCATTTCACTGGAAACGCCGGAAACGCGGGCCGCCGCGCTGGCGGTGTTCGAGGAAGAACAGCGGATCAAGGCGGAAAAGGCGGCGCAGAAGGCGGCCGAAAAGGAAGCCGAGCGCATGAAGGGCAAGCGCAGCACGTAGCGCCACGTAGCGCCACGTAATGGACGCGCCTGCGGGACGCGCCTGCGCGCGCCGGCTCACTGCCTTGGCCCGTCACCCGGCGCCGCCCAGCCTGAAACTCGACACGGCCAGCGCGCCCATGAAGGCGTCTTCATGGTATTGCACGTGCGCGGCATCCTGTTCCGCCGCGCCGGCCACCACCATCAGTGGCAACAAGTGTTCTTCGCGCGGATGCGCCTGGCGCGCGGCCGGCGCGGTTTCCCACGCCAGCAGGCGGTTGCCGCGTTCGGCCGGCGGCAAGGCCATGGTCTCGCGCAACCAAGCGTCGAACGCATGCGACGCCTGCGCCCCGGCCGCGCCGAACTGGCGCAGGTTGTGGTAACTGAGGCCGCTGCCGATGATGAGGATGCCCTCGTCGCGCAGCGGCGCCAGCGCGCGGCCGATGGCCAGGTGTTCGGCCGGATCGAGCCCCTGTTTCAGCGACAGTTGCACGAGCGGGACATCGGCCTGCGGATAGATCGGCGCCAGCGCGGAAAACGTGCCGTGGTCGTAGCCGCGCTCCGCATCGAGGTGCGACACGATGCCGGCCGCGTGCAACAGCGCCTGCACGCGCGCCGCCACATCGGGTTCGCCGGGAGCGCCGTAGCGGATACGGTAGGTGTGTTCCGGGAAACCGCCATAATCGTAAATCATGCCGGGCGCGGCGCCGGACGAAATGCGCGGTTGCGGCGCTTCCCAGTGCGCCGTCACCACCAGCACCGCGCGCGGCTTGCGGCCCAGTTCGACGGGAATGGCTTCCAGCGACGCCTTGAGCGCATCATAGCGACCGCCGTACTGGTCCAGCATCCACGGCCACGGGCCGCCGCCATGGGACAGGAAATACACGGGCAAGGTTGACATGGAAAGCTCCTTTTCAGTGAACTCCACTGTAAATCGTCACAATTCGTGCATCAATGGCGTGAATATAAATTAACCGTTCATAAAAACTGCATAATCATTGGCGGGCCACCGCCACCGCGACCTTCACCAGCGCAAACAGGCGGGCGGCGCGAAACCAGGCCAGCACCACGGCAATGACTTGCGTCAGCGCCAGCGCCGCCAAATCCGGGAACAGCGCACCGGTCGGGAAATGCAGGCGCGCCAGCCCCAGCGCGCCGACCACGCCAAAGCCGGTCAAGCCCAGCAACGCATAACTGCCCAGCATTTCCAGCGGGCGCCGCCGCAGCAGCGCCATGCCGTCCCACCACGCGCCGATGGCCGAGGTGCGGCGGCGGTCGGCCGCCAGCACGGCGCGGCCGGCATCGACCGTCACCAGCACGGTCCATACCAGCAATGCCGTGACGATGCCGGCCACGGCTTGGGCGAAGTCGCCTTCGGTGGGTAAGACGGACTCAATGGGCTGCGCCAGGCCGCTGATGAAGCCGCCCAGCCACAGCGCCGCCGCCAGCAGCACGCCGCACCACAGCAGCATGCGCGCCATGCGTGGATAGTGCGCCACGCCGCCTTCGACCAGCGCGCGCAGCGGCAGCGGGGCAGGGCTGCGCGCGGCCGTCACGGTGGCGCCGGCCAGCAGCGGCGACAGCAGCGCGGTGCACGCCAGCGCCGCGGCCAGCGCCAGTTGCGCGGCCAGCGCGTGATGCCGGCCGACCGCCAGCAAGTCCGTTATCGACGCCAGGTCCAGCTGCTGCGCCAGCGCGGCCGCATGCACGGAATACGACAGTTGCGCGTCGAGCACGAACCACGCGGGCGCCACCACGATGGCCAGCGGCGGCAGCAGCGCCACGCTCACCAGCAACGGCAGGCGCCATTGCAGCGCGCGGCGCGCCGCATCCAGGCACAGGGAAGTTACGGTATGCATTGCTTTCATGGTTCAGGGCTTCGCTTCAATTGCCTGACTTTATAGCCAGGCCATCCGGGTCAACATCAACTGGACAGGGCTTTGCGCCGCTTGCGCGGGACATGGCCAACGCAGGCGGGGCCAACGCCATGGACGGGGCTGCGTGCCGGTCGCTGCGCTCACAGCGACGCAAGCAGGGCCAACGCCAGCTGGACCACGGCGGCCCAATCCAGCGTCCAGCGCCGCGCGGCGGCCGGGTTGGCCGTCGCGGTGCGGCTGTCATCGAGCTTGTTCACGTCCAGCATGTGCCTGCGCTGCGGGTCCAGCTCGGCCGATACACCGCGCGCGGCGCGAGTCCATACGAAGCGTTGCCATTGTTCGCCGTTGCGCGGGTCCCATTGCACGGTTTCCACGCCGCCGTCGGCAAAGCGCACCACCAGGGTTTGCGGCACCGCCACGCCGCGCCGGCGCAGCACGACTTCGGTGCGCCACAGCGGGCCGGTGCGGACGTTGGCGGCGGCCGGTTCCAGCTCGGACTGGAAGTGGTCCACGCTGTCGTCGACGCGGCCCGCGCCATATACTTGCTGGTCGAATACGCGTTCGACCAGCGCGCGCTGGCCGCTGCCGTCGGCCAGCGCTTCGCGCAAGTCGGCCACGCTGGGGTGACGGAAGCGCCAGCGCCGGTAATATTCGCGCAAGCCCTGCGTAAAGGCTTCCTTGCCCAGTTGCGCTTCCAGGTCGCGGAACAGCAGCGCGCCGCGCACATAGACCTGGCCGATGCCCTGCAGGCGCGCATAGCCGGTGGCGCCGCCCGCGTCGGCAGGTTCGTCCAGCATGGCGTGGTCACGCTCGGTATCGAAAGGCGCGAAGGCGGGATTGACGCCGAGCCGCCGCAGCCAGGGCGGCGCCTGGTGGACCTTGCGTCCGCGCTCGGTTTGCATGCGCATGTTGGTGTATTCATTCATGCCTTCGTCGAGCAGCGGTTCCTCGAATTCATTGGACGCGATCACGCCCTGGAAATAGTTGTGCGCGAATTCGTGGATGTTGACGGTCTCGAGGTCGAATGGCTGGCGCGAACCGGGCGCCAGGCGGGTAAAGCTGTCGGCCGTGTACAGCGTCGGATATTCCATGCCGGCCGCGCCGGTGGCGTTGTGGGGCGGGATCACGATGGTCAGCGTCTCGTACGGGTAGGGACCCAGCAGCGCCGCATACCAGCTCAGCGCATCCCTGGCGGCCTGCAGCGACGGCGCCGCACTGGCCGCGTATTCCGGCGTGTACAGCACGCGGATCTCGACCGGATGGCCGCCGGGCAGGTTGCCTGGAGCTTGCCAGGCGCCCGTCAGCGGCGGCGCATAGCGCCGGTCGGCGGTCCAGGCAAAATCGTGCACGTCGCCCTGCACGTAATGGTGCGTCAGCATGCCGTTGCGTTCCACCGGCGCGCCCTGCAATTTGCCGGTGGCGCCCACCGTGTATTCTTTCGGGACGGTCAGCTTGACGTCATACAGGCCGAAGTCGGCATAAAACTCGGAATCCACGTGGTATTCATGGGCATTCCAGCGTTCTTCGCGCGCACCGCGTTCACCGGGCAATTCCAGCACGGCGATCTTGGGAAACCATTGCGCGACGAAGTGGAAACTGCCGGTATAGCCGCTGCGCGTGCCCAGTTTCGGCAACTGGCTGGTGAAATCCATGTCCAGCACGGCGGTCCCGCCCGGTTCGATGGGCTGCGGCAAGTCCAGCCTGACCACGGTATGGTCGCCGGCCGGTCCGTCATCGGGTTGCACGAACGACCAGGGCACGGCGGCCTGGCCCTGGCGTACCTTGTCGAGCTTGGTGTAACCCCAGCCATCCTCGATCGGCTCGCTGCCGAACATGGACGCGCTGCGCCGCTGTTCCGTATAAAACGTGGTGTCGCGGTGTTCGAACGCGTTGAGGTACAGGTGCACGTAGACCGAGCGCGCCACGCGGGCGCTGCGGTTGCGCCACGTCAGGGTTTGGCGGCCCGTCACCACGTGGCGCACCGGATCGAGCGTGGCTTCGATGGCATAGCTGGCCACGCGGTCCGACAGCGTGGCTTCCTGCCCGCTGCGTACGCCGCCCCAGGCTTCCGGGCTGCTGGCTTCGCGGATCGGAGGCAGGTGGGCGGGCGCCAGTGCGATGCCGGTGTCGGTATAGGGTTGCGGAATCGGATAGACCACTGCTTGCGCCAGCAGCACGCTTTGCGCCGCCAGGCCGCCGCACAGCGTGGCCGTGACGGCGGCCGACCGCAAGAGTTTGCGCAGGTTGGGGAATCTCATGGGAGTGCCAAAAAAGTTGCCGATGCAACTATAAACCAACGCAGCGGACGGCGGCGGTTGCCAGCGCCCTTAATTGAGCCTTAAAATCCGCCGCCGTAACGGTTTTTTACTGATTCGGCGCAAGGTACCCGGCAAATAATGGTAATCTGCGCCCGTTCACCACTCACTTACTCCAGGAAGGGAAGTTATGCGTTTTCTGCGCCTGATCCTCGCCGCCGTCACGCTGTCGTTTGCCGCAGCGGGCGCCTCCGCCGCCGAACCCAAAGAGGGCGTCGACTACAAATTGCTGACCCCGGCCGTGCCGACCAAAGCCGACAAGAAAGTCGAAGTGGTTGAATTTTTCATGTACACGTGCCCGCACTGCAACGCCATGGACCCGCTGCTGCACGACTGGGTGAAGAAGCAGGGCGACAAGATCGCGTTCCGCCGCGTGCATTTCCCGCAATCGGGGCCGAATGACCCGTTTGCCCACGCTTACCTGACGCTGGAAGCCATGAACCAGGTCGACGTGGTGCATGACAAGCTGTTCCGCGCCATCCACGTGGAGCGCAACCGCATGCGCACCGATGAACAGTTGACCGACTTCATCACGAAAAACGGCGTCGACAAGGCCAAGTACATGGAGTTCTTCAACTCCTTCGGCGTGCAGACTAAAATGAAGCAGGCCGGCACCGTGATCGGCGCCTACAAGGTCGAAAGCGCGCCCACCCTGGTCATCGATGGCCGCTATGTGACGTCGCCGTCGATCGCGGGCCGTCCAGGCCAGCCTGAACAGCAAGCCATCGCCGCCACCCTGCAGGTGGCGGACGCGCTGGTTGCCAAGGCCGCGAAAAAATAAGGCGCAGCATGGGCAGTGATACCGAAAAACAGGTGATGGAAATCTACCGCGAGTCCGCGCCGGATGAGGCCGGGCTGGTCGGCCGCCGCTACATCAACCATGTGGCGTGGAGCCTGCTGCTGGTGACCATCACGTTTTCGGCATGGCTGGTCCTGGCGCTGGTCAATGCGGAAAACCAGCGCAATGCGCTGGCCAGCCGCAAATGCCAGGACCGCGTGTTCAATACGGAAATCGACCACGCGTGTTTAAAGACCGTCAAGACGCGCGATCACTGGTGGGAACATGTCGGCTATGCGCTGACCCACCTGAAACCCTGAATTATCCTCGATCACATCAAAAAATTTGCCCGCGATTTGCGGGCAATTTTTTTGGCGTTACACCACGTTTTCCAGGTTGTCGAGCTGGCGCTTGAACAAATGCTCGAGCAGCCGGCGCTCATCGGCGTTGTAGCCGTCATAGGCGCGCGTGGTGCGCGCCCAGACTTCCGGCATCACCTGTTCCACCAGCGTTCGGCCGGCGTCGGTCAAGGTGATCATCACGCAGCGGCGGTCGCCGGGACGGTTGCCGCGCGTGATCAGGCCCTGGCTTTCCAGGTCGTTGCAGACACGCGTCAGGTTGGCGGGCTTTTCCATGCACGCTTCGCCCAGGTTGGATGCGGTGGACGTTTCATTGTCCGAGCCATACAGCACCGCCAGCACCATGTAGCTTGCGTCCACCAGGTCGTATTTGCGCAGCGTCGCATTCGACAAGTCTTTCATGCGCTTTTGCACGTGGTACGTCATGCGGATCAGGCGGATCAGCTCTTCCGGGAAGGCCGGCAACCTTGCGTGGATATTTTTCAGGCGCTTGTTGGTGGCGTCGAAACTGCTCATATACGCTCTCCTCTTTCCACACAATGAAAGATTTGATTGTATATCGCACCCTTAAATATTCAGCAATGTATCTCTGCGTTGCGGCTGACTAACGTTGTAGCCAAGCAGCTTCAGGTTAGCTCAGCAGCGTTTCATACAGCGCCAGGTCGCGCTCGGAATAACAGCAGAACATAATTTCCGCCATACCGCTGCCGGGCGCCGCGGCGCGCACCGTATCGACGGCAATCACGGCGGCGTCTGCGGCGGGATAACCATAGACGCCGGTGCTGATGCACGGGAAGGCTATCGAGCGCGCGCCCAGCCTGGCCGCCAGCGCCAGGCTGTTGCGGTAGCACGACGCCAGTAAATCCGCTTCGCCGCGGCTGCCGCCCTGCCAGACGGGGCCGACCGTATGGATGATGTGGGAGGCTGGCAGGCGGTGTCCTTTGGTGGCCTTGGCCTGGCCCGTGTTGCAGCCGCCCAGCAGCCGGCATTCGTGCAACAGGTCCGGTCCGGCGGCCCGGTGGATCGCGCCATCGACGCCGCCGCCGCCCAGCAGCGACGAATTGGCGGCGTTGACGATGGCGTCGGCTTGCAAGGTGGTGATATCGGCAACCAGGGCGCGCAACAGGGGATGGCTCATGGTGACTCCGGCAAGGGCAAATACTTCATTGTAGTTCACGCAAAGTATTCCGCCGGGAACGGTCGCGCCCTTGTCCGGGCGCTTTTGTTAGAGTGGCCGCAACGGCTTTTACAGGAGAATCGTCATGTCAGGCACCAGTACACTCGATCCCGATAATTTCCCTACCGCACCAGACCGCAGCGTGGGCCGCGGCCATGGGACCGGCGCGCTCGGCCCCAGCGACAGTTCCGATTCCGGCAGCGACGTGCAGGGCGGCAGCGGCCTGGCCCAGCAAGTCGACACCGGCTTAATGCAGGGCACCAATGAAGACACGGAAATGGGCACCGCGCATGGCACGGCCGGCCCGGACCTTGGCGACGCCGACCTCGACAGTGATACCGACGCGGGCGGCACCGGCGAGCGGGCCGCGGCCGGGCGCGATACGGTGGTGCGCGACGGCGCCGACATCGGTGTTGACCATATTGAAACCATTCCGGAGCAAAGCCGCCGGCATTAAGCTGCGCGCCCCTGCCGGGGTTATCAGTCAGGTAACCCCGGCAGGGGGCGGGGGCTTTTTCCGCACTGTGCACTTGTACCAAGGTGCAGGTTACAACACAGTTGTTTCCAATTAGCATCGGCGTATCCAGGTAACTAGCGCAGGCGGGGGCATGGCCATTCATTCCGGGCAGGCGGGAGACGCGGCAAGCGCGCCGTCCGGGGCCGGCATCGACAGCCTGCAGCGGCAGGCGCGCCGCCGCATTTCCATTGTCCTGATCGTCAGCACGGCCCTGGCCGGGCTGGTGACCGTGGTGCTGGCCGCGTTTGCGATGCTGTCCTACAACGCGGAAAGCAATGAACGGTGGCGGGAATTGCACCGCGAACTCGAAGCCAGCGCCGACCAGCTGACCGCCGCGGTCGCGCTGCCGGCATGGAACTTCGACGACCACCAGATCATCGCCATCGTCCGCGCCAGCCTCAGCAACCGCGACTTGTATGGCTGCACCGTCACGCTCAGCAATGGCATGCAGTTTGTCTTCCTGCGCAATGCGCGCGGCGACATCGAACGGGCGTCCACCCCGCCGGACTTGCCGGCGCTGCGCACGGCGGTGCGCACCATCACGGTCGGCGGGCGCGCGGTGGGTTCGGTAAAAATGTACGTGACGCCGGAATACGTGCTGCAAACGCTGCAACAGCGGCGCATGGAATTGACCGTGGCCATCGTGGCGCTCGACATCACGCTGGTGTCGGGCCTGTCCCTGCTGCTGTGGTACCTGGTGCTCAAACCGCTGAAGGAGGTGGGGCGCTACGCGGCCGCCGTCAAGGCGGGCGGCAACGGCGCCGCGGCGCCGCCCGCGCGCACGTTTTTCGGCGAACTGGAAACGCTCAACGAATCGATCCTGGAAATGGTGGACTTGCTGGACCGCCGCTACCGCGCCATGCAGGCGTCCGAGGAACGGCTGGCCATTGCCACGGATGCGGCCAATATCGGCATCTGGGACTGGGACGCGCGCACCGGCCGGCTGGTGTGGGACCGGGAAATGCACCGCCAGTACGGCACGGCGCCGGACGCCTTCGGCAATACCCAGGCGTCGTGGGAGAGCCGCCTGGTGCCGGAAGACCTGGACCGCGTCAACCGCCTGATCGACGCGGTGCGCCGCGGCGAACGCGAATACCGCACGGAATTCCGCATCCGCTGGCCCGATGGCCAGATCCGCTACATCAAGGCCGCCGGCCGCCCGTTCCGGGGCGGCGACGGCGAATTGTTGCGCATGGTGGGCGTCAATTACGACATCACGGAAATCAAGATGGCGGAGCATGAATTGCGCCGCCACCGCAACCACCTGGAAGAACTGGTCGATGCGCGCACCGAGGCGCTGTCGGTGGCCGTGACCGAAGCCAAGGCGGCCAGCCGCGCGAAAAGCGTGTTCCTTGCCACCATGAGCCATGAATTGCGCACGCCGCTGCATTCGGTGATCGGCTTCTCGCGCCTGCTGGCCGATTCGCATACCATGACCGACGAGGAAAAACGCCACCTGGCCGTCATCCACCGCTCCGGGCAGCACTTGCTGACCCTGATTAACGATTTGCTGGAACTGTCGAAAATCGAGGCGGGCCGCATCACGCTGCAGGCGCAGGTGGTGGACGTGGAAAGCTTGCTGCGCGAAGTGATGGACATGCTGGGCGCGCGCGCCCGCCAGGCCGGCCTGGCCATGACGCTCGATTGCGCTGGATTGCCGCATACGATACGCATCGATGGCGCGCGCCTGCGGCAGGTGCTGCTGAACCTGGTCTCGAACGCCGTGAAATTCGCCGACCGGGGCAGCGTGGCGCTGGTGGCGCGCGCCAGCCCGCTGGCCGACAACCGCCATGCGCTGACCCTGGCCGTGCGCGACACCGGGCGCGGCATCGCGCGCGAAGACCAGCAGCGCATCTTCGAACCGTTCGTGCAAGCCGATCATTCCGGTTCCAGCGAAGGCACGGGGCTGGGTTTGACGATCTCGCGTGAATTCGTGCGCATGATGGGCGGCGCGCTGGAAGTCGAATCGGAGCCGGGCAATGGCGCGGAATTCCGCTTCACCATCGAAGTCGAGGGCGCCAGCGCGGCGCCGCGCGAACCGGCCAGCGTGGTGCAGGCGCTGGAGCCTGCGCAGCGCGGCCGGCGCATCCTGGTGGCCGATGACAACGCCGACAGCCGCCATTTGATCGACAGCCTGCTGTCGCCGCTGGGATTCATGGTGGAACTGGCTGCCGACGGCGCCGGCGCGCTGGCCGCGATGAAACGGTGCCCGCCGGCGCTGGTCATCGTCGACTGGCGCATGCCCGGCCTCGATGGCTTGCAGGTGGTGCGGAGCATCCGCGCCGGCGGCGCCGGTCCGCGGCCGCGCGTGGTGATGATGACCGCCTCGGCGTTCGAGGAAGAACGGCAGCAGGCGCTGGACGCCGGCGCCGACGCGTTCCTGGTCAAGCCGATCGAACAGGACCAGTTGTTCCTGGTGCTGGAACAGCAGCTGGGTGTGCGCTTCCGGCGCCGCCAGCGCGCGCCGCTGGCGCGTCCCCGCCCGCTCGCCGAAACCGAGCTGGCGCAATTGCCCCATGGCGTGCTGGCGGGCGTGAAGGATGCGCTGCACCTGCTGTACACGGCGCGCGCGCTGGAATTGCTCGAATCGTGCCGCGCCAGCCACCCGGACGTCGTGCAGGCCGTGGTGGGCATGCTGGAACAGCACCAGTACCCGCAATTGTGCGAAATGATCGAAGCCGTGTGCGCGGCGCCGGAAGCGCAGCGTTAATGTAGCGTTGGTTGGCGCCAGGCCGCGCCATCCGTCGCAGCCATCGTCGAACCGTCGCGCGGCACTGTCCCGGCGCGCCGGCCTGCCGTACACTGGCGCACATGCGGATACTGGCCAACCTGAACCAGGCGTGGAACACGTTCTGGACACTGAAAAAACACCGTGATGAACCGCTGTGGGCGCGCATGGCGGTGGCCGCGCTGATCGCCGTCTGCGCCGGTACGCTGCTGATGGCCGTCTCCGGCGTCTTGACGGGGCGCGAATCGGATCCCGGCTGGTGGCGCGCCTCGTACCTGTTCAACATGGCGGTGTCGGCCCTGATTGCCTGGACCACGCTGGCGCTGGCGTGGCTGGCGGAACGGCTGCTGCCGGCGCGCTGGCTGGAGCGCCTGTCCGATCCGGCCGACTGGCGCGCCATGGCCGTCTGCAACGTGGCGCTGGCCGCCGGCGTCCTGGGCGGCGCCTTCCTGGGCCTGTACGCCGCCGCTCATGCCCTGCATTTCCGCGCCGCCGATGCGATTGCCCATCCGCTGGCGCAGGCGCGCCTGTACGTGTTGCTGGCGGTGGTGACGGTGGCGGCGTGGGCCTGGTGGCTGGTGCGCCTGCGCCAGCACCGCCGCCAGCGCGCACTGCAATGGATGGCCACCGAAGCGCAATTGCGGCTGCTGCAGGGCCAGATCGAGCCGCATTTCCTGTTCAATACGCTGGCCAACGTCGAAAGCCTGATGGAGTCGGACTTGCCGCGCGCCCGCCGCATGCTGGAAGCGTTTACGGATTACCTGCGCGCCGGCCTGACGCAGATGCGCGAAGGCGACAGCCGGCTGGCGGTGGAACTGGACATGGCGGAGCGCTACCTGGAACTGATGCGCATCCGCATGGGGCCCAGGCTGTCGTACCGCATCGACGCCGGCGCCGCCGCGCGCGCGGCCACCGTGCCGACCCTGCTGTTGCAGCCGCTGATAGAAAACGCCATCCAGCATGGCATCGAAGGCAAGGTCGAAGGCGGCGCGGTGAGCGTGTCGGCGCGCTTGCATGAGGGGCGGCTGCTGGTGCTGGTCGAGGACGACGGGCTGGGGCTGTCGGCGGCGCGCCGTCCGCAGCGGCGCGGCGCCGGCATGGCGCTGGCCAATATCCGCAGCCGCCTGCGGGCGCGCTATGGAACGCGCGCCAGGCTGGCGCTGGACATCCGCGAAGACGGCGCCAGCGCGACGCTGGCGTTGCCGTTGTCCGCCGTTATGGAGGAAAAATGAAACCCGTTACCGCCATCATCGCCGACGATGAACCGCACCTGGCCAGCCATTTGCGGGAACAGTTGCTCGCGCTGTGGCCTGCGCTGGACATCGTTTGCGTGGCGTCCAGCGGGACCGAGGCCGCCGCCGCCATTGCCGGACTGGAGCCCGACGTCGCCTTCCTCGACATCCAGATGCCGGGCCTGACCGGACTGGAGGTGGCGCAGGGTATCGAGGGAGGAACGCGCGTGGTGTTCGTCACCGCTTACGACTGCTACGCGGTGCAAGCCTTCGACGAAGCGGCCATCGACTACCTGTTGAAACCGTTGCGGCGCGAGCGGCTGGCGCGGGCGGTGGCGCGTGTGCAGCAGTCCCTGGCCGGGTCGGGCGCCGGGTCGGGCGGGGAACCAGGCTATCCCGCCAGCGATGAACGGCTGGCGCACGCGGTACACAAGCTGCTGCAGGCCCAAATGCCGGCATTGCAACCGGCGCGCCTGCACTATATCCGGGCCTCGCAGGGCGCCGTGACGCATCAGGTGCCGGTCGGCGACGTGCTGTATTTCCATTCCGACGAAAAATACACGGTGGTACACACACGCAGCGGTGAACACCTGATCCGCACGCCGATCGCGGAACTGGCGGTGCAGCTGGATCCCGCGCGCTTCCTGCAAATCCACCGCGCCACGCTGGTCAACCAGGATTACGTGGACAGCGTGCGGCGCGACGACAACAGCCGCATGTTCGTGCGCCTGCGCGGCGTGGACTCCGAGCTGCCGGTCAGCCGCGCCTATGTGCACCTGTTCCGCGCCATGTAGAAGCCCGCCGCCGGGCCGCGATGCCGCCGGCTTGCCGTCCGTCGCGCCAGCTTGCATTTCGTCGCACGGTTCATGAATTCTTCAGGCCAGGCGGCTAACCTTGCGTTTTCGACTAGACGGGAGAACGCATGTTCAGGCTGGCCCTTAAAATGGCGCTGCGCGACTGGCGCGCCGGTGAATTGCACCTGTTGCTGGCGGCGCTGGCGCTGTCGGTGGCGGCGATCTCCGCGGTCGGGTTTTTCTCGGAGCGCCTGCGCGCCGGCATGCTGCGTGACGGCACGCATTTGCTGGCGGCCGACATGACGGTGGCGTCGGATGCGCCGCTGGCGCCGCGCTGGCGCGAGCAAGCGCGCCGCCTCGGTTTGCGCACGGCAGCCACCAGCGCCATGGCCGCCATGGCGTCGGCCGGCGGCGACGCCATGCTGGTGTCACTGAAAGCCGTGGAACCGGCGTACCCGCTGCGCGGCGCGGTGCGCCTGCAGGGAAGCGGCGCCGCCGCCGGCGGCCCGGCGCGCGGCCAGGTATGGATCGATCCCGCCGTGGCGGCGCGGCTCGGCACCCGTGCCGGCGCCACGCTGCGCATCGGGTCGGCGGACTTCACGGTGGCCGGCGTGATCGATGCCGAACCGGACCGCCGCCAGGCCATCGTATCGATTGCGCCGCGCGCCATGATAGCCGCGTCCGACCTGGACGCTGCCGGCGTCATGCAGCCTGGTGCGCGCGCCCGCTTCACGCTGCTGGCGTCCGGCGCACCCGATGCGGTGGCGGCATTCCAGCGTTACGTGAAAAGCGCCGGCGCAACCGGCTTGACGGTGCAGGACGCGCGGGACGCGGCAAGCGAGCTGGCCGGCATCCTGGACAAGGTGCACAGCTTCCTGTCGCTGGCCGGCGTGCTGGCGGCCATCCTGTCGGCGGTGGCCATCGCCATGGCGGCGCGCCGCTACCTGTTGCGCCACCTCGACGCCTGCGCCATGCTGCGCTGCCTGGGACTGCGCGAGGGACGGGTGCTGGCGCTGCATGTGACCGGATTCGCGCTGGTTGGCCTGGCCGGCGGCGTGCTGGGAGTGGCGCTGGGCTATGCCGGCCACGCGGCGCTGCTGCATTGGCTGGGCGGCATGCTGCCGCCGGACTTGCCCGCGCCGGGCTGGCTGCCGGCGGTCCAGGGCTGCGTGGCCGCGCAAGTGGCGCTGGCCGGCTTCGCACTGCCGGCGCTGCTGCAAATGACAGGCGTGCCGCATGTGCGGCTGTTGCGGCGCGAAGCGGCGCCGCCGCGCCCCGCCACGGTGGCGGCGTTCGCGCTGGGCGGCGCGGCGTTTGCCGGGCTGCTGCTGTGGACCGCGGGCGACGCGGTGCTGGGCCTGGGAGCGGCCGCGGGCGTGCTGCTGGGAGTCGGCGTGTTTGCGCTGGTTGCCTGGCTGGCGCTGGCGTTGCTGGCCCGGGCGGGACGGTGGCGCCCCGCTTCCGCGGGCTCGGCCTGGGCCCTGGCGCTGGCGACATTGCGCCGCCAGCGCGGCGCCGTCATCGCGCAAACCGTGGCTCTCTCCATTGGCCTGACGGCGCTGCTGTTGCTGACCGTGGTGCGCTCGGACCTGCATGCCGCCTGGCGCGCGTCGGTGCCGGCCGGAGCGGCCAACCATTATGTCTTCAACATCCAGCCGGACCAGCGCGACGCCGTGGCGCGGCGCCTGCAGGCGCATGGCGCGCCGGCGCTGCTGGCCAGCATCCGGGGCCGGCTGCTGGCCGTCAATGGCAAGCCGCTCCGGTCCGGCGGTAACGCCGGCGAAGGCGGCCCCGTTGAAGTGGACATGTCGTCCGCCGCCACGCTGCCGGCCGCCAGCAACGTGGTGCAAGGACGGTGGTTCGCGCCGGACAGCCTGGCGCCCCAGGTATCGGTGGGCGAAGAGGCGGCCGGGCGCCATGGCGTGAAACCTGGCGATATGCTGGAATTGGACGTCGGCGGATTGCCGTTGCGGGTGGCCGTGACCAGCATCCGCAAGATCAACTGGCGCCAGCGCACGCCCAGCTTTGACTACCTGCTCAATCCCGCCGCCGCGGCGGACTTGCCGGCCACTTACGTGGCGGCCTTCCATGCGCCCGAGGGCGACCGTTCGATCGGTGCGCTGGCGCGCGATTTTCCGAATGTCAGCGTGGCCGACGTCAGCGCCTTCGTGCGCGACATGCAGCAAGCGCTGGAGCAGGCCGTGTCCGCCGTGGAATTCCTGTTCGTGTTCACGCTGGCGGCCGGGGTGCTGGTCCTGTACGCGGCGCTGGCGGGCAGCCAGGATGCGCGCGCCGGCCAGGCCGCGCTGCTGCGGGCGCTGGGCGCCACGCGCCGCCAGTTGTCGCATGCGCAATGGCTGGAACTGGCCCTGACGGGCGCGCTGGCGGGGCTGCTGGCCGCGCTGGGCGCCAGTATCGGCGGCTGGGCGCTTGCACGCTGGGTTTTCGACCTCACATGGGGCTGGCCACCCACGGTCTGGCCGGCCGGAATTGCCGCGGGCGCGCTGTGCGCGCTGGCGGGCGGCTGGCCTGGCCTGCGCCACGTATTGAATCAACCGCCGCTGCAATCGCTGCGGCAAGCTTAAGGAGACGTTATGCAACATATCATTGAAGTGCGCGGGCTGGGCAAGCGGGTCACCGACGCCACCGGCGAGCTGACCATCCTCGACGACGTGGGCTTTGCCGTGGCGGCCGGGGAAACCTTGGCCATCGTGGGCGCGTCCGGTTCCGGCAAATCCACCTTGCTGGGCATCCTGGCGGGCCTGGACACGCCGACCTCGGGCACCGTACACCTGGCGCAGACCGATATTTTCGCGCTCGATGAAGACGGCCGCGCCCAGTTCCGCCAGGCGCGCCTGGGGTTCGTGTTCCAGTCGTTCCAGCTGTTGCCGCATTTGACGGCGCTGGAAAACGTCATGCTGCCGCTGGAATTGCGCGGCGACGGCGGCGCCCGCGCCAAGGCCGAGGCCATGCTGGAGCGCGTGGGGCTGGGCAGCCGCCTGAAGCACTATCCGAAATTCCTGTCCGGCGGCGAACAGCAGCGGGTGGCGCTGGCGCGCGCCTTCGTGGCGGAACCGCCGCTGCTGTTTGCCGATGAACCGACCGGCAGCCTCGATGCGGCCACCGGCGAAGCCGTCATGCAGCTGATGTTCGCGCTGAACCGGGAGCGCGGCTCGACCCTGGTGCTGGTGACGCACGATCCCGCGATTGCCCGGCGCTGCGGGCGCACCGTGACGATGGCGGCCGGCCGCCTGACCGGCGAGCTGGAGCCGTCGAAGGAGGCGTTATGCGCCTGACCCGTACCCTGCTGCTGGGGGCCCTGCTGCTGGCCGGCGCGGCCAGGGCCGATGGCTTGGGCGATTTGAAGGGAGCGCTGCAGCGCCTGCAGGGCAGCACGCCGGTGAAGGGCGTGCTGAAGGCCGAAACGTCGCGCAAGGTGGGCGAGGGCGGCGAAGCCGACGAATACGCCGGCAGCGCTTCCGTGCAGGTGGAAGACGGTGCGCAGGGCTTGCGCCTGCAATATGGCCGCGATTTGCTGGCGCGGATGGACGCAGACCAGCTGGCGGCGGCGAAAAATCCCAACGCGAAGACGCCGGCGCTGTATGCGCTGAAGGAACTGGGGCCCGACGATTTGCGGCCGATGGTGTCGGCGGCGGAAAACCTGGCGCGCAACATCGAGCGCGCCACGTTCAAGGCGGAAAAAGCCGCGGAATGGCAGGGCAAGCCCGCGCGCCAGCTGACGTTCGCGGTGCCGGCCAAGGTGCTGAGCGACCGCGAACGCAAGTATTTGAAGGAATTCGATGGGGTGTTCGACGTGTGGATCGCGCAGGATGGCACGCCGCTGGCCAGCCAGCTGCAGTTGCACGGCTCGGGCCGGGCTTTTGTGGTGGTGGGCTTTGAATTTCGCCACGAAGAGCGCAGCACCTATGCGCTGGCGGGAGACCGGTTGTTGACGACGCGGCAGGAAAGCCGGATCAGCAATACGGGGGCCGGCGAGAAAAACGAAGTCCGGACCGTGAAGACCTTGCAGGCCGGGTGACCAGTCCGCTAATGGCCCCGATGATAAAAAAGCCGGCGGCGCCGGCTTTTCAATGGCATGGCGCCGGGCCGTCGGGCCGGGCGCCTGCATGGTGCGCGAACGGTCAGGCGAAGTTCTGTGCCGCGAAGTCCCAGTTGGCCAGCGCGAAGAAGTTTTCCACGTACTTCGGACGCAGGTTGCGGTAATCGATGTAGTAAGCGTGTTCCCACAGGTCGCAGGTGATCAGCGCCTTGTCGGCGGTGGTCAGCGGGGTGGCGGCGTTCGACGTGTTGACGATGTCGACGGTGCCGTCAGCCTTTTTCACCAGCCAGGTCCAGCTGGAGCCGAAGTTGCCCACGCACGATTTGGTGAATTCTTCCTTGAACTTCTCGAACGAACCCCACTTGGCGTTGATGGCGTCGGCCAGCGCGCCGGTTGGAGCGCCGCCGCCGTTTGGCTTCAGGCCGTTCCAGTAGAACGTGTGGTTCCATACCTGGGCTGCATTGTTGAAGATGCCGCCGGACGATTTCTTGACGATTTCTTCCAGGGACAGGTTTTCAAACTCGGTGCCCTTGATCAGGTTGTTCAGGTTGGTGACATACGCTTGATGGTGTTTACCGTAGTGGTATTCCAGCGTTTCTTTGGAGATGTGCGGCGCCAGGGCGTCCAGGGCATACGGCAGGGCTGGCAGGGTATGTTCCATGTGTGGTTCCTTATGGTTGAGTCAGAAAGGCATTTTTGCTGAAACGTCCACTATTGTAAACCTTCGCGCGGGACGGTGCTTGGAATGGCTGCTATTGGCCGGGGCATATGGCGGTGCCGGCGGCGTCAGCCCAGCTGGGGCTGGACCGAAGCGATGCCGACGTCCGCGCTGCCTTCCGCGACCCGCACGCCCACCGTGGTGTGGGGCTGCAGTTGCCCCGGCGAGCGCACGATGGCGCCGTGCCGGTCGGTAAGGATGGCGTAGCCGCGCTCGAGCGTGCGTTGCGGATTCAACAATTCCAGCTGCGCCGACAGCGCCTGCAGGGCGGCGCGCCGATGCTCGAGCTGGCGGCGGTTGGCCAGCGCGGCGCGCCGGCCCAGCGCATCGAGCTGCCCGCGCCATCCTGCCGGATCCGGGCGGCATGCCGCCCAGCGCGCTTGCACCTTGTCGAACGCGACGCGCGCTTGCGCCACCGGCGCCCGGTTGGCGTGCGTCAGCGCCATCGCATGGGCTTGCAGGCGTGCGCGCTGCTGGCCGATCTGCGCCGCCGGGCTCAGCAGGCGGCGCGCGTGGCTGTCCAGTGTCTGCTGGGCATCGTTGAGCAGGCGCTGCATGGCGCGCCGCAAGTCGGCGGCGTCGGCCCGCAGCGACGCCAGCCAGTCGGCGCGCGGCGTGGCGGCCAGTTCGGCCGCCGCGGTCGGCGTGGCCGCGCGCAAGTCGGCCGCGAAGTCGGCAATCGTGAAATCGGTTTCGTGGCCCACGCCGGAAATCACCGGCATGGCGCAATTGGCGATCGCGTACGCCACGGCTTCATCGTTGAAACACCACAGGTCCTCGATACTGCCGCCGCCGCGGCACACGATCAGCACGTCGCATTCGGCGCGGCGCGACGCGGTGGCGATGGCGCCGGCGATCTGTTCGGCCGCCAGCTGGCCCTGCACCAGGGTCGGGTAGACAATCACGCGCACATGCGGCGCCCGCCGCTGCAGCGCCGTCAGCACGTCGCGCAGGGCGGCCGCCTGCGCGCTGGTGACCACCCCGATGGTGCGCGCGAACATCGGCAGCGCGCGCTTGCGGTCCTGGTCGAACAACCCGGCCGCGCCCAGCTTTTCCTTGAGCCGCATGAACGCTTCAAACAGCTGGCCCACGCCGGCGCGGCGGATGGCTTCCACATTGATCTGGTAATCGCCGCGCGGGCCATACAGCGTGACCAGCGCGCGCACCTCGACCTTGTCGCCCTCGCGCGGCATGAAACCCGCGTATTGCGCGCGGCCGCGGAACATCACGGCGCGCACCTGGGCCGCGTCGTCCTTCAGCGTGAAATACCAGTGGCCGGAACTGGCGCGCGTAAAGTTCGAGATTTCCCCAGATATCCACGTCAGGGGAAAAGAGCGTTCCAGCAAGCGGCCCACCGCCTGGTTGAGGGCGGAAACCGTAATGACGCTGCCGGCGGCAGCCTGGTTGTCGGGATAGGTCATGGCAGGGGCGGCAAAGCTGTCCACAAATTTTTGCAGGGGTCATGCTTATGTCACATATGACTTACTCTGGCAAGTCCTTTTTGTAACTTGTTGATTTTTAAAGTGAAACGGCGATGCTTCATTCATGAGCATTTCAGGAAAACCTATATAGATCAAGTACTTTACGGTAAGCCGCAGCGGTTACGCACAAAGTTATCCACAAAATATGTGTGGAACTTCCGGCCGTGTGTTGCACTGCCGCATGGATAAGTCTATCCGTGCTGAAAATTTACTCATAGAAATTTTATTGTTTGTATTCAATGGCTTGCAGGGTGCGCGGGGCGCTTGCTCACAATTTTATCCACAGAAGATGTGCAGAAGTTGCCCGCCGGTTCTCGACGACTGGCCAAGGATTTGCCCTGTGGAAGGCCTGCTTAAGTTTTGAGCAGAACGATTAAATGATGACGAATCAATGACATACCTGACTGTCCTGGGCATTGCTCACAATTTTATCCACACAATGTGTGAAGAAGTGCACAGACGCAGCCGCCATTCAACCAGGGTGTTCTCTGCCTCTTTTTTAATCATTGAACTATTTTCATATAAAATCAACGACTTATGTATTAATCGCAGGCTTGCGCACAATTTTGTCCACAGTTTTTGTGAAGAATGCGGCAGTTGTCCCGCTTTGGCGCCCGTCCCACGGCCATGGCCCCGGAAAACCGGCATTTCACTGGGGAAAATATGTCCTTGCAAAATTTTTGTGCGTGGATAGAAAACGCTTATGAATCAATGGGTTTTCTGTGCAGCAAGGCTATTGCTCACAATCTTATCAACAGAATGTGGGGAGAACTGTCCCCGGCTGCGGTTCTCGTGCTGCCTGTTTTTTCACCAGTGGAACTAAATCCTTCAAGATCAATGGCTTAGACAGCTATTCTTGTCCTTGCTCACATTTTTTTCCACAGAAGCTGTGCAGAACCAGGGTGAAAAGCCGTGCTTAAAACTTGAGCTTGATAAAAAAGCTTTTATAGATCAAATGGTTATGATGACGTTGGGCGGCTTGCCAACAATTTTGTCCACAGAAAATGTGCAGAATGCACAACTTGCTTGATTGACAGGATTGCGCATGACTTGCCGACTGGGCGGCAACACGCTACATTGCGCGTTCAACCACGCGCGTAAGCCAAAGGCATTTGCCTGCCGCCGCAACCGCTGTCATTCACGCCCAGGAGTTTCATTTGCTCGCCATTATCCAAGCCGCAGGCTGGCCCATCTGGCCGCTGCTGTTCGCTTCCATCATTGCCACCGCCCTGATCATTGAACGCCTGATGGTATTGCGCCGCACGCGCATCCTGCCGCGCCAACTGTTCGACGAAGTGGTGGGTGTCTACCGTAGCGGCAATATCACGCCGGAGGTGATCGAGCGGCTGGAACAGAGTTCGCCGCTGGGCGTGGTCCTGTCGGCCGCGCTGCGCAATGTCGATGCGCCGCGCGACGTCATGAAGGAAGCCATCGAGGAATCGGGCAGCGGCGTGGCGCACACGCTGGAGCGCTTTTTGACCACGCTGGGCACCATTGCATCGCTGGCGCCGCTGATGGGCCTGTTCGGCACCGTGGTCGGCATGATTGAAATCTTCGGTTCGCAAAACGGCGCCGGCACCAACCCGGCACAACTGGCGCACGGCATTTCCGTGGCGCTGTACAACACCGGCTTTGGCTTGGCGATCGCCATGCCGACCCTGGTGTTTTACCGCCACTTCCGCGCGCTGGTCGACAGTTTCATCATCGAGATGGAACAGCAGGCGGTGAAATTCGTCGACGTGGTCCACTTTTCACGCAAGAACTGACCTATGGCCATGAATTTCCGCCGCGGGCGCCTGCGCGAAGATCCCGAGATCAACCTGATCCCGTTCATCGACGTATTGCTGGTGATTTTGATCTTCCTGATGGTGACCACCACCTACAGCAAGTTCACTGAACTGAACATCACGTTGCCGACTGCCGATGCGGAAAAAGCCGCGGAGCGGCCCAATGAAATCAACGTCACCATCGACGCCAAGGGTAATTACACGGTCAATAACGTGCCGGTGTCGTTCCAGAATGTGGCCGGCCTGGCGGCGTCGCTGAAGGCTGCCGCGAAAGACCCGGCCAAGGCGCCGGTCGTCATCATCAACGCCGACCAGTTCGCGATGCACCAGATGGTGGTCAACGTGATGGAAGCGGCGCGCCTGGCCGGCTTCGACAAGCTGACGTTTGCCGCGCAGACGGGCGCCGGCAAATAATGCGGGCCGCGCGGACCAGGATGCGCCGCCGGGCGCGCCCTGGTCCGGCAGCCACGGCGCCGCGCCGTCCAGCCGGCGACGAACCATGGCTGCAGGCTGCTGTGGCGCAAGCCGGACCGTGCCGGCCGGCTCCGCGGCCTTGATGCTCCAACCGTCCCCACCATTCCAAGCATTGTTGTCGTGCAGGCGGAAACCCAATCCAGTTCGCTACTGGCGTACCTTGTCAACCTATGTCCCAAACATCCAAGCCATCCCAACCATCCAAGCTTGAAACAACCCTGACCCGCAACTGGCTGCGCCGCGGCCCGCTGGCGTGCGCGCTGTGGCCCGTGTCCGTGCTCTTTGGCGGCATCGCCGGCCTGCGCGCGCAACTGTTCCGCGCCGGCGTACTGAAATCCGAGCGCTTGCCGGTGCCGGTGGTGGTGATCGGTAATATTTATATAGGCGGCACCGGCAAGACGCCGCTGACGATCTGGCTGGTGCAGGCGCTGCGCGACGCGGGCTTCACGCCCGGCGTGATTTCGCGCGGCTTCGGTGGCGCCGGAGGGGCTCCGCGCGCGGTCACGGCGGACTCGCCGCCGCGCGAGGTGGGCGACGAGCCGGTGCTGATTGCCGCGCGCACAGGCTGCCCGGTGATGGTGGGCCGGCGGCGGGTGGAGGCCGGCAGGGCGCTGCTGGCGGCGCATCCGGAAGTCGACGTCGTGTTGGCCGACGATGGCTTGCAGCACTACGCCTTGCAGCGCGACGTGGAAATCATCCTGTTCGACGGCCGCGGCGTCGGCAATGGCTGGCTGCTGCCGGCCGGGCCGCTGCGCGAAAAACCGTCGCGGCGGCGCGACGTCACCGTGGTCAACACGCCGCAGCTGGCGCCGGAACTGGCGGCGCGGGTGCGGGGCAGGGGGCGCCAGGGCTTGCCTGCCGCGATGCCGGTGCAAATGGTGCTGGAAGCGGAGCTGGCCGAGCCGCTGTGCGGGGGCGAGTCCGTGCCGCTGGCGGAACTGGCGGCGCGCGCAAGGCGCCAGGGCTGGACCGTGGCGGCGGCGGCCGGGATCGGTAATCCCGCGCGGTTTTTCACGATGCTGGAAGGCGCCGGCTTCGCGCCGCTGGAATTGCCGCTGCCGGACCACCACGATTTCCTCGACCGCCCATTCGACGGCGTGGCGGCGGACCTGATCTTGATGACCGAGAAGGATGCAGTAAAATGTCGCCAACTCAAAGAATTCAGGGACGATCCACGCCTGTGGGTGGTGCCCGTGTCGGCCCGCATCGATGCGGCGCTGGCAAAACAATTAGTGGAGAAATGTCGTGGATGCTCGACTGCTTGATATCCTGGTCTGCCCTGTCTGCAAGGGCCCATTGGAATACGATAAAAAAGCCCAGGAACTGATCTGCCGCGGCGACCGCCTGGCGTATCCGATCCGTGACGGCATTCCCATCATGTGGGCCGATGAAGCCCGCACCTTGCAGGATACGGCGGAATAATGACATTTACTGTCATCATTCCCGCCCGCCTGGCTTCCACCCGCCTGCCCAACAAACCCCTGGCCGACCTCGGCGGCAAGCCGATGGTGGTGCGCGTGGCCGAGCGCGCCGCGCTGGCCGGCGCCGCCCGCATCATCGTCGCCACCGACCATGAATCGATCCGCGCCGCCTGCGAAGCGCACGGCGTGCAGGCGTGCATGACGCGCGCCGACCACCCGTCCGGGACCGACCGCATTGCAGAAGTGGCGCGCGTGCTGGACCTGGCGCCGGACGACGTGGTGGTCAACCTGCAGGGCGACGAACCGTTGATCGAGCCGTCGCTGCTGGCCGCGGCCGCGGCCCGCATCAACGCCGGCGTGCCGATGGCCACCTGCGCCCACCCGCTGCACGACGCCGCCGACGCCTTCAATCCCAACGTGGTCAAGGTGGTGCTCGACAAGCTGGGCCGTGCGCTGTACTTTTCGCGCGCCACCATCCCGTGGGCGCGCGACGCGTTCGCCGCCGATAAAACCGCGCTGCCGCCCGCCTACGTGCCGCTGCGCCATATCGGCCTGTATGCCTACCGCAATGACTTCCTGCAGGCGTATCCGCAGCTGGAAGTGTCGCCGCTGGAAACCATCGAAGCGCTGGAACAATTGCGCGTGCTGTGGCACGGCTATCCGATCGCGGTCTACGTGACGGCCGAGGCGCCCGCGGCCGGCGTCGATACGCCGGAAGACCTGGCGCGCGTGCGCGCGCTGTTCGCGGCGTAACCGCGCGAAGGCGGCATGGCGCCACGCGGCCTGACAGGGCCCAGCGTGGCCCGATTGCGGGCTGCCCCGGCGGATGCCTGTGATTGCGGCACGATCGCAGCTGGATCAGTGACGTAGCGCGGCGTTCCGCAAAGCCCCGCACCAGCAGCCTTACGCCATCCTTACCGCCGCGCCGGTTCGGCCACATTCGTGCAAATTTGGCTATGAACTGGCGTAGAAGCTGCTTTTTGTGGTAAGTTTCGTGACGAAGGTAGACAAACCGGCAGCATTGGCAGCATAGGCAGTATTAGCACCACACCATCCGAATTCTCATTACAAATCCAGGAATTTTCATGCGTCTCATTCTGTTAGGAGCACCCGGCGCCGGCAAGGGCACCCAGGCTAATTACATCAAGGAAAAATACAACATTCCTCAGATTTCCACCGGCGACATGCTGCGCGCCGCCATCAAGGCCGGCACGGAAATGGGCCTGGCGGCCAAGAAGGTCATGGATGCGGGCCAGCTGGTATCGGACGACATCATCATCGGCCTGGTCAAGGATCGCCTGAAAGAAGCCGATTGCGCCAACGGTTACCTGTTCGACGGCTTCCCGCGCACCATCGCGCAAGCCGACGCCATGAAAGACGCGGGCGTGGCCGTCGACTACGTGCTGGAAATCGCCGTGCCGGACGAAGCCATCGTGGAGCGCATGAGCGGCCGCCGTTCGCACCCGGCATCGGGCCGTGTCTACCACGTGAAATTCAATCCGCCCAAAGTCGAAGGCAAGGATGACGTGACCGGTGAAGACCTGGTGCAGCGCGACGACGACAAGGAAGAAACCGTCAAGAAGCGCCTGGACGTCTACCACAACCAGACCGAAGTGCTGCTCGGCTACTACAACAAGTGGGCGGAATCCGGCGAGCCGGGCGCGCCGAAGTACCGCAAGATCGAAGGCATCGGCCCGGTCGAGGAAATCCGCGACCGCGCGTTTGCCGCGCTGGCCAGCTGATTGTTCACCCTGCGGTGAACCCTGAAAAACGGCGCCGCGGCGCCGTTTTTGTTTTTGAGCCGGCGTAAAGAGTGTGGCAATTTGAATGAATCGCAACGCAAATTGCTTAATTTTCCACGTTTGCGGTAGACTCATATCCAACTTCGGTTTTCAGCATGTGCAGTACGCAGCCTGGTGGGCGTATGCAGCTGTCGGCATAGGCCCGTACGTGTGACGTAGTGGTCGAGCTTGATAACGAAACGAAGGGGACGATATGACGGCAAGCCTGTGGTTCGCAGTGGCGTGCGGCGTGATCGCCGTGGTGTATGGCTTATGGGCGCGCAGCTGGATCTTGCGCCAGGATGCCGGAAATCCGCGCATGCAGGAAATTGCGACGGCGATCCAGCAGGGCGCGGCGGCCTATCTCGCGCGGCAATACCGCACCATCGGCCTGGTCGGCGCGGTGCTGCTGGTGGCAATCGCCGTCCTGCTCGACATGCATACCGCGCTCGGTTTCCTGATCGGCGCCGTGCTGTCCGGCGCCTGCGGCTTCATCGGCATGAACGTCTCGGTGCGCGCCAACGTGCGCA